>CALDTK010000337.1 GCA_937924035.1 uncultured Saprospiraceae bacterium | reverse complement strand
GCAGTTTCAAGGCTATATGGAGGTATCCACTATGGCCCTGCTATTTGGGAGGGCGTGAAGCAAGGAGAGCAAGTCGGTAGATTCATAAAGAGGAAATTGACGACTCGCAAGAAAAAGATTAGTCAACTACTGGAGCAGTAGAAAGCTATCGATTACTTCAATTTGTGGCCCATAGCATCACGCTTCGTGTTGAGATAATGCTCGTTTTCTGGACGCTTTTCGATTTCCAATGCCACCCGCTCTATCACCTCGACACCTGTTTTGGCGAAAGCCTTAACTTTGAGCGGATTGTTCGTGAGTAAGCGAACCTTATCTATCCCAAGCTGCTCCAAAATGTGAATGGCTTGACTGTAGTTGCGACTATCTACAGGTAGCCCGAGTAATTCATTGGCTTCAATCGTGTTAGCCCCTTTATCCTGTAGTTGGTACGCTTTCAGCTTATTGATGATACCAATGCCACGTCCCTCTTGTCTTAGGTAAAGTATTACTCCCCCTTCTTTGCTTGTGCGTCGCATGGCTTCTTCCAACTGCTCTCCGCAATCACAACGTAAACTGTGAAAAAGGTCCCCAGTGAGGCATTCGCTATGAAACCTCACAAGTACCGGCTTAGAAAAATCAGTCCCCTCGGCTACCATTGCCATGATAGGCATTGGATCGGTCGCAGTTTTGGCGAAAGCTACCAGCTCAAAAGTCCCCTGCGGTGTTGGAATCGTAGCAGATCCTTGTCTAGTGATTCGATCCTCAAGAGCAGAACTTGGGTCTTGAGTGTCTGAAGTGGTTGTATTCAAAGCTAATGATATCGCTTATGAGTGTTAAGGACTGCCCAAGTAACAGTATTCAGTGTAGGAGTGTTTAATTTTCAAAAGTTACCTTTCGGCAAAACCTTGATTATGCGCAAGATATCTGGAACACTGCTAATTGCTATAGTAATGGCCCTTTTTACGTTAGGTCGCTACTATATGAATACGGATTACAACGAGGTCACAGGTGAAGAGCAAAGGATTTCCTTAAGCGTGGAAGAAGAGATTATGCTTGGTGTACAGTCTGCTCCACAAATGGCCCAGCAGCATGGTGGACTTGATGCAAGTGCTCAAGATCAACAACTAGTGGATCAGGTTGGACGCAAAATCGTTCAGCATTCGGCTGCATCAAAAACATCTTATCAATACGATTTTCATTTGCTTGCTGATCCCAACACAGTGAATGCATTCGCTCTTCCTGGTGGTCAAATCTTCATTACACGAGCACTATATACAAGGCTTAAGGACATCGACCAGCTAGCAGGTGTACTTGGCCACGAAGTTGGTCATGTCGTTGCTAGGCACTCAGCTGAGCGAATATCTCAGCAGAGACTGGCTGAGGGCCTTTCTGGGGCAGCTGCTGTCGGCATGGGTGGTGGTGGTGGCGGTCAACTTGCAGGGGTTGTCGCTAACTTGATGACAATGAGCTATGGTCGAGAACAAGAGCTTGAAAGCGATGAGCTTGGTGTTCGCTTCATGATTGAAGCAGGCTATCAACCGGAGTCACTCATTGGAGTGATGGATATTCTCGAAGCAGCTTCTGGTGGTTCTCGACAGGCAGAGTTTTCTAGCACTCACCCAAGTCCTGAAAATAGACGAGAACGCATTCGTGAGTCCATTGTGAAGTATGGAGGTTGATCTACTCGCTACGCACGGGTTATAGATCAAGTAGGATTCTTCTAGCTGTATTTTGAATAGTGTCGTCAGAGTGTTGTCAATCATTCGCCGTTAAACAAATCGAACTCCCCATAATCTGCATGTATGCTGAGCTTTGGCAGGACGCTTCGCACACCTGAAAAAGAAAGCCTCTGACACTTTGAAGCGAACTTCAAGCGTCAGAGGCTTTTTCAATCGAGTTTTAGACCTTAAGGAAGGTCTCGTTTCTCTGGTGATCCCAACAGGATTCGAACCTGTGACCGTCTCATTAGAAGTGAGATGCTCTATCCAGCTGAGCTATGGGACCAATTGTGGCGCAAACTTAACACGTTACTACCTTTCTTGCGCATTGTTGAAGGTGCATTGTTGCCTGAAAAATAGATTTTCTGATGGCCAAGACCGAAAATATAGATTCACCTCGCACTCCCATTGAGGTGAAGCTCGAATCTAGCTGGAAAAAAGTGTTATCAGGAGAATTCCAAAAGCCCTATTTCATTGAATTAGTCACTAAGCTTAAGCAAGAAAAAGAGGAAGGAAATACTTTTTACCCTCCAGGACCTAAAATTTTTGAGGCTTTCGCCAAAACGCCCTTTAAAGCAGTTAAAATAATTGTGTTAGGTCAAGACCCTTATCATAATCCAGGCGAGGCAATGGGTCTCTCGTTTAGTGTTCCAAAAGAGGTTCGTGTTCCTCCATCTCTGCGGAATATATATAAGGAAATGGCCGAGGATATTGGCTTCGAAGCTCCAGGGCATGGTGATTTGAGCGATTGGGCTGAACAAGGAGTCTTTCTATTAAATACGATCTTAACCGTCCGACACAAGACACCTAAGAGTCATCAAAAATTTGGTTGGAATTTCTTTACTGACTGTGTCATACAGACGTTATCGCAGAAACGCGAAGGCCTAGTCTTCATGCTTTGGGGTAACTCCGCGAAAGCCAAAGCTGAACTCATAGATGAGTCTAAACATCTAATCTTAAAAGCAGCGCATCCTAGTCCTTTAGCAAGAGGCGCTTACTTTGGGAGCAAACATTTCTCTAAGGCCAACGAATACTTAAAAGCAAATGGACAAACTGAGATCGACTGGACAATTAAGGGATAAAGCTCATAATTGGCTACTTTTCATATGCCTTTCAGGTGCACTAGCTGTCGCGCTTGGCGCGTTCGGAGCACATGCTTTAGAAGGACAGCTTTCGCCAAAACGTGCAGAGGTCTACTCTACTGCTAATTTTTATCACTTCATTCATACACTAGTTCTGCTTGCTGTCTACCTCGTAGGATCACTACATGGATGGAACGCCAAGTTAGACTGGGCTGGAAAACTGCTTGGGATAGGCTTACTCTTGTTTTGTGGAAGCCTATACTTCGTTGCAACACGCGAACTCTTAGGTGCTGAAAGCGCTGGCTGGATAGGAGCTATTACTCCTATTGGTGGGATAGCCTTTATTATGGCCTGGGTCCTCTTGGGGTTAGCTTATAAAGGAAGGCAAGTGAAAAAAGATACGATAGATTCGGATCTATACTGAGTGGGAGCCTAATTCTCACTCGGCTGATCCATGTCAACCAACTTCTGGTTTTTGTACCAGTAATAACCTAGGCCTCCAATGATTAGATATGGTAGGCTGAAGAGGTAAAGGATACCTTTATTTAAACCTTTGCCCGCAGTCCCTCCATTATTGAGGTTACTTTCCATACTAATCTTACACATCGGACACTGTGCAACAGACACTGTTGGTGTAACAAAGAGAGCGAGTGTGAAAAATGTTAAGATGACGAGAGGCTTTCGCATAGTACAAAGGTAACAGTAGAAGGAATAGCAAGTTGTTAGCTTGGGTAATATGGACGTAACATCAGGTAACAAATCGGGCCTGTAAAACATACATAAAGCCAGATTGGGTAAACCCATCTCGCCATTTTCTTATGTTCTGCGATCAGCCCTGTATAGGAGCGGATGAAAGTGAATAGAATCAAAGGCAAGCTTATCGTTGCTAAGATCACGTGGGTCGCTAAAAGAATAAGGTAGAATGTTCGTATTGCGCCTTCTCCCCCAAACTTTGTTGATTCTGTCGTTAAGTGATAAGCAACGTAGCCAAGTATGAAAAAAACTGACAGCAATAAAGCTAGCACATTAGCAGCCTTGTGTTTTTTGATATCACCTGTTTTGATGAAGTAAAGCGAAAACAACAAGCAAACCCCAGCGAGCGCATTCAAGGTTGAATAAAAAGGAGGAAGCCATAAAAAGGAGACTCCTTCGGGTAAAGGAATGACGATCTTCTGCATCGCCACAACTGCAATGGAAATGAAGACAGTAATCGCCCAAGCCCATTTATTGAGCTTCTTTGCTAACTCAGGTCTTCTCTCCTGAACGGAAGGATATCCAGCGTCCATTAGTATTCTTTCTGGCGTTCTAGAATTACATCTTCGATTGGAGCTGGAGGCACCAATATCGTCAGGTGCTCCACCATACGTGTCACATCCGGGCCATTGTGAAGGTCATAGCATCTGCGCACCATGCCTTCTCTATCAACTAAGAGTCCTTGATGCTCAAGAGGAACGTTCTTACAGAACTGAGAGTCAGAGGTTAAATCTTGAAACGCTTTAACTACTTCAGAAGTACGCTCGATTTGATCTGACTGAAGCAGGTCTTCAATTAATAGAAAAGGCGATTTCCCAATACCTACAAAATTTACTGCAGGTTCATGATTGAATGCTTCATGGACTTTCTTGACTGTAATTGCGACCGAGTCACTTAAGGCCCCAGGAGTAGTATACAACAGATAGACAGCAGGTTTCTCTTCAGTGCTTTTAGTAAGACCAAAAGCTTCTGCAGACCCTAAGGGCTCAAGCTCATTTAAGGACTCAATGCGGTAGTTGATTCCTGCCTTTAAATAAAGGAAACTACCTAAAGGAAATACTACGAGTAATATTCCTAGAAGTAACATGGAGAACCATACAGGTGATCGTTTTGCCATGATATTCAATACAATTGGATGAAAGACAAAAACACTCGCGTCTATCTTGAAGAAAAGAAAGACTTGATATCAGAAGAATCTATTGATCTTGTCCAAGGACTTGTGGAGAAGCTACAGGCGATCGCTCAATTGGAGATACAGCTGGAGGGGCTGAAACCTCAATTTTATTCCTGTCCTTAATGTCATCACGGCGCTCTCCCCAGTAATTTCCTTCATTAAAGAAAGCTATCATGCCCCAAAAAAGTAATCCGACAGGTAGTAAAACCGTCATCGCCAAACCTTTGGCCTCGTACTTCATATGCATGAAGTCATAGATGATAAATTTTGCTTTGTACAGCGACAATGCGATGAGGATAAAGCCAACGATATAGACCGTTACTCCTCCACCAGAAAGAAATCCAAGACCAGGTACATAACCTTTGCCTGCAAGACTAAATAATACTTCGACGAGAGTTATTGCTGCGAGAAGACCTAGTCCACGAAAGACCATTTTCTTGCTTTGCTCATAAGACAAGTGATCAGCCATTATGATAATATTATTGAGATTGGGAAAAGTGCTCCTGAATGGAGCGTTAGGAATGGGAAGATTCTATATGTGTTATATGAGATAAAACACTAGGAATACAAATACCCAAACCAAATCGACAAAGTGCCAATAGAGCCCTATTTTCTCGACCATCTCATAACCATTTTTTCTCGCCGCGTACTGACCCGAGGCCGAGTTAAGTGCGATGATCAGAAGAAAAACAAGTCCTGAGAAAACGTGAAAACCGTGAAAACCTGTGATGAAGAAGAAAAGTGCACCAAAAGCTCTTGGACCGAACTCTTGCTTTTGGACAACTCCTGGTTGATCAACTGTCTGGAAAGATCGCTTGATCCATTCACCGTTTTCCTGGTGAACGATGTAGCTCTCGCCTGCCTCGAAAGTCTCGGCTTCAACTCCTGGTGCATAAGGGATCCCGTGTTCATCAACAGTATAAGTACCGTCAGCGACGTGCGTACCAAATGGGTTCGTTGTGAGCGACATATGCTCCTTCCCTATGAGGTTTGACCACTCCCAAGCTTGACACCCAAGAAAGCCAGCTCCCCCAATTACAGTGAGGAGCATCCATTTAACAACACCAGACTTGTTCTCTCGCTCACCTTCCTGAACGGCTCGAACCATTGTTACAGAGCTAATTATCAAAACGAAAGACATAAACGTCACGAAAATTAGCGGAGCAATCTTACCAGGTATTAAGAGGTGAAGATCGAACGGCAATGTTTTGAATACAAAATCCGGTACTGGCCAAGTAGGCATACTGAAGCGTAAAGCTCCGTAAGCAATTAAGAATCCAGCAAAGGTGAAAGCATCAGAGACGAGGAAATACCACATCATCAATTTGCCATAGCCCACTCTAAAGGGCTTACTAGCTCCATCCCAATGCGCTTCTTGCGTATGGGTATTCGAAGTAGGGGTTTCAGTAGCAGTTGCCATAAGAGAGTTGATACGTGTGAGGGCACGTTAGGTTTATCGCTGCAAAACAAAAAACAACAGAAGATAAATCCAAAGAAAATCCATGAAATGCCAATACGTCAGCGTTAACTGAAGTCGCAGTTTACGACGAGGAGTTGCAAGAACAGGTAGACGAAAACCGTGAATTACAGCTACGACCAAAGATACAAGACCTCCGAGAACGTGAGCAGCGTGTAATCCACTAAGAACATAGACGAAACTTGGTGACGGATTGCCCTTTAAAGGTAGTCCTGCATCGAACATGGCTTCCCATGCTTGAAATTGAAGAATCACAAAGCTTAAACCAAGAATCAAGGTTAAAGCAAGTAACCCTCTGTACAACGTAACATGCCCTTTGCCGAAGGCAGAATAGCAGGCCTGTAGCGTTACAGAGCTCAATAAAAGAACACCAGTACTCACATAAAAAAGATTAGGAAGATCAAATTCCAACCAATTTCCAGCAGATTGGCGAACTATGTACGCACTCGTAAGTGCACCAAACATCATCAAAATGCTGCCGCAAGAGATGAATAGCGCCAACCGTAGTGGATGGATCTTGTTTCTGCTAAGTAGACCTGTTGTAGACATTCCTTTACTTTATAGGAGCCAACCGAATGCGAAAACAAGCGGTAAGTAAGCAAGTGAAAAGAACATAAGCTGTAACGCGCTTTTACGATCGCGTTTACGCCAAAGGTTGTAACCAAACCAAGCATACCCTAGTCCCATGATGCAGCTAAGTAAAGCAGCAAGAAAGGAGAAACTACCTGTTTGAAAAGGAATCCATACAAGGCCTGCAAGAATGAATGCGAAAAGCATGGATTGGAGCCCTGTTCCAGGATCTCTTTCTCCAGAAGACGTTACGGGTAACAGCTTAAATCCAGCCTTTTGGTAATCATCAAATCCTAACCAACCAATGGCCCAAAAATGAGGAATTTGCCATAGTACTTGAATAGCAAACAGTGACCAACCTAAGGTTGTAATCCACCCTTCTGCTGCTACGGTTCCTATGAGTGCTGGAATTGCTCCAGGGATGGTACCAATAAAAACAGCTGCTACAGAGTAGCGCTTCATTGGCGTGTATACAAAGGCATAGCTAAGCAAGGCAACCATACCTAGTAAAGCTGCCAATGGATTTATAAGTGCCAAAGAGATCGTCCCAACAAGAGAGAGAAGACCCGCGGCAAGAACAGCATGAGATACCGTCATCCGACCTTGGGCCAAAGGGCGATCCTCTGTCCGTTTCATCTGCTGATCATGATCTCGCTCGAGGACCTGATTGAGCGTGTTCGCTGCCATGGTAGTTCCGAAACCACCAATGATAATCGCTGTAAACGTTGCGATATTGAAAATGGGAGCTGCAACCAAATAAGCTAGAGCTGCAGAAAGCACAACAGTTGCCGTTAAACGAATCTTTGTCAACATAGCAAAGTCACGCAGACCATCAAATGGACCACGGAGTGCAGTTCTTGCCTGCTCGCTATTTCTGTTATTAGTTGACGACACTTTGCTTTGATTCAACAATAGGGCAAAACGTATGAGTTCTGCCCTATTGTGTTATTAAACGCTATTCGGATTTGAGTTTAGTGAACTAGTTCTTTATCAGCTATGGCTTCAGCCTCTGATACAGGAACATATTGGGCGATTGCATCCTCACCAAACTTACCGTAATCATATGCCCAACGGTGAACGCTAGGAATCTTACCTGGCCAGTTGCCGTGGATACCTTCGATAGGAGTCGTCCATTCTAATGTGGTAGCGTTGTAAGGATTTCGAGTTGTCATCTTCTTGCCTTTGTACATACTGTAAAAGAAGTTGATGATCAACAAGACCTGGAATGCAAAGGCAACAAAGGCAGCAATCGTAATGAAAGCGTTCATAGCACCAAACTGACTAGTAAAGTCGAAATTGTTGAAGCTGTAGTAGCGGCGCGGAACCCCCGCCATTCCTAGATAGTGCATTGGCCAAAAAATAGCATAAGCACTGATGATTGTACCCCAAAAGTGAATCTGACCTAAAGTCTCGTTCATGAAGCGACCATACATTTTTGGATACCAGTGGTAAACTCCAGAGTACATCCCAAAGAACGCTGCAACACCCATCACAATGTGGAAGTGAGCTACTACAAAGTACGTATCGTGCAGTTGGATGTCAATTGAAGAGTTACCCAACCAAATACCTGTAAGGCCACCTGAAATGAACATCGATACAAAACCAATCGCAAAAAGACTTGCAGAGTTGAAGCGAATTGAACCACGGTAAAGCGTAGAAATCCAGTTAAATACTTTTACCGCTGATGGAACAGCAATGATCAGCGTGAAAACCACGAAGAAGTTACTAATGAATGGATTGACACCTGACATAAACATGTGGTGTGCCCAAACAATGAAACTCAAAAACGCAATCGCGAGGATTGAAAAAACCATCGCTTTGTATCCAAAGATTGGCTTACGTGCATTCACGGCGAGTACTTCCGAAACGATACCCATGGCAGGAAGTACAATGATGTATACCTCAGGGTGACCTAGGAACCAGAACAAGTGCTGATAGAGTAACGCACTACCACCTACGTGGTCTAGCGCTTGACCTCCAATAAATATCTCGCTTAGGTAGAAACTCGTACCCATACCCCGATCAAACATCAGAAGAAGGAAGCCTGAAACGAGTACAGGGAAACTTAGGATACCGATGATTGCGGTAACAAAAAATGCCCAAATAGTCAGTGGCAAACGCCACATACTCATCCCTTTGGTACGAAGATTTAATACTGTGGTTACGTAATTGATTCCACCTAGTAGAACAGATACAACAAAGAGTGTCAGACTCACTAACCAAAGAGTCATACCAGCTCCACTACCTGTACTGGCCTGAGGTAAGGCACTTAACGGAGGATAAGCTGTCCAACCACCAGAGAATGGTCCTGTGCTCAAAAAGAGTGATGCAAACATCACCGCACCAGCTAAAAAGAAGAACCAATAAGAAAGCATGTTCAATAATGGCGAGGCCATGTCACGTGCACCTACCTGGAGGGGGATAAGCAAGTTCGAAAAGGTTCCCGAAAGACCTGCAGTCAAAACGAAGAAGACCAGAATTGTACCATGCATGGTCACCATTGCGTAGTAAAATTCTGTAGATAGAGATCCAACGCCATCAGCGCTCATGGTGATCCACTTCCCTAGGAAAGGCTCTAACCAAGAAATATCTCCTGCAGGAAAACCGAGTTGAAGGCGGAAAACCAAAGACATTGCCGCACCAATAACCGCCCAGAACATTCCAGTAATTAGGAACTGCTTGGCAATCATCTTGTGGTCCATCGAGAAGATGTACTTGGTGATGAAGTTAGACTGATACTTATCTCCATGATGGTGATCATGGAAATGATCATCGTACCCATCCTCCTCGATAAACGTCTCTTCGTTCTGTGGTCTGGTGATTACACTTGACATAATGTTGGATTATGTTTTCTTTAATACGGGAAGCGCCCTTAAAGTGCTTCTTGGTTAGTTAGCGCTACGATAAATTCAGTCCGGCGATTCTCAGCACGACCCTCTTCTGTATCGTTGCTTGTTGCTTCACGCGTTGATCCGTATCCTCTGACAGCTGTAAATCTGCTGCTACTAATTCCTTTACTTGTAAGGTAATTTGAGACACTCATTGCGCGGGCTTCACTTAACGCCATGTTTGATTGCGGGTCACCAGTGTTATCGGTGTGCCCTGCTATCTCAACACGAATATCTGGATACTGTTGCAAGATTTCTACAACATTGCTCAACTCATAACTTGAGATGGCCGTAAGGTTAGCTGAACCTGTTTCGTAAGAGATGTTTCGAAGACGAACAACCCGATCTAGAGAATCAACACCAGACATTGCATACTGCATTGCAGTGGTCAACTCTCTCTTTTGCTGGCTAAGTTCTGCAGCAATTACCTGCCCCTTGTAAGGATCAGCATCAGTATTACGGATATTGCTCAGATAATATGAGGACTGTTCAGACAACCACTTTTGATATTCAGCCTCATCAACAATCTTTACAATACGACGCATGGAATTGTGACCTGTCCCACATAGTTCGGCACAAGCTAACTCGTAGTTGAATGCCTTCCATCTTGGTTCACTTTCAGGATCTTCTGGATCAGAAGGAACTTGGTAATCAGGGTACTCACTTAAACGGTTACGCATACTATCAGTCGTAATGATTGGAGTAAACACGAAGTATGTTGGCATACCAGGAACGGCGTCCATTTTCACGCGAAAGTGAGGAAGGTAAAAGTTGTGAAGAACGTCTTTTGATGTAATACGCACACGAACTGGTTTACCCACAGGTAGAACGATTTCTCCGGGCAGCATATCATCATGATTCTTCGCATCAGACCAGTCTTGACCTAGTGGGTTGGTCGCTGAAATCATCCGGAAATTCTTCGTTCCGATAAGATTATCAGCTCCTGGATATCTGAGATCCCAAGCAAATTGATAACCAGTTGCCTCAATTTCGGTGTAATCTTGACCGAGTACAGCCCCATCTGGAACATCAGCCATGATTGTGTTCCATGCATCTAGTCCACTTACTACGAGTCCTGTCATAACCACGGCAGGAATAAGGGTCCAGATGACCTCCAACTTATTATCGTGACTAATAAAGTCAGCTTTCGGACTCTTTGTCTTGCGATATCGGTATGCAAACCAAAAAAGCAGGATGTGCGTAAGCACGAATACGATTCCGGTAAAGAATAGCGTAATCGCAATTCCATCGTCAATAAGGTGGCCGTGCGCACTAGACGCCTCCCAAGGACCATACCCTAGCATAGAGTCTTTGTAGTAAATGGCTGAGACGACTGTTCCTATAAGGAAAACAACCATGAAAACCAAAAGTCCCCAGCCGTTGCGATTGGTGGAGTTGATGGAAGCTTGCTCTTCACCACGCATTGCTGCAGAAATCTCACGAACGCGAGAAATCTGAACGACAATGATGCCGAGCATGACCAAACAAATAAAAATGATTAATGCAGTCATCGGAAAAAAGCTTTTCGAAGGTGTCCCAAAACTATAGTTGAAACTCTTCGTCTATGTCATCAGTTTTCAAAACAAATTCGTTTAGAACCAGTCTAAACTACAATGATAGTTACACGTGGTGATGTAACGATTCTTCTAAGTATGGATCGTTCGCAGGCACCAAGTTGGCTTTAGAAAGTGCGCCCAATGCAACAAAGAAGAACAGGGATAGAAAACCTAAAAAAGTTCCTATCTCAATTAGTCCTGGAGCCATAAAACCAGCATAACTCTTACTTTCTCCATGATGGCCAGCCTCTCCATGTGCATCAGCAGCATGTTCTTCACCATGATCTGAATGATCATCACTAGCAGCAGCATGTGCGTCATGCATATGAAGATCTTCTCCATGAGAATCGGCACCTGGAGTGTGTGCAGCATGTACAGCTGTCTCCAAAATACCAGGCTTGAGCATCTGGAAGAAATCTAACCAGTGACCAAACACGCACATTATAGCTACAAAGGATAGAATACCTAGCTTACGCTTAGTAGTGTTTGCCATCAAAATCAAGAACGGCAATACAAAGTTAATTGCAAGGTTTGCCCAAAACAAGAAAGGAAACTGCTCCATTCGGGTTTGGAAGTAAACCGTCTCTTCGCCAACGTTTCCGTACCAGATCAGCATGAACTGAGAAAACCAGAGGTAGGACCAGAAAATACTAAAAGCAAATAAGTACTTACCCAAATCGTGCAGGTGTTCAGTTGTTACTTGACCGAAGTATCCCTGAATCTTAAGGAAGACAAGTAATAGAATCGTAAGACCAACAGCTGAGACTAACCAAGAAGCGGTTGCGTACCATGCAAAAAGTGTTGAATACCAATGCGCATCTACCGACATGATTAATTGCCAGATGACAGCAGCAGAACTAAAGGCAGCAATTGGCAAGAAAATTCCAGCTGTTTTGCGCATTTTCTTGTGCTGTTCAAAGTCTCCTGAGCCATTCTTGTCCTCATCTTTAGAAAGAGCTCTAAGACGTACAGCGAATACAAAATACCAGATTGCAGGAATTACAATTGCTGCAATTGCGTACCAAACAGGATTTAGGAATGCAGATTTAGCAGCTAACAGCTTATCTTCTGCTAGTGCGGATGCGTCAGCCCAATGATAGAGGTGATTGAAGTGCATGAAAATTCCAATAACAATTGGAATCATCAACCCAATTGCTACGGGTAGAAATTGAGCGTAAGCTTCCCAAACACGTTTGAACACCGTATGCCAACCCGAATAGAAAAGAACTTTTGCTGCTACCAGGAAAAGGCTCATGAAGGAAATCCCCATGAAAAACACACTGTTGTGTAACCAGTTACTCCAAAAGCGAGTGTGTTGAATAGTATCGTCCTGAAAAAATGAAAGGACGAGACAAATAATGCCTAACACTACCCCACCAATTAAAGTGGTGCGCGTAGCACTACCCATTGTGTAACGTAGCGGACCAGGGTCCACCTCGTGGTGACCGTGTGCGTGGCTATCTGCGTGAACTAAAGTATCAGCCATGATAAAATGCTTGGCTTAGTGTAGACGGGTGAGGTTTTGGCGAAAGTTGAAAAATCAAAAAACTAATCAACTCTAGACAATTCGTTTAATGTTCTTCGTGGTTAGATCCCGAACCTTCTTTCTTCTTAGAACTAATGTTCTTGATCTTAGAACCGAGACCTTTAATTTTGGAGCCAAGGCCATTCTTCTTTTCAGAACCTTCTTCCATCATATCAGAGCTATGATCCATCATCTTATCGGAAGCATGCTCCACCTTATCGGAAGCGTGATGTATCATATCTGAACTGTGATGCTCGGAGTTCGTACCATGATCCACTGAATGCGAACCGTGATCAATCATCCCATCAGAACCATGATTCATCATTGAATGATGAGTACCACTATGAGAGACGTGATTAGAAGAGAAACTTGCTTCCTTAGCTTTTGCGTAGCGTGGGTTTGTAGCCGCTGGCATCGCTCGACTTGGTACAAGTGTGTTTTGCTCTGCTGTGTACTCCTTCTCAAATTTTTTAGCCTGAAGTGCACGGATATGGTGGATTATCTGCCAACGCTCCTCGTAAGAAACCTTGTCCTTGTAATTACCCATTACGTTTTTTCCATGCATGATCGCATGGTAAAATGCTCCTGAGCTGGTATCGACCCAAGATTCTTGCAAAAAGTTAGCAGGTGCTGCTGGGTAAGCGCCATTTTCATAAATGACACCGTTACCATCTCCCTTTTCACCGTGACAAATGCCACAGAAGATATTATAGAGTTCCTTCCCACGTGCTAAACCATCTACGGTAATCGGGAAAGGGTTATTTTGTATATCCGCAATTGCTCGAAGTCGATCCGCATCACTATCCTTATAGTAATATGGAACGCTACCGCTCGCTGGCGTTGAAATGTCCTGAATGTTATTTGTGACACCATATAATCCGGCAAGTGCTGTTGCTTGAGCATCAACTGCTCCCTCCCCGGCTCCTACTCCAGCAAAGTGCTGGCTAGCGTATCCTCGAGGAACAGTTCCTTTGACAGGCAACCCTGGTTGCACCAAGTCATATTTACGCTTCACACTTGCACTATCCCACGTATTGTAGTAATAGTCGAAGTAGGTGTTTGCTTCATAGGCGATTGAGTGCGCCATATCTGGCATATACTCAGCACCTGGTGAATTCACATCTGGCTTTGAACAACCGATTAAAACCGATAGTCCAATTGCGAAAAGTGAATATGCTAGAATTCGTTTCATAGGTCGACTTAAAGAACTTTAGCGCTTGTTTCAGAAGCACCGGTCGAACGGAAAAAATCTGCGAACTGGTCGCGATCAGCTTGGCCAATTCCTTTAGAAGAGAAGGCTAAGCAAAATTTGTCATCAGTAATGCGGTCATCAATATTGACTTCCGCTGCACCAGGGCCAAGACCACAAATGAGATAGAAACTCAATACCATTCCAATTGCAGAAAAGAGAACTGTGAGCTCAAATGTGATTGGGATAAATGCTGGAGCAGAAAAATACGGCTTACCTCCAAAAATGATCGGCCAGTCACGAGTAAACACCCAAGTCATAAACCCGAATGCTGTCAATGTACCTAAGGCTCCGTAGACGAATCCACCGATGTGGAGGCGGCTCTCTTCAATGCCCATTACTGGATCCAACCCGTGAACAGGAAATGGAGTGTAGACATCGTAAATATCAAGATGATCAGCATTTGCTTTACGCACAGCCTCAATCAAATCTACCTCGTCGTCATATAAACCATACACAATGGGTGTCCCACCCGCATGTATACCTTCTGCGTGTACATCATCTGATGGTTCCATGTACGTGCTGTCGCTTGTATTCGCCATTATACTTGGATTAGCTAGGTTGATTTTGAAGAACTTGATCTGACTTTGCAGGACCGTCTTGATAGTCTGGGTGATCACTGTATTGATCTCCCGAACTCTTAAGAATAGACTTAATCTCAGCAATGGCTATCACCGGTGCAACACGTGTAAACACGAGGAACAACGTGAAGAATAGTCCTATTGTACCTACAAAAATTCCGATCTCTACCCAGGTTGGGATGTAATAACTCCAGCTTGAAGGGAGATAGTCACGCGCAAGTGTAGTCGCAATGATCACGAAACGCTCAAACCACATTCCTATGTTGATGAAGATCGACATGAAAAAGGTCAATGTGATGTTGCGTCTCCAGGACTTCTTCCAGAATAGTTGCGGAGAAATCACATTACAAGCCATCATACCGAAGTAACTCCAGTAGTAAGGACCGAGTGCACGATTGAAAAATGCAAACTGCTCGTAGACATACCCTGAATACCAAGCAACAAAAAGCTCAGTGAGATAAGCTACACCCACAATTGACCCTGTAAGTAGAATCACTTTGTTCATTGATTCAATGTGCGCAATCGTGATGTACTGCTCAAGATTAAGAACCTTTCTAGCGATAAGCATTAGCGTTAATACCATCGCGAATCCAGAGAAGATTGCTCCTGCTACGAAATAAGGTGGGAAGATGGTTGTGTGCCAGCCTGGAATAACTGAGGTCGCGAAGTCAAAACTTACAATTGTGTGCACTGAGAGTACTAGTGGTGTAGAAAGACCTGCAAGAACCAATGCCATTGACTCCCAACGAGACCAGTGCTTTGCTGCACCAGTCCATCCGAAACATAGAATGTTATAAATCTTGCGTCGAAGTCCTTTCGAACGGTCACGTACAGTTGCAAAGTCAGGAACCAATCCTAAGTACCAGAAAAGCAAACTAACCGTGAGGTAAGTCGAGATTGCGAAAACGTCCCAAAGAAGTGGAGAGTTGAAATTCACCCAAAGCGGACCACGTGTGTTTGGATACGGGAAGATGAAAAAAGCCAACCACTGACGTCCCATGTGAATGAGCGGAAACTGACCTGCACAAACGACTGCGAAGATGGTCATCGCCTCTGCTGCACGGTTTACACCAGTACGCCACTTTTGACGGAAGAGAAGAAGGATCGCAGAGATGAGAGTACCCGCGTGACCGATACCTACCCACCAAACAAAGTTGGTGATGTCCCAACCCCACCCTACAGTACGGTTAAGATCCCAAGTACCAATACCGAACCAGATGGTAACTACTAAGCAGAATGCATAAAGTCCTAGTAAGGTAACAGACAGGATGAAGGCAGCTACCCACGCCGCGTTCGGGGTGCTTTCCGTTGGAGAACAAATGTCCTCCGTAATGTCGTGATACGTCTTATGCCCTAATACTAGTGGCTCACGTAACGATGAAATTGGTGCGCTCATAAATGAACAGTGAGGAGGTTCTTAAGAATGTCCACCATCATGATCTCCTCCGACGTGTGTGTCGTGCGGAATCAAATCGGTGTTGCGGTTAGTAATTTTTGCAGAATACATGACTGATGGAGCTACGTTAACTTCCTCTAATACGAGGTAATTAACTGGAGCGTTCCAAACTTGCATGAGATCGCCTTCAGCGTTGTTTCGATCACCAAATGTGATCGCACCAGTAGGACAAGCGGTCTGACATGCAGTACGTACATCTGCATCTCGAAGAGAGCGGCCTTCACGCTTAGATGTCAGCTTTCCAGCCTGAATACGCTGAACACAGAAGGAGCACTTTTCGATAACTCCACGACTGCGAACAGTAACATCAGGGTTGAGTACCATTCTAGTGAGGTTATCCGCACCAAATGGCATTTCACCACCTACTGGTACTACATCATCCTCCATCAATCCTGGTTCGTTACCAATAAAGATATCAGCAGTGGTGTAATCCATCCAGTTGAAGCGACGAACCTTGTAAGGGCAGTTATTCGCGCAATAACGCGTACCGATACAACGGTTGTAGGTCATCTGGTTGAGACCTTCTGAAGAGTGGTTTGTTGCAGCTACTGGACAAACGTTCTCACAAGGAGCGTTATCACAGTGCTGGCACATCATCGGTTGGTAAACAACTTGTGGGTTGTCTACGTCACCATAGTAATAGCGATCGATACGCAACCAAGTCATCTCGTGGTGACGAGCAACTTCGTTCTTACCGACAACTGGTGTATTATTTTCAGATATACAAGCAACGACACAAGCCGAACAACCTGTACAAGAGTTCAAGTCTACGAACATGCCCCAGTGATGGCCCATTTCGTATTGCTCATCGTGCCCTTCGTAAAGAGAGTGGCTATTAAGCTTTTGGTGGTGCTCACGCTCGTGAACGAGATCGTCAACAAATGAATCAACCTCTGCAAGGTCAGCCGTGCGAATGATTGAACGTTCGGTCAAGTTACCTTCGTAACCTTTGGCGATACCTCCATAACCATTGAAGAGTGTACGTTCCTCGTCAACAACTACAGGCTCACCTTCGTCCTTTCCAGTAACCCCCATGGTGTGGTGGTACTGAACAATCGCAAAGCGATCATCTTCTTCAATTGCTTCACTGACGGCTACATCAGTTGCATAATACTGGCGGTTTCCATCAGCATCAATCGAGGCCATCGGGAAAACATTTGCCCCAACGTTCTGACCAGACTTACCAATTATTGTACGACCATATCCTGTTGCTACTCCAACCGTGTCTTTCGCCATTCCAAACTGAATGACACAGGCGATGTCTGCCGCCTTCTCTCCTGTACTTACAGTTACAATATCAGTTCTTCCTTTAAGCTCATCGCTATTAAGGCCTTTGAACACGTCATAATTGCTCCCATGTGAGTAGGAAACAGGGATTTGCAGGTAATTACCCCAGCATGTGCGAGTTACAGGATCTGGAACTTCTTGCAACCAAGGGTTTCCAGCATGCTGTCCGTGACCAATAGCCACAGATTCGTACATCGCCATCTCAAGAGTTCCTTCCGCTGATGGTTTTCTAACAGCTGAAGCATTTCCGCTTCCGCTAAAACCAACCATGTCTGCAGCACTATAGGTAGGGCCAGCAACAAAGACACCTTCAGAAAGTGAAGAATCCCAGAATGCATCAAAACTTGCAAACCTCGTTTGAGCAGGGAATGTTGCACCTTTCCAAACGCTGCGAATAAATTCTAGATAAGGCTGCTCTGCACTCTTGTCGAGTGAACCACTTTTTGCCCAGGTAAGGAAGCTATGACCAGCTTGACGCGTATTCCACAACTGGTGGATTGTCGGCTGAATCACAGTGTAAACACCTCCGATCGGCTCCGCATCACCCCAGCTCTCAAGCACATGGTGATCAGGAGCGACCATGTCGCAGAGTGCTGTTGTTTCGTTGTTACTTCCTGCAAGACTTAGCCTCATTGGAACCTTTGCCAATGCAGCCGCAAATCGTTCACTTTGCGGATAATCAAATGCTGGGTTGACGTCGCCATGGAAAATGACTGCATCAACATTACCAGCTGCCATTGCAGCAATGCTCATTTGGATTTCCTTGTCGACACCTTGGCGAAGCTTGGTTGGACGAGAAAAATCTAATGTTGTGCCGTAAGCACCGAGC
>CALDTK010000336.1 GCA_937924035.1 uncultured Saprospiraceae bacterium | reverse complement strand
AACCTTGTCAAGCTTCGCGTTTTCAATATGAACGATACCTGGATAAGTGAAATAGAACGGACGGTAGAGGAAGATACGGATCTCATCACCAAGCATGCAAAGCTTGTGAAACGAATCGCATTCCATCTGATGCACCGGCTTCCCCCCAATGTGCAAGCTGAGGATTTGATCCAGGCAGGCATGATTGGTTTGATCGAAGCCTCCAGGCAATTCGATCCTAACCAAGGTGCGAGTTTTGAAAGCTACGCGGAAACCCGTATACGCAGCGCGATGCTTGTTGAAATACGTCGTACTGATTGGACATTTACGAATAAACCTCACAACTCTAGTGTAGCGTCAGACTTGCTTCGTAATATTGAACAGGGAACCGAACAAGCTGCTACTAACACAACAGTAGCTGATAGATTGGAGATGCCACTAAGTGCGTATCATCGACTTCTATTCGAAAGCATGTCAGCGCAAATATTCAGCTTTGATCAATCTGGTGCTAACAATGATATTAGGCGTAGGACAAATACACCAGTAAATTTCAAGGCCGCCCTACTAAACGCTATTAAACCTCTACCAGAACGCGAAAATCTCGTCATGACTTTGTATTATGATGAAAGTCTCAGCCTGCAAGAAATCGCTGAGTGTTTGGGCGTTAGTGAGAGCAAAGTAAATCAAATTCTCGGACAGGCCCTGTTAAGAATTAAAGCGATTTTATCAGATTGGGTAGACGCAGAACTAACCCTCGTTGACGTTACTTCGGTATCCATCAATGAAAATGAAATGGTAATCAGAACACGAGAGGGTGACTTAGCACGGGTACGAAACATTCCGTATTGGATTGAAGGATTTCATGAATTGGAAGATCTAGGATCTAATATACGGCCAAAAGCCGAAGTATTGATCAGGCGAGGAGAAACATCGGGAATTATCAAGGCCGACTATGTTGAGTATTTTAATAACAATTTAAATATTAGATTTGTTTCGAAGTATCAGGATATCGTAGCGGTTGGTATTAGATCACTGTCAGACGGTGAAAAAGGGCTTCTAAACGAAAACGACGACATAGCCATTCTTCACAATAGAGCGATAACAAATATCGTTAGGCTGAATTTTCTTGTCATCAAGCCCGTTAGTAAAGATGAAATTATCACTATTCTTACCGATTTTACCGAGACAGAAATATCACTCGCGATAAAGGAAACAAAGCTGCTAGATGGCAAACTGTATGAGCCTCGTATTCTCTGTGTTTACGGTGAAAGTGGCACAGTTCGTTCGTTTGGAGAGCAAGTGGATTTAATAGAAAATCAAGTGCATGTCCGACCTGGCATTCTTGATCTGATGGATCCCGACTCTGGGCCGATGGGGTTTAGCATTTCTGAAGATATGAATATGGTGGTGAGTTTCCGAACAGAAGTCGACATATTCGGGGTTCCACAATTGTGAATAATTCATCCGCGAGAACAGGAAATGAACTTCTGCATTTCGAAAGTAGGTCGCGAGCAAACCACAACGATTTCGATACTAGACCTACAGTCATTCTGATCCATGGATTTACCGAATCTTGGACCAAGTTTGATTCTTCTATATCACTGGGTCCACAACTTACCAATATCGGTGCTAACGTATTCTGTTACAACTATGATTCTTACAACGGAATCAACCGTGCCGCGATAGAGTTGGCGGAACTGCTAGTTCACTTTAATATTTTGAGCAAAGGAGCAATAGAAAAGAACCAGCCCGTGCTAATTTCGCACAGTATGGGCGGGCTTGTCGCTAGGACTATTGTTCAGCTCACGGAAGCTGGAAAATATATCTCAGCTATCGTGACTTTCGGAACCCCACATTCGGGAGCATTCGTAACTAATCGTCTTCTTTCGACAATAGTAAGATTTATCGAATTCAGCACAATGGGCTACAACGGCTTTCATCCAAAGTGTGTTTCAGCTAAAGAATTGATGGGAATAGACAACGAAGATTGCATACCGCTACTGACACACCTAAGCACTAATACAAAGGCGTTAGAAAAAACGAAGGTTCTAAGTATTTCTGGCGGGAAGAAATTTCTCGAGTTTGGTAGTAACCCTGGTGTTAATTTTCTCGCGAATTCTATTATTCAAAAAAATATTGGTAATTTTGACAACGATGGACTGGTACCGGAATACAGCTCGGATATTAAAAAAATTATTTCAAACACCAATGAAAACCTTCACCACAACAATAACTACTCTGGTTACGAACAAGTCAATCACACGCATATGACCGAGCATCAGGTGATTCTAAATTCAACATTAGTTTGGCTTCAGAAAAATATTTGGCGTGGTGAGACTTCAGATGAGAACAGTGAAATGGCCAGCGCTGAGTCAACGAGATAGTGCGATAACCTCACGCTTTGTGCCGAGCAAGAATTCGGTACAAAGCTCGTGTTGGACATTCGCCACCGACCTGCGCCACCTAGGTTACCAATTTCTTAGCTCGATTTCTGGCAGTACCGAATTTCACGGCTCCAGCTAGGATCGCCTTTACATTGGCCGAATTTTCAGCCGAACTGTTAGGAAAAAGCAGGTTGCCAACCCCACTCTCCCTAAGTGATTGATTTAAAATTAAATTAAGTGGGGTGGGCTACATTGTTTAAGGAAATCCCGCTTTATGGGTGTTTTGGGCTCGGAAAATCCTAAGTTATGGGGTATCCGAGTTGCAGCTTATGCTGACTCCTTAATCCCTAAGCAATTGATTTAACTAGTGGTGAAATCTCAGCTTATGGAGCGACCCACAGTGTCTCTCTTATCTCTCTACTATCCATGGCCAATTCCGACTGAATAGTTACGCTTAGCGCCAGTGTAAAATCCAAATGAAAAAGCCGCAAAAATTGCGGCTTTTTTTTGGCTTCAAAAATCAAGTGTGCGATTTTTAGTTTATGTTCCGTCAGGCGTCAGAGGCACGATCAGCTTGCTAAGACCTATATCAAGAGCCTAATTCTCAAAGTAAATCGCCCAGCACATTGGCCGCTTCCTCCAGAATGATATCGGGAAAGTCTGCTTCATCGTCCTCATCATCATTACTCGAAAAACCAAATGCCTTACGATAA
>CALDTK010000335.1 GCA_937924035.1 uncultured Saprospiraceae bacterium | reverse complement strand
GATATTTCCTTGGGTATCTGTGATTACCCACGCTTGAGAATCACCGACAACAGTGCTTGCGTCAACAGTAACGTCAAGCGGGTCAGGGGTGCCGTCTACGCAAATTGTTTCAGAGGTTGTACTTCCTACAAATTCGATGTTGCCACCGTTCACCGTAGTTGGATCTTCACGTTCTACAGTGAGAGGATTGGAAAGGTCGAAGCAACCCATTAGGTCAGCTGCATTGTTTCCAGTTGCAAGTCCTGTTAGTCCGTCTTCGTAACGGAGGTACCAGATGAGGCACGTTCCTACGCCTGCACCATCTAAGTCGAATGGCGGAGCTGGTGGAAGCGCGAGGATGTTGCCGAGATCATCCGTAATTACCCATGCACGGTTTGTTCCTGCTGCTGTTCCATCTAGATTCACATCGAGAGGATCTGGAGTTCCGTCAACAATTATGGTGGTGATAGTTGCTCCGTTGGTGAATTCAATCGAACCAGCATTTGAGTAATTGCGTACAACAGTAAGTGGATTCGAAAGATCGTAATCTCCCACAAGGTCCGCAGCGTTATTACCAACTGCTGCACCTGTAATTTGGCCATTGAAGCTCAAGTTCCAGATGAGGCAAGTTCCTGGACCTGCTCCATCGAGGTCGAAAGGTGGAGCAGCTGGAAGACCAAGGATATTTCCTTGTGTATCTGTGATTACCCAAGCTTGAGATTCGCCGACAACAGTGCTTCCATCAACAGTAACGTCGAGCGGGTCAGGGGTACCGTCTACACAAATTGTTTCGAGCGTGGATCCTCCGTCAAATTCAATGTTGCCACCGTTTACATCTGTCGGCAACTTGCGCTCAACGGTTAGTGGATTTGAAAGATCGAAGCAACCCATTAAGTCAGCTGCGTTGTTGCCAACTGCTGCGCCTGTAAGGCCATCTTCAAATCGTAGATACCAGATGAGGCATGTACCAACACCTGCACCATCAAGGTCGAAAGGTGGAGCTGCAGGAAGACCAAGAATGTTTCCTTGTGCATCCGTGATCACCCAAGCGCTGTTAGACCCTGTTGCTGTTCCGTCGCGATCTACCATGAGAGGATCTGGCGTTCCGTCCACAATAATCGTAGTAGTTGTAGCACCGTTGGTAAAAGCGATAGCGCCACCATCGGTTTGATTTCTTTGTACCGTAAGTGGATTTGAAAGGTCGAAATCCCCTACTAAGTCTGCTGCATTATTTCCTACAGCTGCTCCAGTAATTTGACCGTTAAAGCTTAAGTACCAAATGAGGCAAGTTCCTGGACCTGCACCATCGAGGTCGAAAGGTGGAGCAGCTGGAAGACCAAGGATATTTCCTTGTGTATCTGTAATTACCCACGCTTGAGAATCACCGACAACAGTGCTTGGGTCAGCTGTAACGTTGAGCGGGTCAGGGTTGCCGTCTACGCAAATACTCTCTGAGGTATTGCCTCCGGTAAAAGAGATATTGCCGCCGTTTACATCTGTCGGCAACTTGCGCTCAACAGTAATTGGATTTGACAAATCAAAACAACCATCTAAATCAGCGGCATTATTGCCAACTGCTGCGCCTGTAAGTCCATCCTCGAATCGGATGTACCAAATGAGGCAATCGCCTGTGCCTGCTGGGTCAAGATCAAATGGAGGTGCTGCGGGCAAGCCTAAAATATTCAAGTTAAGATCCGTGATAACCCATCCTGAATTGGTGCCTACTTGATTTCCATCAAGAACAACATCTAGAGGATCTGGAACGCCATCAACAATAATTGTTTTGACATTTGACCCGTCGGTAAAAGAGATAATTCCTCCTTCTGCATCGCATTGCGCATATCCAGTTGTGAGTGAAATTGAGGCGAACATGGCGAGTAGAAGAACTAGCCTAGTGATGTTTTTCTGTAACATTAGATTTTTGATTGGTGTATCATCCTTACTATATCTTGTTAAGATATGGTTGCCAGTGGGTGCATAATTTTTCGATCTTATTAGAGAAAATAATTTTCCTGAATACTCAATATGATGATTTTATGCTCTCGCCAAAACGTTCAAAATCAGACACAAAGAAGATTGAATGTCATATAGCGGACAGACTTGAAAATGGCTTCGATTTTTGCGTTTGGTTAAAATAAAAAGAGGCACCCCTTGAAGTAAGGAGTGCCTCATGCTAACGCTTTCAGCGTGAGCCTAAAAGAAGCGAACTGAAGTATAGTCTGCCTTTTGCTAGATAGGAGATTTTGTTGTTCTCAAGTATGGCTTGACGGTTATGTAACCAGGGAAAACATCCTTCGCTTCTGCATCGCTTACGCTTGGGCTTATGATGCAATCGTCACCTTGGTTCCAATCTGCAGGCGTCGCCAATTTGTGCTTTGCCGTAAGTTGAAGCGAGTCGATAACGCGCAGAATTTCTTGGAAATTTCTCCCTGTGCTCGGAGGGTAGGTCAGGGTCAGTTTTACTTTCTTGTCTGGGCCTATGACGAATACAGATCGTACAGTTGCCTTTGCAGAAACATTAGGGTGAATCATGTCATAAAGCTCTGCCACCTTGCGATCTTCATCTGCAATTATTGGGAAGTTTACTGCTGTTCCTTGCGTTTCCTCAATGTCTCCAACCCATGCATGGTGGTCGGCTAAGGGATCAACGCTAAGGGCTATCGCTTTGACACCGCGTTTGTCGAATTCACTTTTGAGGCTAGCTGTTCGGCCTAATTCTGTCGTACACACTGGAGTGAAATCTGCGGGGTGACTAAAGAGAAGTCCCCAGCCTTCACCGAGCCATTGATGGAATTGTATATCACCAGCTGTTGTCTTTGCAGTAAAATCTGGTGCGGTATCGCCAAGTCGAATTGTCATAGCCTAAAGAGTTGAAATGAAAAAAAAAAGTGTATCGATTGAATGTCAGAAGATTAACTCCCTCCGACGCTTAAGTTTTTGAGTTCTCGTTCGGGCATCCATGTGCGCAAAGCCTCACCGATTTGTTTTGTTTCAGTAAGGAAACCATCGTGCCCGAAGACACTATCAAAAACCCGCCAGTAGGCATTCGGTATGTAATGGGAAAGTAACTCCTGCTCACGAGGAGGAAATAGTACGTCTGAGTTGATTGATAAGATCAACGTCGGTGCGGTGATCTTAGCTAAGGCTTGTTGGAGTCCGCCACGTCGACGTCCAACATTATGAGAATCCATTGCTTTGCTCAATACATGGTAGCTCCATGCACCGAAACGTTGCCTCAGTTTTTGGCCTTGGTACGCTTGATACGTGGCGGCTCTATAATCTCCGAGTTTTTCATCTGAGCCTTCGCTTTGGGTTTTGGCGAAAGCATCATAATGTCGATAACTCAACATGGCAACGGCTCGCGCAGCTTCCAGACCTTTCGCTCCACCTTCTAAAGTTCCATCAAAAAAAGTTGGATCGGCTTGAAGTGCCATGCGTTGCGTCTCGTTGAAGGCGACACCCCAAGGAGAATGACGCGCACTAGTAGCTAAGAGACAGACACGACCAAAAAGATTCGGCTTTTGTATTGCCCACTCCATGACTTGCTGCCCACCCATGCTTCCTCCAATGGCAAGATCAATGTGATCGAGCTTTAGGTGCTTTCGCAAAACTTCATGTGCCTTCACCATGTCCCGAATAGTAATCTGCGGGAAATTTTGCAAGTAAGGCTTGTGCGTTCGAGGATCAATACTTGAAGGGCCAGTCGTCCCATAACTTGAGCCTAGGATGTTTGCACAAACAATATAATCGTGATCTGGATCGATCGCCCCGCCTCTTTCTACTAAGCCTGGCCACCATTCGAAAGGATCAGCGTTTGCAGTAAGTGCATGACAGATCCAAACGACTCTCCCGCCGTGAGAAGGGTGTTTTCCTTGTGCCGTGTAAGCGATGTGAAGCTCAGGAAGCTCCCCTCCAGCTTCTAGTGGAAAGGGCTTTTGAATGTGAAGGAGATGGGGCATTTCGGGATTGTGGGTTTTGAAATTTGAGAGACTCAAGTGACACTATCGTGCGAGAGCGCTTAGTTGAAGCTTACGCCAAAACAGGCTTAGGAACACTTGCAAATGCCTGTGTGAAATCAGCAATGATGTCGTCGATATATTCGATGCCAACACTAACCCTAAGCTGAGTTGGAGTGACACCAGCCGCTTCTTGAGCTTCGGCACTTAACTGCTGGTGCGTTGTTGTACTTGGCTGAATGATTAGTGTCTTTGCGTCGCCAACATTGGCAAGGTGAGTCACTAATTTTAATGCGTTTACAAACGCCGTAGCTTGTTCTTGGTCTCCTTTAATTTCAAAATTGAGAACCCCTCCAAATCCATGACGGAGGTATTTTTTAGCTAAGTCGTGCGTTGGGTGAGACGCAAGGCCAGGGTAGTTTACCTTTTCAACGAGGTGGTGATTTTCAAGCCACTTGGCGAGCGTGAGTGCATTGTCAACCGTTCGTTGAACACGTAGGCTTAGGGTCTCTAATCCCTGAAGCAAAAGGAAGCTGTTAAATGGACTTTGCGCTGAACCGTAATCTCGCAAACCTTCTACTCGTGCTCGTATCGCGAACGCAATGTTTGGTAACCCAAGAGGATTGTCGAATCCGAAAACATCACTAAATACAAGTCCGTGATAAGCCGGACTAGGCTCTGAGAAATATGGAAACTTTCCGTTTCCCCAATCAAAGTTACCGCCGTCGACAATCACGCCTCCGATAGCAGTACCATGTCCGCCGATCCACTTTGTCGCTGATGCTACCACCACATTTGCACCGTGCTCAATGGGGCGAGCTAAGTAGCCACCTGCACCAAATGTGTTGTCAACAACGAGCGGAATGCCGTGGCGTTTTGCTACTTGAGCAAGCGCCTCAAAGTCAGGCGTAATGAAGCTTGGGTTTCCAATCGTTTCTACATATAGCGCCTTTGTGTTTTCAGAAATGAGCGCCTCGAAATTTTCAGGGTCATTGTTTTCGGCAAATTTCACATCGATACCAAGTCGACGTAGTTGCACATTGAATTGAACCTGGGTACCACCGTAGAGGAAAGGGCTAGCAACGATGCTGTCGCCTGCGCCTGCAAGGTTAGTGATTGCAATGAATTGAGCAGATTGGCCAGACGCAGTTGCAACTGCTGCAACGCCACCTTCTAATGCTGCGATCCGCTTTTCGAATGCATCGTTGGTTGGATTCATGATCCGAGTGTAGATGTTGCCAAATTCTTTGAGGGCGAACAGGTTTGCGCCGTGTTCTGCATCGTTGAATTTGAAAGCAGTGGTCATGTAAATCGGAACAGCACGTGCATTAGTAGCTGAGTCAACATCTTCTTGTCCAGCGTGAAGTTGGAGCGTATCAAAATGGTAAGTAGACATGTGGGAAAGGTTTAATTAGGGTGAGTTATGGTCTGCTTAGAACAAGCAACCAGATAATTGAGTGGAAATGAATGGATAGGAATACGAGCCAAAATCGATGTACCTACATCTTGTTTTGGCGTAAGCTGAAACGGGAACGCGAATAGTGCTATTCGACAATCAATTGTCAAATAGCCTAGCGATTAACCCAGTATGCTTGTGAGGGTACTAGCAACAACAACAACACATACGAACTGCGTATGTGCGAGAATATTCGAACGTGTGTTCGGCGGAAAAAAGGTCGTTGCTGAAGTTGTACATGGCAGCTCGTTTATTGTCCCAGGGTTGGTTACCTGGAGGGATTTGGCACCGAAACTCACTGCTGATTAGTGAGGAGGTTGCCAGGGTGTCGTCGAGCCCTATCTCTCAACCCTTCGAAATAAATCGTTAGCGCCACAAACATATAGGTAGTGAGGTTACCCGTGCAACTTTAATTCTTTGAAATACCCAATTTGGCATATCAAGTACTGATGTCGATCTGTTCTTAAATGCCTGATTCCGTATTTTACACTGAACTTTGAATCGAATTCAAAATATTGTGGCGTATAAAGTCAATTAGAATATTTTTATGCCTGAATCTGAATCCGTCAGATCTTTGTTGTATTTTTCGTCGCAATCTGTCTTACGCTCTGCGCTAAGAATTTTAAAAGAAAAAATTCCTTGCGCAGGCAACCCTTTCTTGATCTGGTTGGTACTATGATTAGTAACCAACTAAAACATCTCTTACAACAATCGGATGACAGCCAACTGGCAAACCATTCTAAAAGGCTGCTTGAAACGCGAAAGAGCGTCTCAGCGCAAACTCTACGAAGCTTTTTTTAGCTACGGGATGAGTATTGCTATACGTTACTGTGCTGACAGAGATCAGGCAGTCGCTGTTGTCCACGATGCGTTCTTGACCGTTTACAAAAAACTTGATAAGTACGATCCTGGCCAACCATTCAAGCCGTGGTTTCGAGTCATTGTTGTTAGAGCTGCCTTAGATTTCTTAAGAAAGAACCGGAAACATTCTGTAATCGTGGAATTAGAAGATCACACACCTGTACACGGGAGAGAGGATACACTAAGTCGAATCGGCTACCAGGAATTGCTAGCGATGGTGCTTAAGCTTTCTGAAGCATACCGAACAGTTTTCAACCTTTATGTGATTGATGGTTTTAAGCATGAAGAGATTGCAGATAAACTCGGAATTTCTGTTGGTACATCAAAGTCGAACTTATTCAAAGCTCGTGCGCATTTAAAGCGCATGGTCGAGGAAAGTCTCTTATCTACTTCTTCAACTAAAACCTACCACGCCTAGTGACTCATAAAGAACTAGATGATCTTTTCCGCGCTAATAGTGAGCGTGGTGAATTCGCTCCAGAGCCTGGCGAATGGGAGGCGATGACCGCCCTTCTCGACGAAGACGAGCGTAAGGATCGTTACGCACAGTGGGTAAGTATCGCCTGGATGTCACTCTTTGTGCTCCTTATTTCAGGCGGGGTTTATGGCCTTTGGGCTACACAACAAAGTGATAGCGATCAACAGGGTATTTCTATTGATAGTAATCAGCCAATTGCAAGTCTGCAAGAAGTACAGTCGTCAACAACCCTCGCTAAGCAAACCTTTGAATCAGCTAATCAAGAGTTAAATACGAGCATCGATTTATCCGATAATGCTTTAGCAACCTCATCGAACAATTCGCCGTCTCAAGCAGTCGAAAATACTTCCAAAAGCGTTAGTTCTAGCATTGAAAGCGCTTCTCTTGCCGCTTCGTCAATAGCTGCTTCTTCAGCGGAAACAGACAGATCTGCAGTTGAATCACCATTAGTAGGTACCTTTAACGGTCGTAATACAACCACTGCGCTTCTTGTATCTCAGGATAAGTCGACGTCATTACCTGTTACTGAAAGTCAGGATAATCTTGAGACGAATACAAAATTAGGAAAAGTTAATTCTGCTGCATTGATTGCTTCAAACGAGTTAATCGAAGAAAGTCTTACTTCTCTTGAGCGTCTACCGCTTAACGAACTAAATAGACTTTCTATTCCCTTAAGTCTGCAAGGAAATCAATCTCCAAAGGTGAGTCTGCCCGATGCAACGTGGTCAAGATTTGGATTAGGTTTTTTCGTGGCGCAAGAATTGAATTCTGTTGCGATGTCTGATAAAATGCGATTAGGAACGCGTGCAGGAGTGCAGCTCAGATACAACCCACTGCCTAAATGGTCAATTGATTTAGGAGCATCTTATGCTCGCAAGTCTTACATGGCTCCTAAAGGTGAAATGCAAAACACTTTAGGTTTATTCTTTGATGATGTACTACCAGCTCAAACAGACGGTGAGTGCGATATTCTAGAAATTCCACTTACGCTTACCTACTTGCCTAATGGCCATGGAAATGCTGGGCCATTCATCAGCGGTGGTCTAATTAGTTACCGAATCTTCCGAGAGGAAATGGTCTTTCACTATGATCAGCCTACTTCCCAGACAACAAAGGCTTCAGCACCTGATAAAGGAGCGCTTTTTGGTACTTCTCAACTTCAGGTGGGATATCAATTCGTACCTAATAAAGGCCCCGCATGGCGTGTAGGTCCATACTTACACGTACCTATTTCGATGGTGGGGTCGGGTGATTTACCGATTTACTCAGTAGGTCTGCAAGCAGGATTTGAGCTATTCTAACGTACGATCTAGCTTAGTGAGTGGCTAAGAATTCAAGAGAGGATTGTGGCTGTTTTCAGGCGAAATAGTATTTCTTAGTCGCTCCCTTAGAGTACCTCTGCTCCTGTTAAGTCACTGATATCTCTCACTGCATCAAGAATAGGAGTAGGGCAGTGGGTACAGTATTTTAGGCTTTCGCCAAAACCGATACTCGCTTCCACAACAGGATGCCCACAAGCGCGGCATTCTCCGGGAGCATCGGATCCAAACCTATTGAGGAGCTCGTCTAGTTGTTGAGTGATTTGATGTACTTGCTTGCGAATGTCTGTTGCTCGATCTGAACCATAAAAGTCATCTGCCAAGGTAGCAATGGTCTCTGCAGCCGTGCGCATACTCGCAAAAGTCATCTTCCGCTCTTGCGGTCCTTGAGTAACATATTCTCTGCTCAAGTTTTGTAGATACGTAAGCAAGTCAGCGAATTCGCGTGCAATTTTTGGATCGTGGTTCACGGTCGAAATAACGAATGAAAGAGGGAAGGGTTTTCGCCTTAGGCCTTTGGTAATTCCCAACCTTCTCGGTACTCTCTGCCCACCATGAAATTAAGCTCAGGAAGGTTTGTGATTTTCATGTTCGGACCGTCCCAAAGTAGTTTCGTTCTACCCGGTCGCTCATAGTTGTCAGGGTTCTTCTTTGTTGGCACGGGCATTCGGTAGTCATATGCGCGCACGGCTAGGTTACCCATCAAAACGGTTTCTGTGAGTGGGCCAGCTTTAGTGAATGGAGAGCTTGGTTGTCTGCCTTCTTTGATTGCGTTAATCCAATCCATGTTGTGGTTGGTTTTTACGCGAGCGAGCGTTTCGTCTGGGAAAGATTCTTGTTCATTGCGAGAGAGTGGGAGTAAGCGGGGATTTTGCGCATACGTATCATGCATGAGCTTCCCTTTAGTGCCCTCTAAAATGACGCCGCTACTTCCATTGCCCATTTTCTCATTTGGTGCAAGCTCATTTGGTCGTTCGGGAAGAAGACCTCCATCATGCCAGGTGAGTTTTACTGGAGGTTTGCTACCTCGTGAAGGGAAATCCAGTTTTATTTTAGAAGCTACAGGACATGCTTCAGGTGTATAGTCAGGGCTCCAGTTCTGACTGTAGATAGGAACAACACTAGCTTCAGCACTGATCGGGTAACCAAGTTCGAGCGCATAGAAAGCTGAATCGATGATGTGGCAGCCCATATCACCAAGTGCTCCCGTACCAAAATCCCACCATCCTCTCCATGCAAATGGATGATATAGTGGATGGTAAGGAACCATGGCTGCAGGTCCAACCCATGCATCCCAGTTTATTCCTTCGGGCTTGGTGATGCCTTTTTCAGGTGCAGCGTTTCCTTGCGGCCAAACCGGCCTGTTGGTCCAAGCATGCATGGTATGCACTTCTCCGATTAGGTCGGCAGCGAGCCATTCTTTGATCTTACGTATGCCTTCACCACTAGCGCCTTGGTTACCCATTTGAGTGACGAGCTTAGGATTGGCAAGCGCAGCTTCTGTCATGAGACGCGCTTCCTTTATGTTATGGACAAGTGGTTTTTCGCAATACACGTGTTTACCTGCATACATTGCTCTTAGAGCAGCAATTGCATGCACATGGTCGGGAGTAGAGACTACAACAGCGTCAACATTGTCTAGTTGCTCGTCATACATCTTCCGGAAATCTGTGTACCGAGCAGCTTTTGGAAAATGGCGAAAGGTTTTCTTCGCATGCGCTTGATCGATATCACAAAGTGCCACGATGTATTCTGAATCGATTGATTTCAAATTACCTTCTCCTTTGCCTCCTGCACCTACAGCCATTACCCTTACTCTGTCAGAAGGGGATTGGTAGCCTACACCACCTAAGACATGGCGTGGTACAATTGTAAAGCCGGCAGCTGCAGTACTTGCGGTTTTTAGAAATTTTCGACGTGAACTAGGCATTGGAATTTCAGCTTGGTTGGCTTGAATATAAGGACGCATTTTCGACTGCGTCAGCAATAGGGTTTTACTTCCAAGAATTGATGAAATTCAGGATTTTTTCAGACGTTGCTAAGCAACATATTATAACCTTCACAAACTCGTTACTGGCAAGAGATCAAACTCTCGGTTACATTTACACACGATGACTCGCTATACCATTTTACTCTTTGCCTCTTTAATGCTAACCATGTGCGCCTCCAGTAAGCGATACACACTCGAAGAGTTACCAGAAAAACGGATGCACTTTACGTTTGGTGGGGGCTTTACAGGTGAATACCAAGAGTATATGGTATTCCCCAACGGTCAATTATTCCATCGCAAACGGGTGATCAGCGAATTGCCTTTCCGTGAGTATGATCCAATTGACGCTAAGGTTACTAAAGACTTGTTTGAGACCTATGAAAAACAAGAGATTGCTGGCTATGGTTATGACGATCCGGGCAACATGACCTATACGATTATGCAGATTTCTGAGTCCGATACAACTTCAATTACCTGGGGCGGATCAAATGTCAAGCCCGACGAGACGGTCAAAACCTATTGGCGTCGTGTCATGCAAGAGGTTAGTGAGAAGAAACCGTTGCCAGTAACAAAATAGTAAGGACCTGTAGATCAGTAGCTTATTCGAGCGTTTGCTTGGCTTTAGATTCCTCTCCAATCTACACTTGGCATTTCCTTTTTCTCATCTTTTTGTTGACGACGTACAGGTTGATGCACTTGTGGTTTGACGTAGACCACCTGTCTATCCTCTGCTTCTACAAGCGAAAAGGCCATGGCTAGCCCTGCCCAGCGAGCTTCATCCGCCGAACTGTAATGCCGATTTCGACTCACTTTCCAGGCGCGGCCTGTAATCCGAAATCCGAAAGGCAAGGCCCCTCCACTTACTTGTGATTGGTGAAGTTCTAGCTTGTACATTTCAAAGAAGTACTGTTCTAACTCCTCCAGTTTTTGGATACGGATCCGCCAATCTTTTGGGAATTTCTTTGAGAATCGTGCGGTACTTGCCCGCAGAGCATTTGGGGCAATTGTTTGTAGGTGCTTCCACCAGGTGCGGTTCATACTGGGATTAATTTGAGCTCGCAATATAAAACAAATCGTTTTAAAAAACAAGGCTAAACCATGTATAACAAGCTGCGCATCTCAATTTCATCACTAATTTGCGGTCATGTCTACCAGCTCTTCTCGGCAAACACAAGAAAACCATGCACCAAAGTGGAAGGCAAAGCAGCGCATTCACTGGGGGAAATTCTTGGTAGAATTTCTTTCCATTTTCATTGCGGTTCTCTCGGCATTTGCCTTGAACAATTGGAACGATAACCGCAAAGCCAGACATGCCGAGACCAATATT
>CALDTK010000334.1 GCA_937924035.1 uncultured Saprospiraceae bacterium | reverse complement strand
ACACATATGATGCAGTTGTTACCGCTCTATGGACTTTGGTTGAGTCAAAAAAATCATGCTGTTGGCGGCATGTACAATGGACGTTTGGTTTTGGCGACCAGTATCTCTGGTTTGTTTGTAATGGTGCTTTTTGTTTTAGCGCTATTCACAAGGTGAGTCGTTTAGATCATCAACGGCCTGTTGTTGTAGGTACTATCAGTTCACGCGTCATACCCGAGCATAAATATTCCATACAGTTTGGACGGCTCAGAATCATCCCATGTATATTCTACAGATAACTAGACCATCCTTATGTTCTGCTCGCAATGCAATACGGAGCGGCGAACAGCGATCTCATGCCGGATACTTTCTAGTGCCTAGCTTCTGAATGAAACGTAGAAGATACCCGTCAGGATCCATGACCCAGAGTTGGGTTTCGCCATGTTCCACATCGTTTGCCCTGTGCCATTGATCTCTGATTGGTATTCGTAATGGGTAATCATGCGCTTTAAGTGAATGTGCTAACTGTGATACATCGACTGCCACTATGGAAAAATTAACGCCTTGGCCTCTGGGGTACTCCATTGGGCCGGTTCTAGAATGTTGGTTTTGATTGTCCTCGAGTAGCATTATGTGAGCATTTCCCAAGGTCAGATATTGAAACCGTTCTTCTGGTCGAGCGTACTCAATGTCGAACCCTAAAATATCAACATAAAAATGTGAAGAACGATCAAGATCTTCAACTATAAACTCAGGGTATAGCGCGGAGGGTTTCATTCGATACTTCTTATTTTGGAGTATGAGTAAGACGACTAGGGGACTGAAGTGGGTATAGAGAACTCGGTGTCATTCTGCTATACGGCTGATTTTGCTCATGAGCTACAAGTGGGTTTGTACGAGTGAGGCGGCAGTACTGTGAGTGACAAATTCACTGCCAACAGCGCTAGAAATCCTTCATTATTCGGCGAACATCTGCTTTTGTTTATCAGAGCGCGGCCAGATGTACGATGCTTCTTGCTTATACCAACCTTGATTCTCATAGAATCCTCCCTTCCCTTTAGCGGCGGTTAACATGGTTGTTACGAATGGCTGTAAATCTGATTCTAGTTCTTTGAGTAGGTAGCTCCCGATGCCTTTGCCTTGGTAATCTGGCAGTATGGCCAGATCAACAATCCAGCCGTAATAAACACCATCATCTACAGTTCGCCCCATACCGATCAATAGATCATCAACGTATGCAAATCGAACAAAAGAACTGCGCTTAAACGCATGCTCAAGTTGTTCGGGAGTTCTCTCACCCCAACCCACAAGACTAATAATCTTGGATATCTGCTGCCAATCGACGCCTTCTAGGTGGCAGACATATTTTATATTCATAGCTACAAAATGCTTAAGTAGTGAATTGAATGGAGCTTGCCAACGACGTAAATGACCGAAAAAGGAAGCTAAGAGATCACCGTTGCAAACTTTTGCTAGAAAGTCTATCACTAGGTCTATCGTTTACTGCAATTGTTTCTCCTATTGCCCCAGCAGGCCAGCGTTACGAGAATTATCATTGAACCAATGATTGTTCTAAATCAGCACCTGAAATATATCGAAAAGACGCTTCAATCAAAATTTTGACGATATTCAACTCTTCAGCATTTCGAGGAGCGTTACCCGGCATTTCCCTCTTCGCTACAGAGCAGATCTACTAAAGACTAAATGATCTGAGAGGTTTTTATCGCTTGCATAATACATACAGCTCGGAGTCATCGACTCTTTATAAGTATTGCTCTTTTGGTTTAAGTTTCTTCTTTGTCTTAATTTCTAATGGAAATGTCCATTATTTCGGGAGATGCCGGACTGGTATTTGAAAGCCCAAAGGGCTCGATGGTGATGTAGCGTACATTCCATGGAGATTTCGCCTATTTAGGAATGTTTGAGATTATCAGGGCCACATTTTTCAATGAGAAAAATTGGAACGAGTTCATTTTTAACGTTGCGACGGAGCTCATTGTCGGTTTTTGCCAAATAACATTAGCTGGCACTTAGCGACGCCTAACATCCACCGTAACTTATAGCTGCGGCGCGGCCTGATTCTGAGGTGCTCATTGGGTTCAGGCCGCGGCGCAACTGTCGAGTTCTCGGCTCGTTAGCCGTCAATCTTTACTGCAGGCCACTACAACCTCAATATCACCTATCTATCTACTCGAATCGGCCAGGTGTAGAAGTTATTTTCAGGAAATGTTTTAGAGTATGACCAGATAAGACCAAAGGCTGCATCCATTGCAAAGGCGTTCGAATCTGGGACTGGCTGAAAACTACTCGAAGACCAATAAAGCTCCCATGGGGAATCGCTCCAATTACCGCTAAATGGGATTCCTTGCGCCCAGCTTGGAGAGTGGTTAGAGATATCGACAAGACTATATAATTCCTTAATGTTTGGTAGACGCCAATCACCCGCAACACTTTCATCATTTAAATCAGGGCATAAATCACTGTTGGCTGACAGAGTGTTTGCGTATTCTACGGCAGGTCCCCAAGTGT
>CALDTK010000333.1 GCA_937924035.1 uncultured Saprospiraceae bacterium | reverse complement strand
CCGGACGTTAAAAACGACCGGTGACCTGCTGGGGCTTCTCGACGGCTACATACGTGGCAATCGACCCCGCTATCTCGCACAAGTTTTTCAAGCACTTCGCATCGCTGTCAATGATGAGATGGGAGCACTTGAAGAAATGTTGACCGCTGCACAGGAGGTGATGAGTCCTGGCGGAAAGCTTGTAGTAATGAGCTATCACAGTGGTGAAGACAGGTTGGTGAAGCATGTGATGCGTACTGGAAAACCAGACGGAAAACATGATTCAGATGACTTTGGAAGAATACGCCGACCCTGGAAGGTAGAAACCAGGAAGCCTCTTGAGGCAGATGAAGATGAAACACGTGAAAACCCACGAGCTCGAAGCGCACGCTTACGGGTTGCAATGAGAAACGATGAAGCTGAGAAAAACTAAAAAACTAAAAACGGGCTGGGTAAAGCGTTTCGCTCCAGCCATCGGTATGGGCGACCGCATGTTCGACCGCCTTCCATATTTCTTCTTTGTATCTGGCCTCGCTCTGGTCATGGTCTGGAACGTTTATCGTGGTCAGAATACCGTGAAAGCGATTCAAGTAGAGCGTGTAGAGGTGAGCGAGTTACGCTCACAGTCTTCAACGCTGCTCAGCGAAATCAATAATCAAAACAAACAATCTGAAGTCTTGCGGCGCATGCGTCAGCGCAAACTTGGACTCGATGGGAGTAGTCCTCGCAAGCTGTATGCCGAGAATAGCCGCTAGGCTGTTCGCTACTTACTGATACACTAAACCGGCAGCACCCTCACACTTTGAACACTATACACACTTACTCCCATGAAAAACGAATTGCTTACGCGAGCCTATCTCGTCGCATTCGCGCTCACGTTGTTCGCACTTTTAGTCTTGGCGCAGACCTTCCGCATTGGCGTGCAGGAGGCCGACTACTGGAAACAACGTGAGCAAGAGACCCATGTGCAAATGCGCACACAAAAAGCTCCGCGAGGTAATATTCTCGCTGCGGATGGGTCATACCTAGCTACGTCTCAGTTTCAGTATGACCTTCACTTCGACCCGAATAGCGGTGGTCTCACGCAAGATGCTTTCGACAAAGGAATTGATAGTCTAGCTTATTATATTTCTACCAAAATAAATCCTGCAAAGTCACCCGATTCTATTGCTACAGAATTACGTGCTTCACGTGAGAAAGGAGGGCATTATTATCCGCTCGTTAAGAAAGCAAGTCACGAGCGTTTTCGTGAAATGCAGACTTGGCCAGTTTTGCGCCGAGGTAAAATTCGCGGAGGATTCGGATCTCATTCAAAGGATACTCGCCAACACCACTATGGCATGATGGCTCAAAGAACGATTGGTTATGTCAAGGATGTAACTTCAGTTGGTATAGAAGGCTATTTTGATGATGTACTTGCCGGAGAAGAAGTAAAAGTTGCGCATCAATTAAAAGCAAGTGGAAGGTGGGAGCCTTTTGTAGATATCTCTGATCTAAATCTAGAACGAGGTAAAGACGTCCAAACAACTTTAGAAGTTACTGTGCAGGATAATGTGCAGCAGGTCCTGAGAAAAGCAGTGCATAAAAGTCAAGCAGAGTACGGCGTAGTGGTAGTCATGGAATGTGAGACTGGCGCTGTACGAGCACTTTCAAGTTTAAGTCGCTACAGCAACGGGTCTATCAGTGAGAGTTATAACCACGCCGTAGGAACACGTGTTGAGCCAGGAAGTACCTTCAAATTGGCCTCAATGCTAGCGTTGCTCGACGATGGTAAGGTTGGGTTGGATGATACAGTTCGACTTTATAAGGGTCGAAGAGAATTCGGAGATCAAGAGATGAAGGATGCCAGTTATCATGGCTTGGATACAACTTCTGCTCGCCATGCTTTTGAGATTAGCTCTAATGTTGGAATAGCCTCTATGGTACTTGATGGATACGGAAACAACTTGGCTGGGCGGAAAGCCTATGTCGATAAACTTCGTAAATTTCGTTTAGATAATATTACAGAAATCGAAATTAAAGGAGAAAGTTATCCTTTAATTAAAAATCCCGAGAAGGATACGCTTAATCAGTGGAGTGGTATCACGCTTCCTTGGATGAGTATGGGGTATGAGCTTGAATTGACTCCTTTACAAATGACGGCTTTCTACAATTCGATTGCGAATAATGGCAAGTATGTGAAGCCACGTCTGGTTGATAATATTCAGCGTGATGGAGAAGTCATCGAGCAATACCAACCGCTGATCTTGAATAATCAAATTGCTTCTAAAAAAGCCATTCAAGGTGCACAAGAATTACTCGAGGGGGTAGTGCTCAGAGGAACGGCAAGAAAGCATAGGTCTGACCTTTATCGTTTTGCTGGTAAGACAGGTACGGTCCAGTATGATTATTCTCCCGATGCGAAGCGTCGCGGAGTCTCCGGGCACCAAGCTTCATTCATTGGATATTTCCCAGCAGAAAAGCCGCGCTACACCATCATGGTACTCATTTCAAAGCCAAAAGTTGGTGGGTATTACGGATCTGAAGTTGCTCTTCCGGTCTGGAAAGAGATTGCTGACAACCTATATGCATCCGATCCAAATCTGCGTCCGGCACTTCATGCAAAAGCGAAACCACAGTGGGAAAATGCAACTCTTCCACGGAAGGCAAAGGGAAGTCACAACGACATTTCTCAAGTATTTGCTTCACTAGGGATTCCTGCTTTTGATAAAGCTCAACGTGGAATCGTGGAACTTACAAGCCCAGGAGACACACTCACGGTTGTTCCATACAACATTCCTGCAGGGCGTATTCCAGATGTACGTGGAATGGGCGTTCGCGACGCGATGTATCTACTCGAGTCTAAGGGTTGTAGAGTTGATGTC
>CALDTK010000332.1 GCA_937924035.1 uncultured Saprospiraceae bacterium | reverse complement strand
GGGTAAGCTGAACTGCAGATTTGACATTCGCAAATGGCTGAACCCTGAACCAAAAACGGCCCTTCAATCAATGATCGAAGGGCCGTTGGGTGTTTTAGCGTAAGCTTAAAGTTCCTACAAACCAAACGCTTCCTTAACCTGCTTCTTGTAGTCTAAGCGCTCCCAAGTGAACGTTGGATAACTCTTCTTACCGACTTTCACCTTCCCAACCTTACGACCGAAGTGGCCATACGCAGCTGTCGGAGAGAAAATTGGATTCTTGAGACCGAAACGCTCAACAATTGCAGATGGTCGCATGTCAAAGATCTTCTCAATCTTTTTAGCAATCTGACCATCGTTCTGCTTCACTTTTGAAGTGCCGTAGGTATCAACGAATAGGCCAACAGGCTTAGCAACACCGATGGCATAAGCAACTTGTACAAGAATTTGATCACAAACTCCTGCTGCGACCATGTTCTTTGCGATGTGGCGCGTAGCATAGGCAGCAGATCGATCCACTTTACTAGAATCCTTACCACTGAATGCACCACCACCGTGGGCACCTTTACCACCATACGTATCAACGATAATCTTACGTCCGGTAAGACCTGCATCACCGTGAGGTCCACCAATGACAAACTTGCCTGTAGGGTTAACGTGATAGGTGATTTTCTTCTCGAAAAGACTAGCCTGCTTTGGATAAAGCTTCATTACGCGTGGCATCAGATGCTCTTTAACATCCTTCTTGATCTTCGCCAGCATCTTTGCATCCGTTGGACCGAAGTCTGCGTGTTGCGTAGAAACAACAATCGTATCGATGTGCATTGGGTGATGCTCGTCATCGTATTTGATCGTTACCTGGCTCTTCGCGTCTGGACGGAGGTAAGGCATTGGGCCTTTATCGCCTTCTCTGCGAATTTTAGCCAGCTCCTCTAGAATCTTGTGACTAATATCTAGTGCCAAAGGCATGTAGTTGGGCGTCTCATTGGTCGCATAACCGAACATCATGCCTTGATCACCAGCTCCCTGATCTTCCTTCTTTTTGCGATCTACTCCTTGGCGGATATCTGCACTCTGCTCGTGAATAGCGTTTAGGACTCCACAACTGCGTGAGTCAAATTGAAGCTCTGGATCTGTGTAACCGATCTTTTCGATCGTCTTACGAACAGTCTCTTGGATGTCTACGTAGGTTTCGGTTTTCACCTCTCCTCCAACTACTACAAGTCCTGTGGTGCAGAAGGTCTCACAGGCTACTTTAGAGTTAGGGTCTCCTGCTAAAAAAGCATCAAGGAGTGCATCGCTGATTTGATCAGAGACTTTGTCAGGGTGTCCTTCGCTGACGCTTTCAGACGTAAATAAGTAAGGCATTTGCTCGCCGCTGTTGGTGTAAGGTCGGCAAATGTAACAACCTCTACTTCACTCTTAGGTCAAGTAATGTCTTACCCTCCAATTTTCCTATCAAATGATCACCAATCTCAACTTTACCAACACCGGCAGGAGTGCCTGTGAAGATTAAATCTCCGACCGTGAGTACGAAGTACTGACTCACGTGTGCAATGATTGCATCAATATCATGGAGCATGTGAGAGGACTGCCCAGCTTGGACTTCCTCCCCATTTTTAAAAAGTTGAAAGTTGATATTTTTTCGATCTGGAAGCGAATCCAAACGTACGTACTCACCCATGGCAGCGCTTCCATCAAATGCTTTCGCTTTCTCCCAAGGAAGACCTTTTGATTTCAACTTTTGCTGAATATCACGAGCCGTAAAATCGATGCCCAAACCCACGCTATCGTAGTAACGGTGGGCGAATTGCTGCTCGATGTGACGGCCATTATTGATGATTCGATACACCAATTCAAGTTCGTAATGCACATCCTCGGTAAAGGCTGGAATGAAGAACGGTTTGCTGTTGTGAATCATCGCCGAGCTAGGCTTCATGAATACCACAGGTTCGTCTGGTACAGCATTACCTAGCTCCTTGGCGTGGTCAGCATAGTTGCGACCGATACAAACGATTTTCATAGACGAGGATTGAGAAGTCCGGCAAGTTCTTTCACTTCACGCAAGGTCTCTTGAGCGCGTTTGCGAATTTCTGCACTTGATGCTTTGATCTGGTTTTTCACATTCTTTTTATCGGCAAGCACTTCTGCTTTACGATCACGCAATTGCGTACTTAAAGCTACCAGCGCATCGGCGGTAACTGTCTTGAGTTGAGAATATTGAAGTTTTCCTGCAAGGGCCTCCTCTTTCAGATTTGCAGCAGCATCAACTTCACCCGCTGCTCTAGTCATTGAAATGAGGTTGGCCACGCCAGGGCTAAGTTCACCGAGTGGGGTGTCTCCAGCATCGGTAACGGCAGATTTGATTTGCTTGCGGATGACAGCTTCTTCAGCGAAGACATTGATGTAGTGCTTAGGTCCAAGGCTCTTACCCATTTTACGCGTTGGATCAGCTGTAGAAGCGATTTTTGGTGTCTCGGAGTACAATCCTTCGGGTGTGACGAAATACTCTTTTCCGACTTGCGCATTGAACCGAGATGCTATACTTCGAGTTAGCTCTAGGTGTTGCTCTTGATCTTTTCCAACAGGAACGTAATCCGTTCGATAGATCAGGATATCAGCAGCTTGCAAAACAGGATAATCGAAAAGTCCTACGCTGATAAAGCTATCCTTTGCCTTCTCAGCACTCTGTGCACTTTTATCTTTAAACTGAGTCATACGAGAGACATGACCAAAACTCGCAAAGCAGTTCATGATCCAACCTAACTCTGCGTGTTCAGGAATGAGGCTTTGAATAAATAGGTTTTTTACATCAACTCCTGAAGCAATTAGATTGAACATGATTTCCCAAGAGGCCGTGCGCAAATTATCAGCCTTGTAAGGCATTGTTATCGCATGAAAATCAGCCACTCCGTAAAAGCAACGATATTGCTTCTGGAGGTTTACCCAATTCTGGACCGCTCCGAAATAGTTACCGAAGTGCATGTCGCCAGTCGGCTGAATAAGAGAAAGAACCGTTTTCATAATGTGATGTGAGGTGTCGGATGTCGGATGCCCCGGGCGGAATGTGTGAGTCCTCGTTCTTCGCACAGGATCGGATATCGTAAATTACAAGACTACATACTTGAGAGATTCCTACTCTAGACCTTTATTGGGTTCCAGCTTTCGCCAAAACACCAATTACGAAGGAAGAGCAGCGATTGCTGAGATTTCGATATTAACTCCTTTAGGAAGCTTTGCAACCTGAACAAGTTCGCGGGCAGGTGCATCTACGATTCCGAAGAACTCTTGGTAGACGACATTGATCCGGTCGAATTGTCCGATATCGGCAACAAAGACTGAGCACTTGATCACATGTTGGCGATCTGTACCTGCAGCTTTCAGTACTGCATCCATGTTCGACAGGACTAAAGCCGTTTCCTTTTCGATGGTGTCTAAGACAAGTTGACCAGTGGTTGGATCGATGGCTATTTGGCCACTACAATACAGTACACCGTTGTGGGTTACCGCTTGTGAGTACGGACCGACAGGCGCTGGGGCATCTTTCGTGAATACAGTTTTCATAGAAGTGTATTTAAACACAGATAGGCCACAGCGCGGAAGCGTGTAGCCTATCTAGGTAGATTGCGAGCAAAGTAGCGTCTTTCTAGACCTCTACAGCTGGAACCAAGATCTTACCTCGGTAGTAGAGATTGCCTTCAGCATCCTTGTGCGCTACGTGACGACGGTGAACATCACCAGTGGTCGGGCACTTAGAAAGAGTCGGGGCTGTTGCCTTGTAGTGTGTCCGACGCTTGCGCTTACGCTGCTTTGAGATTCGGCTTTTCGGGTGTGCCATTTCCTATTTGTTTTCAGAGTCCTTGAAGTCGCGGAGTGCGCTCCAAATAGAATCTTCGGGTAATTCTTGTTTGTCTTCGTCTTCTTCAATAGTAGATTCTGGTTCAGAGCCTACTAAGTATTGCACCATTTCCGGATTGCATTCCAAGCCTGCATCCTCGTGGACCCGTGACATTGGAAGTGAAACACCGATAAAATCGTAGATCAGCTTGGAAACATTGAAGAATTCTGTTCCTATTGGAACGTAAATTACTTCAGCCTCCTCTCTTGGCTTTTCCGAATCATACTTGATGACCATTTCTTCTTCAACAATAAGTGGAAGTGAAAATGGATCAAGACATCGGTCGCACTCAACAACAGCTGTGCCGTTTGCACGAACTAGCAGATTGAATTGACTACGAATACGCTCAATTTCAACGGTGGCTTTAAATTCTCCTGCAGCTAATAGGCCTGATTCGAATGAAGCGAAAAACGCATCATCTAAATCGTAGGAAAACGTGTGCACACCATCTCTGGCGAGTGTTTCAAGAGGAATATAAAATTCGGAGCGGATCTCCATGTGCTCAACCTTTGTTGAAAACGAGTGCGAAGATAGTTATTTCAAGCGTGTTAAACCAAAGAGTTTCTCACTCTTTTTCGATTGCCACTTGAAGGCAAAAAAGCCCTCCTTGTACAGATCTATACAAAAAGGGCTTCTTTACTTCGTGAGACTATCGAGATTACATATCCAGCACTGCTGGGTTCATTCCCATTGAGCTGAATCCACCGTCGTGGAAGAGGTTTTGCATGGTTACGTAGCGAGTCAAATCGCTAAACATGGATATACAGTAGTCTGCACAAGCATCGGCCGGAGCGTTTCCTAGAGGAGACATTTTTTCAGCATAACCTAAAAATTCACTGAATCCTTTAACTCCAGAACCAGCAGTGGTGACTGTTGGCGATTGGCTGATAGTATTGACGCGGACATTGTCGCGTGTGCCGAAATGGTACCCAAAACTTCTCGCGAAGCTTTCTAGCAGTGCTTTCGCATCAGCCATCTCGCCATAATCCGGGAAAGATCGCTGCGCAGCAATGTAAGTAAGCGCCATGATGCTACCCCACTCTGAGATATGATTCTCGTTGTACAGCACTTGCATCATTTTGTGAAAACTCACAGCGGAAATGTCAAAAGTCTTGAGCATCCAATCGTGTTTGAGATCGGTATACTCCTTTTTCTTACGGACGTTGATCGACATTCCAATAGAGTGCAAGACGAAATCAAACTTCCCGCCCAGATGCTCTCTTGCTTGAGCAAACATGTTGGTCATGTCTTCCATGCTGGTCGCATCTGCTGCAATGACCGGAGCATTTAACTTTTCACCTAATTGCTGAAGTGTTCCCATTCGCATGGCAACAGGTGCATTGGTAAGTACAATCTGAGCGCCTTGCGCTACGGCCGCTTCTGCGACTTTCCATGCGATAGATTTATCATCTAGTGCTCCGAAGATGACGCCGCGCTTGCCGGCGAGTAACTGGTTCGACATAAAATTGGCTTGTTCGTTGGGCGAAAGGTAGCAATCCTACGGTCTGGCAGTAGCTAGTAATCCGCGAGCGTTAGCAATTGCCGGTTTACTAGGTGGGTCACAGCTCAACATAACAGCGATAGCTTCGACACGATCCTTCTTGTTTAGCTCCCGAATGCGTGTAGCTGTGCGGGTTTCGAGGTCTTGCTTGTATACAAAGAAGTGCTTATCAGCTTTACTTGCCACTTGTGGAGAGTGTGTAATAGTTACTACTTGGTGCTTAGCACTCAGCTCGTGAAGAATATCTCCCATTCGAAGGGCAACGTCTCCACTTACCCCGGCATCAATCTCATCAAAGATCAATGTTGGCAGAGGAATACTCGAAGCAACAAGGCTTTTGGTGACCAAGGTCAATCTACTAAGCTCTCCCCCACTCGCAACATTTTTGATCGGTTGGAGCCTCGAACCCTTGTTCGCACTAAAGAGGTACTCAACTGAATCCATTCCAGTAGGTCCAGGAGCTTCTAATGCTTCGAATTGAATATCAATCTGCGCGTTGCCCATACTCAGCTTCGAAAGGTGTCCATGAATTTTCTTCAAAAAATTCGGTACCACTTTCATTCGCCGTTCTCTCAATTCAAGCGAACGCTCTGAGAGGATTTTACGCTGGACGTTGAGATGCTCAACCAGACTAGCGATCTCCTTATCAATCTGATCGTGTGATTGAACTCGGCTGGCGAAATCTTCGTGGATTTCAAGGAGTTCAGCAGTGCTTTTCGCACTATGCTTTTGCATAAGACTGTTGATGGTAGAGACGCGTTCACTGATCTCACTAAGTCGTGCCGCGTCTGACTCTGTGTCTTCAGCCAAATTAATGAGCTGCTGGCCTGTGTCTTCTAATTCATAGGTCAATCCGTCTAAACGGTCTACAAGTTCATCGACCTGCTCATTGACACCTCGCAAAGACTCAATGCTAGGAAGTAGGCTACGTATTTGACTGACAATTGCCTGTTCTGAATCAATAAGCTGCACACCTGCAGCACCAAGTACACGCTGAATATCCTCTGCTCGCTCTAAGGTCTTTAGTTCCGTTTCTAGTTTTTCGGACTCTCCTTCTTGCAGGTTAGCTTCTTCAAATTCATTGAGCTGGAAGGAAACATAATCAGCCTGTTGACGAAGCTTTTCTTGCTCTGCTTTCAGCTCGGCAACCTTGCGCTGATCTGTTTGATAGCTTTTGTACGCAGCCGAATATTCCTTAAGTAGGCGATCATTATTGGCGAGCGCATCCAACATCCTAAGTTGAAAGGAAACGTTGTGTATATCTAGCGTATCAAATTGCTGATGCAAATCGATAAGTGAACGACTCAAAGATTGAAGCACCGCTACTTTGACAGGAGTATCGTTTACGAATGCTCGGCTTTTGCCAGACGGAGTAATCTCTCGCCTTACAACGAGTTCATCATCATAATCTAGCTCATTCTGCTCGAAAAAATCCTTGAGGCCATAATCGGCTACTTGAAAGTGTGCTTCAATAATGCACTTCTTTTCAAGATCAAAAAGAGCTTTGGTGTCTGCACGCTGGCCCATTATGAGGCCTAAGCCACCAAGGATGATAGACTTACCTGCACCAGTTTCACCAGTTATGATTGAAAGGCCGTCGGCAAAGTCAACGTGCAATTCATCTATCAACGCATAATTGCGGATGTCAAGACTTGTAATCATTTTCTTCGATTCTTAGCTTCTCAACACACCTAAGTCACTAAGACATAGCAGTACTGTTTAGCTGAATCAAAGCTAATCCAACAATTTGTTTTTACAAACTATTTGTTTTAGTTGTTGATTTTTGTTTTAAACAAGCAATAAAATCAAAACAAGCGCAACTCCACCAAGCGTAAACCAAAGTCCTTTCTTGAAGACCTCTGTACCAGGCATGAACATCCAAAACGAAGAAATCACAAAAAAGAGAAGCGAGGCTCCAAAAAATAGGTTCAAAAAGTAGAGGGGTTCAGAAGACTTCGCCTTGTGGAGGTGGGTCATTTTATCTAAAAGGAAGGGCAATTCTTTTTTTGTCCAAGAAGCTTCTCCTGTTGCTGCATTATAGCTCCCGTCTTTGAAGTAAAGCATGTTCCCTTCTTTCTTCTCGACTTTCAATCTTCGTATTCCAAGGGACTTTCCGAGCTGGTCACCACTTACACCTGCTTCTATGGTTTTGGCGAAAGCTTCTTCTTTCTTCAATAAATCTGTATCACGAAAGATGAGCAACATGCCGCTCAACGCATAAACTGCCATTACTCCAGCAAGAAAAAACCCGAGGTAGCGGTGAACAACACGCATCTTGATAGACGTCTTAGAAGGGACTGCCATGTAGACTGAATTTTAATTTTGCGATTGGCCAGTAAGACGAGTAAAATCCTGTTAAAGTTAACAATAGTGTAGTGGGAGCTTACCAGCTCCCTCCTGCTCCGCCGCCACCAAAGCCGCCGCCGCCGAAGCCACCGAAACCGCCACCTCCAAAGCCACCACCTCCGCCGAAGCCGCCACCTCCGAAGCCGCCACCAGGCATAACTACCCAACCACCTCGGCGTCTTGTCGGGCCGTGGTAACGACCTCCTCTGTGGTAGCCTCCATCATCATCATCGTCGTTACCGCGAGAAAAAAGCCATGAAAGCAAGAATAGGATAAGAATAAAGAGGAGTAGCACCATGATTGGGCTGATGGTAAGCTCAGTGCGTGGGTCAGCCTTGTAGCGTCCTTGCATGAGGTCTATCATGACGCTTGTGGCCTTGTTTAGGCCAACGTAGTACTGCCCGCTGCGAAAGCTTGGAACGATGACTTGCTCAATGATGCGCTTTGTCATGGCATCAGTGAGGCGATCCTCTACACCGTATCCGTTTTGTATAAAGATCTTTCGGTTGTCTACGGCTACATAGATGAGGACTCCGTTGTCATTCTTACTTCCGCCAATTCCCCAAGCGTCTGCTATTTTGATACTGCGATCAAAAGCGTCATTGTTTTCAAGATACTGCTCAATGACAACCGCAATTTGCGTAGAGGTGCTGTCATTGTACCTCACCAGTTTCCTTTCGAGTGCTTGCTTGTTTTGCGATGCAAGTACACCCGCATAGTCATTGACGAGCGTCTTTGGTTTTGCCGGAAGGGGCTGACCGATAGCTATTGCAGTGAATAGCGCTAAAAACGTGACCAGGCTGATGATCCTTGCCAGCGCACTACCCATAACTTATCTCGTCTGGAAGTTCATTTATATCACCTTCTTGCCACGGGAAATGCTCAGCCAGTGCTTCGCCAGCCATTGCAATTCCCTTTATGAGACCGTTTACGTAATCTCCTTTCGCAAAAAAGGGTTGCATAGCTGCACAGGTTGTTTCCCAAAAATTCTCAGAGGTGACTTCATTGATCCCAATGTCTCCAAAAATTGAAAACGCGCGCTGGTCTGGAGCAAGCAAAATCAACACTCCGTTTCTCGCTTGGGTCTGATGCATATTCAATGCTTCAAATACCCTTACAGCCTCATCAACTGGTGGTCTGCGCAAGCGATGCTCGACGTGGACACGCATCTCTCCACTCGTTCGCCGCTCGAAGGTGCGAATCGCAGTTACGATCTCTGCTTCTTGGGCAGGGGTGAAGATTTGTTCAGGGTAAAACATGCAAGCAAAGTAGTGCTGTGGTCCTGCTGAATGAAGATCCGCGGGACATCAGGACGGAGTTAAAATTCCACCTTTGGAGCATTCTGCGCTCCTGGGTCTGACTCAAACAACGCGCGGCGATCGAAACCGGTGATACTAGCTACGAAACTGTTCGGAAACGTTCGGATAGTTGTGTTGTAATCAGTAGCACTATCGTTAAAGCGGTTACGCTCCACGCGAATCCGGTTTTCTATACCTTCCAGTTGACTCTGAAGCTCCCCAAACTGTGCTGTTGCCTTGAGCTCTGGATAACGCTCCACAGAAACCAAGAGCCTACTTAGAGCCCCCGAAAGCTTACTTTGAGCTTCCTGGAACTTGGCCATGTTTTCTGGAGTGAGCTCATCAGCAGTTAATTGAATGCTTGGAGCCTGTGAACGAGCCTTAATAACATTTTCAAGCGTACCGCTTTCAAAGTCCGCAGCACCTTTGACTGTCGCAACAAGGTTTGGAATAAGGTCTGAACGGCTTTGATAAGCTGTTTCAACTTTCGCCCAGGATTGATTTACATTTTCATCTTTCGTTACGAAGGTGTTGTACTTGCCACAGCCCATAAAAAACAATAGGGCGATGATGACTAGAATTACGATTAACCAAAGGTTCTTCATGATCTTATTTTGATGCAAATTGCAAAGAAGGCTACGTTATGACAAAGTCTTGTCTTTCAACACCTCGAATTTTAGTTTTGCTGAGTTCGCCATTTTAGGTAGCTATCCCAGTCTTCTTTTTCATCTATGTCGGCGAGTTTTGGCGAAAGCTGATAGGAGTAACCTAGTCTTTCAAAGGCAGCAATCATTTGACTTGCAACGTGCTCAGTGCTCCACTCTACCCCATCGAAAAGTGTGGGATCAAGATTGCGAATGCCTAAAAGGTAGAAGCCCCCATCGTGGGTTGGTCCCAGAACTGCGTCTTTAGTTGCTAGCGCCTCAGCCGCTTCTTGCAGAATAGCAGGAGTTAATGTCGGACAATCAGTCCCCATGATGAGCGCTCCGGCACCTTCTTCACTACTCAGAGGGTCGAATACAATGTCCGCTTGTGAGGCTTTCGCCAAAACGCTCTCCAAACCAGCTGCTATACGATCTCCTAGGTTTGAGGATTGCACTTGAATGCCATGTTCAAAATATTGACTTGGCCAAACATCTGTGTCTCCCACTTCAGGATCGAAAAAGACAGTACTGGGCAAGTTAGAAGCCTTCGTCACCGAAGCTGCCACCTCAATGAGATGCTTGTAGGCTTCGAAAGCTTTTTGAACTCCAATGCCTTTGGCGAGGCGTGTTTTGCCCTTACCGAGTTCAGCTTTTCGAGCAAGGATAGCAAGACCGACTTTAGTCATCGTCTTCGTCTTCTTCATCCTCTTTCTTCTTCTCCTCTTTCTCGTACACTTTATCGCCTTCATCAAGCTTTCGAGAAACAGCAGAGTAAGGCCCAACGACTACTTTATCACCAGACTTAAGTCCAGACAATATCATGATGTTGCGACGGTCTTGAATTCCCGTTTTCACAACTGCTCGCTTTACGGTATCTGCTTCAGAAATTACCCAGACAACCTCTTCAAGCTCTTCTTCTTCACCTTCTGATACACTTGACTTATCGTCATCATCGGCCTCCACTTCTCGTGCAGTTACCGCTGCGATTGGTACAGACAACGCGTCCTTTTCTACTTCGGTCAAAATGTCGACTGCTGCAGACATTCCTGGTCGGAAAGGATATGGTCTAGCTGGTGAAATCAAGTCCTTATAGCTCTCGGGCAAGATCGAAATCGTAACTACGAAATTGGTGACTTGGTCAGTAGATAGCGTTTGAATGGAAGCGCTTAAATCATTGGCACTGTTAGAGATCTCAGTGACTTTTCCTGAAAAGATGCGGTCTATGTATGCGTCTACCTCGATTTCGACAGGGTCTCCCACGCTGACTCTTGGAATATCATTCTCGCTAACTTCTACCTGCACTTCCATTTTACTGAGGTCAGCAATACGAGCCATTTCAGTACCTGCCATTTGAATGGTTCCAACCACTCTTTCACCCTGCTCTATGTTGAGTAGACTCACAGTACCAGTCATTGGAGCTTTTACATTTGTGCGGCTCAAATTGGTGCTTAACTCTCTTAAGGAAGCTTGGGAGCTCTCAATATTGAACTTCGCTGCCTTGGCGCTTGCCTGTGCGGCTTTCACACTGGCACCTGCGGCTTCAATTTGAGCCTCCAGGGTTGCAACTGAATTCTGTGACTGTTCTAGTTCGGCTGCGCTGAGTAATCCTTCTTTCACTAGGCCTCCATTTCGCGTAAGCACTTGTTTCGCCACAATAAGTTGTGCTTCTAATTGCTTGCGATTTGCAATAGCCTGTTCGATAGCAGCCTCACTGTTCGCGCCATTGGCTTTTGCTGCATTTACAGCCGCACGACCTCTAGATACTTGCGATTCGATTGCATCCGGGTCGATGCGCGCGAGGAGCTGACCTTGAACTACACTATCACCTTCGGAGACGAGGAGCTGAACAACTTCCCCACTGACATCTGAAGAAATTGCTACTTCTGTGACGGGGAAAATTCGACCAGAAGCAGAAACACGCTCCTCGATGCGCATGCGAGTGGCTTCACCAAATTCGACGGCGGCACCTGACTTCTTGTTTTTATTGCTTTGAATGGTCCAAAAAGCTAGTGCACCGAGTACAGCAACGGCGAGAATTATCCAGAGAACTGTTTTAGTTGTTTTTGACATGATTTTAGTCAAGTTGTAGTGGGCGGCCTAAGTAAAAGTCAACGACTTTTACGTTGAAGAGATATTGGTATCTGGCTCTGATTAAGGTAATTTGAGCTTGTTCTAAAAGAAGTTGCGCGTTGGCGAGTTCAAACGATGAACCTGCACCTAGTTCGTTCCTTTTTTGAGCCGCAGTATAGGCTGCTTCCGCAGCTTGAAAAGCACGTTTAGAGGCATCTACATCGCTTTTAGCTGCCATAGCATTTTGCAGCGCTTGTTGCACATCTATTTCAATGGATTGCTTCTCTTGAAGTGTTGCAAGTTGACTTTGGGCAAGCGTTAATTTTGCACGCTGCTCTGCGGTTTTTGCAAGTCCGTTACTAAGAATTGGCACGCGAAGATTTAGCCCGATGGTCTGCCCAAAAAAGTCGCTAAGTTGATCTCCATAAGGAGTCTTAGCAAAGATTGGAACTGACTGGGTCGACCCCAAAGAAGCAGGTTGGCCATCGATAGTTACAGGCTGAGAAACAACAACAGTATTGATCCCGTCCAAGCTCTGTGCGGAAGAACTATAGCGTGTATCCATTTGACCAAAAACTGAAAGTGTTGGATAGTAATTTGACTTCGCCACATCAATGCCTATTTCAGCAGCTTCCTCAGCTAACTGAGCCGCTTTGATAGAGGGCTGCTTTGATACCGCGGTTTGATAAAGATCCTCAGGCGTCACAACTGGAAGTTGAATTGCATCAAAATCAATGGATTCTGGTGAAACGACATCGATTTGCTCCCCAGCTGGTAAACGCAGTAATTGTCGAAGCTGAAGCAATGCAAGAGCAACAGCATTTTCGCTTTGGGTCACAACTTGCACCTGTCGGGCTACAGTAGATTCCAGGTCAAAACGATCAGCAGGAGCAGCGCTACCAGCCGTGATAAGCCTTGTGATACGATCTAGCTGTTGTTCAGCATCTGAAAGTCGACTTCGCGCTGCTATTAATTCCTCTTTTGCTAAGATGGACTGCAGATAGAATTGAGCTACTTGAAGTGAAATATCTTGTTTTGTAGCTTCAACATTTGCTACGCTAGAGGCAAGTTGTTGCTTACTCTGAGCGATGGTATTTTTGATGCGCCCACCCTGATAGAGTGTCGCGCCTGCGTTGAGGTTGAAACTATTAAAGGTGATCTGCTGCTGCACCAAATTGTTAGTCGTTGGGTCAACTCCCAATCCAAACTGCAAGCCTAAACTTGAGCCTATAGATAAATTGGGGTATTGAGCCATTTTGGCTTGGTATAGACTTATTTCATCTCCTTTCATTTGCAGGGTCCCCTGTTCCACTGCAAGGCTTCTTTCGATTGCTTTATCGACTGCCTGTTTTAGCGTAAGCTGCTGAGCTACAACTGCTTGAGCACTAAATAGGCTAATTGTAAGAATGAGAAAACGAAACATACGCCAGACTGCTTTGCGTCAAACCTAAGTTGCAGTTTCCTACCAGCATGTGGTCTATGGACGAAGGCTCGCATTTGTCAGACGAACGTCGGAATACTACTCCCGCATTCAGAATCTATTGACCTGAGTCGTAGAGTAAGAAATGAGTCGGTCGTACCGCTCACCATATGGACGGTAATAGAGTAAAAAGCTGTACGTATTCTCGGTCTGGAAAGTATTGCCTTCCGTGTGCTCCCAGACAGGACGAAAACCATCTGAACCTGTCGAAACATAGGCGTAGTTATAAAACCCTTGCTTGACTGGAGTCGAAAACATATAAGCATTCAAGACAGAATTGTACTTCCCTTCGTTCAATTCATTCATCTGATAATTGGTAAGCCCACCGTAGAGATAAAGTGGCTCAATAGATTCATCTCTACGCATTTTCAATGCAAAAAGCGCTGTTGTATATTCAGATTGTAAATCAAAGTTTCTTTGATCATCAATGCCACCAGGGTTGTCAAAATTTTCAATGATAAACTTACCGTTCAGGTCGATACGCGTCTCAAACGGAAAGTCTACCCGCACGAGGTCTGGTACCAGATAGATGAAAAAGAGATCATCTTCTCGACGAATTTCCTCGATCCTACCTCCTGCAGATCTTAGTGTACGATTATCAAGCGTTCTCCACTCTCGATGGGCTGGAAAGGTGAGCTTGTTTTGATAGTCCCAGAGCAGGATGTCATCCCTAACGAAGCGAGGCTCAACATCGTAAATCCCAGTTCGCCAGTCCCCATTTTGAATAATGCTCAGCGTCAAGGTTCTTCGGGGGTTTTCTATTCGGCTTTGTGAAAGGTCGAGTCCTACATCAAACTCTTGATGAGTTTTATCTCTTTGTACCGATCCAGGTCGCGTTTGGTTTACATCTAGATTAACCATCTGTTCTGTGACGCAAAATCGAAGACGCATCGCAAGCTCGCCGTTTCTGTCATCATAGATATTCAGGAGATAGTTACCACTTACTTTCCAAGAAATAAATTGGTTGGGAAGGCTCAAGTTGTAGTGCGTGTACTTGGAAACTGTATTGAAGGCAAGGCTAAATTCACGAATGTCGCCCTCGCTAAAATTCACCAAATAGTCGACACTGTTCAACTGACTAGGTTCCCAGTTTTTATCACAGTGTGTGAGGTCGTATCTAAACTCACGAATGTCTTCACCGAGTACATCAAATGCTAGTTCTATTTGAGCTGCGCCTCCTAATTCGACAATTGGATCAGCAAGAAGTAGCCCCGCTATCCCAAACTGAACAGAAAGGATATCTGGATCAATCACTTCCCCCACTCCAATTTTGGGAGGATCGCTTTTAAGGAGAGTTGAAGTAACTAAACTCTCGTCAGCAGCACTTATGCCCTTGGTGGGGCTACATGCGAAAAGTAGGATTGAGACAAAAACAAGTAAGGACCGTAGATTCATACGTAGGCGAAACTAGCTAAGAGAAGGGAAGATTTCCTTCTATCACTGAATTCAACGTCCAGCTTTCGCCAAAACTTGTCTTCCCCGGTGTCAACAAAAATTGAATTAGCCGCGTGATGAATAATTCGGCGCTTCCTTAGTGATTGTGATGTTGTGTGGATGACTCTCAGCCATACCAGCACCACTTATACGTACAAATTTTGCGTCTTGCATTTCCTTGATGGTAGCAGCACCACAGTAGCCCATTCCAGCACGAAGACCGCCTAGGTATTGAATCATTACTTCTCCAAGATTGCCTTTAAAGGGCACTCGTCCTTCGATTCCTTCAGGCACAAGCTTTTTGATGTCATCCTCAACATCCTGGAAATAGCGATCCTTGCTTCCAAGTTCCATTGCTCCGAGTGAGCCCATGCCACGATAGACTTTAAACTTTCGTCCACTCATCAGAATGGTCTCACCTGGAGCTTCTTCTACTCCTGCGAAAAGACTTCCTGCCATGACGGTATCAGCTCCAGCAGCAAAAGCTTTTACGATATCGCCCGAGTATCGGATTCCACCATCTGCAACAACAGGGACTCCTGATCCTTTGAGTGCATACGCCACGTTGAAGATTGCTGAAAGCTGAGGGACGCCGACACCTGCAACAACACGAGTCGTACAGATAGAACCTGGACCGACTCCAACTTTTACACCATCTACGCCTGCCTCAACAAGTGCGAGCGCAGCCTCGCCAGTGGCGACGTTTCCACCCACAACTTGAAGGTCAGGGAATGCAGCCTTTACTCCGCGAACTGCGTCCAACACACCTCGACTATGTCCATGCGCAGTATCGATACAGATAGCATCTACTTGGACTTTTACCAATGCGGCAACGCGTTCATGGAGATCATGCGTTACCCCTACGGCAGCAGCGACAACCAGTCTACCAAACTCGTCTTTGCAGCTGTTTGGATAGTTGCGGACTTTCATGATGTCCTTGTAAGTTATGAGTCCTACAAGCTTTCCTGTTGGGTCGACAACTGGCAGTTTTTCGATTTTATGCTGCTGAAGGATTTTTCGAGCTTCTTCGAGTGTAGTTGCTGGTGGCGCCGTGATTAGATCACGGGTTGTCATAATGTCGCTGACAGGTCGTTGCAATTTCGATTCAAACCGTAGATCACGATTAGTCAATATTCCAACGAGGTGATTGTCGTCGCTTACAATTGGAATTCCTCCAATCTTATGCTTGTTCATCAGGTTAAGCGCATCGCTTACATGCGCATCTACTTTTAACGTTACTGGGTCGATGATCATACCACTCTCCGAGCGCTTCACAGCACGAACTTGCTCTGCTTGAGCAGCAATCGACATGTTTTTGTGGATGACTCCAATTCCGCCTTGACGTGCAATCGCTATCGCCAACGAGTGCTCGGTAACCGTATCCATGGCGGCACTCACGATGGGAGCGTTGAGGCTTAGGTTTCTAGTAAACTTGGTTGCTAAGGAGACTTCTCGAGGAAGTACTTCGCTGTAAGCTGGTAAAAGGAGGACATCGTCAAAAGTGAATCCTTCTGTGCTGAACTTATCAGCAAGCGCTTTTTGCGACGAAATTTTGGTGGTTGCGTGACCCTGTTCCATGCGCAAAGGTAGATAAACAGAATCCCCCCTCGCAAGACAATTTCAGCTTTTTTTTAAGGTTCTTCTACTGAGCGCTTTTCAAGCTCCTAAAATGAGGTGAAAAGGTGAATTCTCGTTGATAAAGCGATGGACTTAATTACCTTCCCGTTCATGGCATCAATCGATAAGCTCAATCCATTTACGGATGAATACTTCATGCAGCAGGCTATTCGTGAGGCGAAAGCTGCAGCACTTGTCGATGAAGTGCCTGTTGGTGCAGTCGTCGTTTGCAACAATAGGGTTATAGCCCGAGGCCATAACCAGACAGAACAGCTACACGACGTAACCGCTCACGCGGAAATGATAGCGCTAACGAGTGCAGCCAATCATTTGGGTAGCAAGTTCTTAACGGATTGCACCCTATATGTTACCCTAGAGCCATGTGCCATGTGTGCAGGTGCTTTGGCCTGGGCTCAACTTGACCGTTTAGTGTATGGTGCTCCCGATGAAAAACGGGGATTCATGACTTTCGGAAAGCGGATGCTGCACCCTAAGACCAACGTTGAATTTGGTATCATGATGGATGAATGTAGTGAGTTGATGAGCAGCTTTTTCGCTGCTAAGCGAAGCTAGGTCTGCTCCTTCAATTCCTGAAATAAAAACAGCCTGACCCGCATTAGCGAATCAGGCTGTCAGAAGCTCTCGAAAGGAGCTAACTCAACTCTTTTTTAGTTACGACCTGGCGTAACCTTCTTGCTAGAAGCAACATTTGGCTTGCTGGCGATGACATCGGTAGCACGCTTGAGTACTAGCGTTTCTGTTTCGTCACCCATCGTCATGGCGAACTTATAGATGCCTTCTTCTTGAGAAGAAAGATCGATAGAGATGTCATTAAGACCTGCAACGACCATCATTTCATCTGCAATTACTTGCTCACCACGAAGGTTACTTACAGAGTAAGCCATGTCACCCTCGACCATTGAATCGATAGTCAGTTCGAAAACATCTTCAGTAGCGACGCTTGACATACGAGCAACCATGAAGTTGTTTGTAAATACTTGTGGTACAGCAACCATTTCGCTGTAAGAAGAGCTTCCGTCTACATCGACCTGCTTGAGGCGATAGTAAGATTGCTCAGCGTTAGACATAATGTCTAAGTAGTTGTATTCCTTGATCTCGTCTGAATCGCCTGCGGCTTCGACAGTACCAATATTGGTGAAGTTGGCTCCGTCTTCAGATTTCTCGACGATAAAGATCGAGTTGTCTACTTCGAAGGCAGTGCTCCAGGTTAGCATTGTACCTACTTGAAGGTTTTGACCTTCGAGGTTCTGCTCGTAAATGCAGTTTGCATTTGCGGTAAAGGACGCCATAAGGAGCCCTAAGGTGAGTGTTAGAAGTGTTTTCATAATTAAGAGTTGAGAACTAAGATTGAGTTTTACGTAATTGGAAGCGTCTAGTTTCCTCTAACCATTGGCTGAGGTTGAAGCTCCTGTTCTTGATGAACTTTCACGAAGTGAATAACTTCGTTGATTTCTTCACCGGCTACATTTAGACGGTAGGCTCCCGGTGCGATATCTTCAGTTGGTATGGTAAGCTGGTTTGGACCAGGTTGAACAAGCAGCGCAACTGAAGAGACAGGATTCCCTAGGAAATCGTACAAATCGCATGCCAGCATTGTGATTCCTTCAGACTCAACTTCAAAGTCGAATTTCGTATCGACATCTACTGTAAAGCCACCCGTTAGTGACCAGGTTGCTTTGCCTTGAGCAGAAACCTCAGCTAGTGGAGAATGCGCAGATGTTCCTGCTCGATCAAATGAAGTGACGCGGTAGTATTGAGTGTGATCAGGACGATCCGTATCGAGGTAGTTATAAGATTCAGCGAGCCCTTTTTCGGCAACTACACGTGATAATAGTTCGAAAGAGAAACCATCACTTGAGCGTTCGATTGTAAAACCAGTTACATCGTCATTGCTGCATGACCAGCTTAACATTGCACCAACAGGTAGATAGCGAACTTCTAGTTGACTTACTGGTTCATTCGCCTTGGCGAGTACAGTCGTAAATATTGCTAGAGCGAGAAAAAAGAGACGAGTACGCATTGGATGGTTATTTCTGATTACAATTGATGTATTGCAAATCATCAGCCACACATGCCAAAAGTGAGGTGCGTTTCGTCGAGTGGTTCAAATCAGCATTTGAACTGTTGTTTTGGCGAAAGCAGAACGACTTTTCCCAGCCTTTCGGCAAAACAAGGAGTATAAGCGCGATTCAGCGGCTTTTTCTACTCACTCAACTCTTCAGCCTTACGAGCAAAAGGGTTAAGCTTTCATAAAAGGCGTTAAATCCATCTAAAGAATCATCTCAATTCAATCACTTTTCCCGTTTTTAGTCTAAACTAGCACCATGAAGCATTTACTCTTTCTCAGCGCGCTTGCACTAATGACTCTAGCATCTTGTAGTCCGAGGTTAACGCCATTGACTAAAAGCCTTCGTCAAGAGAACGGATGGAGCGAGAATGAACTAAGTAAGATTCAGTTTTACTTGAGTGAAGATCTCATCCTTTCACGCCAACGGAACAGAGGCACCACAGAGATTGTACAAGGACGAGTTCGTGTAGAGAACGGGAGAGACATTGAAGAAGTAATTTTCAAGCGAGGAACTCCGGGAGTTGTGCTTTTTACGCCAAAAGGTGACAACCTAGCGATTGGCTTCGATGCAAGAGATGACAGTAAATTTTTGGTATTCGGCCCAAATCCAAAGCAAAGAGGTCGTTATACCTTACTAGCGAGCGACTGGACGCGATACAAAGGAAAGGTCACGTATGCAGGGAATACCTGGCAGGTGAGTGCTTCAAACGCTGACATTAACCTATTGCTAGATTTGAAAAAACGAGGTACAACGGAGACACGTGTAAAGCAAGAAACTGGACGGAGGTTGTAACCTCATTTGCCAAAGCAGAAGTGTGATTGATTAGCGAAGAACGCCACGTACTTTTTTTACTTTGACTATTCCTTCGGCAAAAGGCACAAAGCGAGCAGGTCCCATCCGTTCTGTTTGAAAGTCTGATTCTCCTGTTCTAGTAATACGAAGCATTTCTTGCTTCTCGCCCCCAACTGGTATTACCAGTATACCACCAATCGTTAATTGTTCGAGTAGC
>CALDTK010000331.1 GCA_937924035.1 uncultured Saprospiraceae bacterium | reverse complement strand
GCTCACGGGCTACGCGTTCCATTTGATCCCCCTCGGCACCAACGGCGATGTGCACGGATTTCACCTTGTCCAAATTGATGGGATCTGCACCAAGCAACGACTCATCATCCCACCACAAGCTTGGGCTGACGATAAAGTAGTGATCGAAGAGATCGGGCTCAATGAAAAGAGTCTCTGTGGCGAAAAGACCTCCAAGCGATTGTCCGATTATGGAGTTTTTACCAGAGGTTGGATAGGCTTTTTCGATCAATGGTTTCACTTCGTTTCTAATGAACAGCGTAAAGGCTCCAGCCCCTCCATTGGTTGGCAGAAATTCATTGTCTTTCTCGTTGCTTGATGGTGAAGTGAAGTCTCTTTTCCGATCCACGTTTGCGATACCTACGACGATACTTTCGGGCATGATGTCGATCCAAGAAAAGGAGAGAAATTGCACCAAACCCGCTACATGGATGAAGTCTTCGTCACGTGAACCGTCGAGTAAATAAATAACGGGATAGGTCTTCGTGCTGTCGGGATGGTAACTCGTAGGGAGGTAAACGTTTAGTTTGCGCTCTTCTTCTAAAATAGAGGATTGGAAAATATGGGTTTCTCCGATGGAGAAGGGAGAGGTACTTGTTGCTGGGAGCTCGACTACTTGACTAGTAGCAGTGCTTGCTAGACACAGCAAAGCTGTTGTAAGGAGCAAAGCAAAATGTAAGATGCGCATGGGGTGAAGGTAGCGCTGGTGTTGGTAGTGCTATCGCTAGAACTGACAATTCGTAGAGTAGAGTAGGGAGAGGCTCGCTATTACAGGGCGCTTCTTAGTATCGAAGTGAATAGATCTAGGTTGACGTAAAGCTGGCGTTTTCCCATTTCACGCAAACCACATCTAATTTGCCGTCTTCTGCAAAGCGATTGGGATTCAAACGAAAGTCCAGCTTCCTATAAAACGCAAGCGGACTTACATACGCTTGGCCATCAGCACGGAAATGTGTATTGGATTGAACAACCCAGCCTTCTAGACAAGACTCCATGGTTTTTGCATGACGGATTAAGGCCTTTCCATAGCCTTTTCCTTGAGTCTCTGGCGACACCAAAATGCTAAACCAACGGGTGTCGTAACGATCGAATACCGCTAGCCAAGCATCTATTTTTAAATCAGCATTACGGATAATGTAGTGTCTGCAGTTTGGCGCTTGAATAACCTTACGTAAGGCGGCTGCGCTGTCTATTTGTACCTCAACTGGAAAGCTTGAATTCCAGAGGTGCAAGACCGTTTCCCAGTCAGCTTTCGCTAAAACAGTCGAAACTTCTACTCGCTGGTTTTGGCGTAAGCTCATTAATCAACTGGGCGAAGACGTAGAAGGATCTTTCCATTTGCGTCAGATAGAAATAACTTCCCATTGCGGAGTGCATATTCCTTAACCTCAGTTAGTGCGGTCGTATAAGCTTGGGGCAACTTCATTGACTTGCACATCTTCTTGGTGCCTGCGATCGGCCCAATAGAGATATTGCCACCAATGCCCACAGTCGTCTTCGCTTTAAAGTTATTGCAGCCGTCAGTTCCCATGATTCGTCCTTCGGTAACATTTACTTCTAGGCTCGGTTGCTGAAGGTCATTCGGTATGCTGATCCGCTCGCCATTGATAGATTCGAGGGCGTAAATGTTATGCAATTTGAGACGGGCGTCTGGTGTTCTACTGATGAATTCTACCATGGTATACTTCATCGCAGAGGCGTCTGCCGGAACAGTAGAAGGATCTAGTTTTTTCTCCTCAACTCGAAGGTGAAAGAGTTGACCTGGCTCGAACTCGAATCCTTCAATTTCTCCGTAGAATAATTCCCATCCTTCATCTCGCAAGGTGTCTCCACGTTGTATTTGAAAGCAGGTCTGCGATCCAATCCCTTCGCAATCTACCTTTGCACTGTTTACCCAATAACGGACAACTTTAGCGTCATCACCGCTCAGCATTTTATCTGTTGAAGTAGTGGGCGAGCAGGCAACGCCAAGAAGTAGAATCAAGAAAAAGAGACAGGTGCGCATGAAGCAAAGATGGGGAATTCTGGCCTGTCTTGCCAGCCGTGTGCAGTGTCTGCTCCAAATTGAAAATACAAATGGCCGACCCCTTTCGGAATCGGCCACTTGTTCTGTGTGGTTCTACGGATTGCCAATCAGCAAAACTAAGTAGGTGTAATACTTAGCGCACCACCAATCTAGTCGGTTGCAATCCTGTATCGCTAAGCGATAGGATGTATACGCCCGCAGAGAGGTTTCCAATATTTACTGGGACTACATTATAGCCCTCTGTAAACTGGACACTCGTTTGGAAGATTGTACGTCCATTCAAATCAGAAACTAGTAAAGGCACTTCAACATCACCAGATGAGGTGTGCTTTAAAATGATCTGTTCGCCGGCCGGAGCTGGATTAGGATAGAAGTTTAACGTAAGTGCACTACGTGCTCCAGAAGTCAAATTAAGGAATGCCTCATCGTCCTCGTTGGCACTCGTGCCTGAGCCGTTGCCAGGGTTGGAGTCCGCATCTGTTTCGTTTTGCGTTAGCACCTCTGCAAACTGATCGTAACCGGTCGCACTTAGAGAGAAGTAGTTGATCACGATCGTCGCGGTTTCACCTGCGGCTAAGCTGCCTAGTGTCCATTCGCCTTGGTCTGAACCGAATGTAGCAAGTGAGCCCTGAGAAGCTGTAAATTCATTCCCACCCGTGTATACTACGTCTGCAGGTTTAGGGATATCGACTGTGACGCCTGTAGCTGTTTGTGTTCCAGCATTGGTTACTGACACAGTAATCGAGTTGGTGTCATAAATCTGTGGTTGATTGGATCCACTAGATGCTGTCAATTCAAGATCAACACCTTGGCTTGGCCCTCCAGAACAGGTGGTTACAGTTCCGTTGCCTAGTAAGGCTACTTGTGTACTTCCGTTTGTGAATCGTACATCGCCGTTAGGAGTCGTTCCTGTAGCAACATAAGTGCTGCCCTGCGGAGATAGGAGATTAGGAAGAAGAATAGTGGAAACAAGATTACCTAAAGGATCAACTATAGCTGCTGCTTGCTGAGGATTGTTGCCATCAAAAGCTACAAAGGCTACAGCTACATCTCCTGTCGAAAGAACATTTGGAAATCCAGTATCGCCAGTAACCGATCCGTTGTTGCTACTGAAAATAGCGTCGGCTAGTCGCACTTCACCAATGGTACTCAAATCTGAGAGGCTCAGAACTCTCATACGTGGCCATGAGTCGGAATTTCCATTGCGGTATGAAAGGTAAATGACATCATCATCCTCATTAATAACGGCTCCATTAACTCGATTGGTAACGAGGTCTCCTACCTGTAGTACATCTTCTCGCACTTGGCCAGATTGAATCTTCGCTAATCCATACGAGCGACCGTTAGTAAAGTACTCGACAATGATGGTAGCAAAATCAAGAGAACCAATGACACTGAATGAATTGAGGTCATTACGTGATAAAGTTGGAATAAACGAGCTTAAGTCTCGTGACTGAGCATCTGTTTCAAGCACGAATGGCTGCGAGTTGCCTGGATTGACATTGTCTCGAAGGGTGCCTGTGATGAAGATTCGCCCTCTGTCATTCACTACACTGTTGACGCGGAACTCAGCAGGAGTGATAAGCTGAATACCGATGCGCGCTGGTCCATCAATCGTTAAGGTTCCAGGTGTTCCGTACAAGCTGTGATTTACTGTCACAATGCCACCAGGAGCTACAGTGTAATCTACGATTGCATTTCTGTCTTCAGCTGCAGGAGGATCGCATGGGTCATAAACAGGATTACAAAGTTGCTCTCCTAATTCAGTAAGTTTCACGAATACGCGAGGACCATTTACGGTTCCGCGATTAGCTAAAAGAAAAATACTATTATCAAATGTTACGCCTGCGATATCGATATTGAAAAGGCCTTCGAGGTAATTCTCAGCCAGTAAAGCGCCAGTCCCATTACGCACTTCAATCGTACTACCGTTAGCGTTCTTTTGTGAAATTCCAACAAAGCCACCGTCTTGACGCACGGCCGCTTGGAAGGCGTCACGACCTACGAAAAAGCTTGAAGAAGAATTGTACGATTGGATCGAGGTCCCATTGCGACTGTATCGTGTGATTTGAAGAGGTCTGTTAGGATCTGCTCCGTCGAAATAGCTTACAAATACAAATGTTCCATCGCTGAGTTCTTGAAACTCGAATGGCTGAAAGAAGCGTCCGTTCACTCCGAGACTAACAGCGCCGAGGCGATCATAACTTCCGTCAACAAGTACAAAGGTGTTGTTCGTTCCACGTTCAATTATTCTCAGGAAGAAATTGTTTCCTTGGCCACTTGGCGCAACAAACGTTGCGCCTTCGTAGCGAGTTGGCATGGATGGATAAGTGGTAACACCTCCAACTTGCTGGTAATTATTATTGATCTTGAAACTACGAAGGGTTGTCACGTCAGGATTAGCTCCGTTCAACTCAATCTGACGAACGAATACTAAGTAGCCGCTGCCGTCTGGCAACCTTGCGGTAAAACCTCCTTCATAAAAGCCTGGACTACCTGCTGGTGCAGGATCCGTGAAAGGAACAGTGGTTGTTCCTCCATTAAAATCGTTGATGATAAACTCTGTAGTCTGAAAGTCGAGCGTAACATTCTCAGTAGACGTGAAGCTCGTGACTGCAGGCGTAGGTGATACTTGCACACCATCTGCATCAAAGTTGTAGACCGCGCTTCGACGATTTGCATTATTAAAGTTGAAACTACTCAATGCAGTAAGCTCATAACCATTTGCGGTTTGCTTAACGTTGATGTCGGTTGAGAACTGCTGGTCAAGAGGATCAATCGTAGCTGGCTCTTCAAAGGTACACGCACCTGTTGGGCTACCACCACTGCACGGTGCTGGAGCGGTAAAGCTTAGCGTATCGCGACATGAACTGTTTGCTAAATCGGCCAGAATGATTTGACCGCCAGGATTGAATGAGATGCGCCCTATTTCTTCACGAATAGACTGTCCATACGCTGCACCTACGGGGTAGTTGGTAGACTGCCAAGACCCAGCAATGCTTGCTGGGTTTTCCGCAGAAATGACGATAGAGTAAGTGTCGTCAGAAGTGTCGTTTGGTGTGCCTGCGTTAGAGCAATCAACAGAAAGTAAAGTGGCAGTGAATGCGCAGGTAGGACCAGATACTGAACCTGTACTCGCTTCGTCATCCTCATTTACTTGGCCGTTGCCATTACCAGGAGTTGAATCGCTATCTGTTTGGTTTGCAGCAAGAACCTCCGCATAGCTGTCAGATGGTGTTGGTCCAGTACGGAAGTAATTGATTGTAATCGTTGCTGATTGAGATGCCCCTAGTGATCCAACATTCCATTGACCTTGGTTACCTCCGTAAGTCCTAAGGCTTCCTTGTGAAGCTGAGAATTCGTTTCCACCTTCATAAACTACGCCAGCCGGGAGAGGAAGGTCAACAACGACTCCAGTAGCTGTTTGTGGACCTGCATTACTCACGGTTGATGTTACGCTATACAAGGTGTAACGTGGAGGCGTCGCTACGTTTTGCGATAGCGCTAAGCTCAAGTCGATGTCACCACCTCCAGTATTGCCAGTAATCGTAAATGGAGCTACTCGTGTGTTGTTGTTTTCATTGCTTTCGCTCACTACATCGTCTGCATCGACAAAGACAATCACGAAGTAATTTCCAGGGGCAAGTCCATTTGTGCTTGAGGCGCCAAGGATGTTCTGCACTGCTGCGCCCGCATCGAAATTGCCTGTAGTGATCGTCCCATCTTGAATATCATCAGAACTTAGAACGTTGTCTGTTGAAATGTAAGACTTCACTGTAAAGTCGCCTGGCACATTTGCCGTTCCCCCATTTCGAATATTGAAGCGATACTCCAAATTGGTCCCTGCAGCGATGCTAGGGTTCAAAACGCGCAAGTTGCGCGCTTGCAAATCTGCCTGGCCTATAGGTCCGCCTCCAGAAGTTGAAGCTTCATCGTCCTCATTCACTTGGCCGTTACCGTTTCCTGGCGTAGAATCTGGATCGCTTTGGTCAGAGGAGCTAACCTCTGCATAACTCGTTGCTGCGGATGGCGCATTGAGGAAATAATTAATGGTAATGGTAGCCGAACTACCTGATGAAAGGCTGCCTACTCTCCAACGACCTGCGTTAGAACCGAAGGTCCGAAAGTTACCTTTACTTGAAGTGTACTCATTTCCACCTTGATACACTACACCTGCTGGAATTGGCAATTGAACGTCTACTCCAGTTGCAGCCTCAGGTCCATCGTTAGAAACAGTCGCTGTAACGCTGTAAAGTGAATATTGGGATGGCGATTGGTTAGCTTGATCCATCGTGAGGGATAGATCTGCTTGCCCAAAAACGCTTCCGCAAAGCGATAATAACGCAACTAAGAAAAGCCAAGGATAATGAGTAAAATGTTTCATGTCTGGGTGTTGAAAGGTTATTTAGTGTGCAGCATAAAACAAAATGCTGGGCAACTAAATTTCAATATAGGTAACATCTCTATGGCTACTTCTAAATTGTTGGTTACGTATTCATATTTACCCTAAAAATTCCATGTTTTAAAAAAATACGCCACGTAGAAGTACGGTTGGAAAAGTATTCGTTAGAACCTGAATACAAATAGGGTGTTACCATGCAGATATGTCGAGCCCCTCCCAAAGTCTATGCTCAGTTTCTCAACTGAAGCTTAATGAAGCACTAGCAAACGTCCCAGATGAGCAGCTAGATTGGCTGCTGCAGAATGCAGAATGTAATGCTTATGAAGTGGGCGAAGAGCTTTTCTGGCCAAGTCAAAAAGCAGAATACCTGCACATTCTTTTCGAAGGGAATGTTCAGGTATGGCGCACCCAAGGTGGCAGCAAACAAACCCTCTCCTATTTCGAAGCTCCATACATCACGGGGAAATTGCCGTACTCGCGCATGAAAGAAGCTTCTGCTCATGGTGAGGTCGTAGAGCGATGCGTGGTCGCTTCTCTTCATGTCGATCACTTTCCAGAAATGATTAGAGAGAAACATGAACTCACGGAGGCTTTTGTGCACTACATGACAAGCCGTGTTCGAAGCTTTACCTCTCAAATGTTACAAAACGAAAAGCTGCTCTCTCTTGGGAAATTGAGTGCAGGACTTTCACATGAATTGAACAATCCTGCTTCTGCTGTAGTGAGAAGTGCTCAAGCGCTAAAAAAGCACCTTACAGATTTGCCTGAGTCTTTCAAGAATATTACGAATATAAAAATGGACAATGAAGATGTCGATGCCGTAAACGGATTGATGTTTTCGAAGTTAGCTTCCGCCAAAACCCTAGAAGAGTTACCCTTGTTGGAACGCACTGATCTAGAGGACGAACTAGCAAGTTTCCTTGAAGACCAAGGTTCAGATGATGGATATGAGATGGCGGAAACGCTTGCTGAATATCAATTTAGTGTAGCCGACTTAACGACGATACTAGAAAAGACCACAGTTGTTCATTTTCTGCCCGTAGTAATGTGGATTGTCAAAAACCTGGTCACTGAAACTATGGTTGGCGAAATTGAAGAGGCTTCCCGGAGAATCAAAGACCTTGTTAGCTCAGTGAAAGGTTATACGCACATGGATGAGAGTGTGGACCGTCAGCCTGTCGATATTCACGCCAACCTGAAGAGCACACTCACTATTATGGGCTACAAGTTGAAGAAGTTCGGAATAACAGTTGATAAGCAATTGGAAAAAGATCTCCCTAAGGTGATTGGCTACTCTGGGGAAATCAATCAAGTGTTTACCAATTTGATCGATAATGCTATCGATGCAATGGAGGCGGTAGAAAATAAAGTGCTCACTTTGAAAACCGAAACGCTAGGTGATCAAGTCCGAATCTTGATTTCCGATTCAGGCACCGGCATACCCAAAGACATCTTCAATAAAATTTTTGATCCATTCTTTACAACTAAAGAAATTGGAAAAGGAACAGGCCTAGGACTTGATATCGTTCAGAAGATTATATCCCATCACAAAGGACAAATTACAGCAAGTTCTAGCTCAGAGGGAACCACTTTCTTAATACTCCTCCCTATTACATGAGAGATTCTAAACCAATCATTTTCTGCATCGACGACGATAAGCAGGTTCTTCGTGCAGTAATGCGTGATGTCCGTTCTTACTTTAAAAGCGAGTATCGAATCATGGGTACAACGTCGGCTCAGGAAGCATTAGAAACCTTAGAAAGCCTAAAGAAGAAAAGTGAAGAGGTCGCATTGTTCCTCTCTGATCAGCGGATGCCAGACATGCTTGGAGTAGAGTTTTTAGAGCAAGCAATGAAGTTCTATCCAAGCGCTCAGCGTGTTTTGCTTACAGCCTACAGTGATACTGAAGCTGCAATAAAAGCAATTAATGCTGTACAATTAGATTACTATTTGCTTAAACCATGGGATCCTCCAGAAGAGAAATTATATCCTGTTCTTCAAGAGTTATTGTTTGACTGGAAAGCCAATTATAAGCCTGAAGGAAGTGGCTTGCGATTAATAGGCTACCCCTACTCGCCGAAGTCGCATGCGATAAAGGATTTTTTGAGTGGCAACCTCATTCCTTACAATTTCATCGATGTTGAAAGTGATGAGCGAGCATTTGAAATTCTCCAATTGCATAAGCGCACGGGGTCAGAACTTCCAGTCGTTATTACCGCGGATGGAGAGCCGCTTTGTAGTCCGACAATTCCTGTTTTGGCGAAAGCCCTCGGACTCAGTGCCACGACAAAAGAGGATGTCTATGACGTTGTCATTATAGGTGGAGGTCCTGCAGGGTTGGCAGCAGCAGTGTACGCTGGCTCGGAAGGGTTGAAGGCCGTGCTGATCGAAAAGCGTGCACCTGGCGGGCAGGCAGGAACAAGCTCAAGAATTGAAAATTACCTAGGCTTTCCGAAAGGGTTAAGCGGTAGTGAATTAACGCGCAGAGCTATTTCGCAAGTACAGCGATTTGGTGTTGAAATCGTTACTCCTGCAGAGGTAACTTGCATTGAAGGTGATGGTCAATTCAAAAAGCTGACACTGAGCAATGGCTCTTCTGTAAATACGAAGGCCGTCGTGGTGACTACAGGGGTGCAGTACCGTGAACTGGAAGCGAAAGGAATCAGGGACTTTTCAGGTGCAGGGATTTATTACGGTGCAGCAATGACCGAAGCATCTGCCTGTAATGACAAGGTCGTTTATGTTGTAGGCGGTGGGAATAGTGCTGGACAAGGTGCAGTTTATCTATCCAAGTACGCTAAGCAAGTTTATATCTCGATTAGACGTGATGATCTCACGAGTAGCATGAGTTCGTACTTAATCGATCAAATTAATGATATTGAAAATATAGAGGTGATTTCTAAAACTCAGATCGTCGAGGCGAAGGGGGATAATGAACAACTTTCAACGTTGCGCATTCAGGATCTCTTGAAAGGTCAAGAAGAAGAACGTGAAGCTGACGCACTATTCATTTTCATCGGGGCTAAACCATACACGGACTGGATGAATGGCGTAGTAAAAGACGACAAAGGGTTCATTGTTACCGGCCGCGACCTTAGTCGCTCCGACAAAAACAATCAGGTCTGGAAATTGGACCGAGACCCATATTTGCTGGAAACCAGTATCCCTGGCATTTTCGCTGCAGGTGATGTTCGTAGTGGTGCGATGAATCGCGTTGCCAGTGCTGTTGGCGAAGGAGCCATGGCGATTAGCTTTGTTCACCAATACCTAGCTGAAGCATGATAGTCTACGACCCCAATAAGCATTTCCTAAAGGACATCTGGAACCTTACACGCAGCTACACCATGCGTCGACTCCTTTGGGCAGTTGTAGGCATGGGCGTCGCTTCTGTTGTCGTTTGCGAGCTGTTGCGACTTACAGAGTGGCACACCTTCATTGCAATGGATGTTTCGATTTTCAGTTTCCTCGGAATCGTGCTTTCTATTCTATTGGTCTTTCGCACCAATGCCGCCTACGATCGGTGGTGGGAAGGCCGCAAGCAGTGGGGGGCTCTTGTTAATCACTCACGCAACTTGGCGTTGCAAGTGAGGGCGGTTTTGCCGGAAGGTGAAGAAGCTGGAAAAAAGCGAATGGCTGCGCTCATCTCAAACTTCGCGATTTCTCTTGCTGAGCATCTGCGTAAAGGAGCGAAAGTGGAGGAACTGATCAACCTTAGCGAAGAGGACAAAGAAGTCTATCCGACTAAGGAACATTTGCCTGGATTCATTTCTTTTCAAGTGCAACAGGAGCTTCAAACGCTTCATAGAGCCGGGGTGACTACAGATGCAGATCATATCAACCTAAGACATAATTCTAATGCACTGCTAGATGTTCTTGGTGCTTGTGAGCGCATAAAAAAGACACCTATTCCATTTAGTTATGCGGTC
>CALDTK010000330.1 GCA_937924035.1 uncultured Saprospiraceae bacterium | reverse complement strand
AACAACTATGTAGAAACTGACTACAACGATGGAGTAGCCTATACACGCAGTTGGCTTGAAAGTCGGCTTCAGTGGCTGGATAGCGAAATTCCAAAGCTAGTTCCAGAAGTTGATCAGGCTTTCTATTTTGGACCTCGAAGTACGCAGGATGTTCTCGTTTTAGAAGGTTATAGTAGAGCTGAATACCCCGTTCAAGTAGAATTATTCTCTAGTTCAGGTCAGCTTATTTACCGACAAACAGTTATAGATAACTCAGAGCCAGTCAATTTTTCTAGGCGGGGCCTAGTCTTCTATCGGCTTGAGAATGACCAAGGAGAATTCAAAACAGGAAAACTCTTCGTTAACTAAATTCAGTAGGCCGATGCCCGTTTTCATTATTGTACATTTGTAGCCTGTTATGGACACTTGGAAAACATCAACACTGCTAGTTATGGGAGCTTTCGTGCTCTCTGTTCTGTTTCTAATGTTGTCTAATGGTTCGCGAGACAACGATAGAATTCGAGTTAGAAGCCACGTAGACAACGAAATTTACAGTCCCGCTGCGGCCGATCCAGATCTGCGAAGCCCTGAGCTAGCAGATAGATTGCGAGCAAGCGCTAAGCCTAAGCCTCGTCCAGCCTCTCAGAAAAAGGTCATTCAAGCACCTAAGCCGAAGAAAGTAGAGCCGAAAGTTGTTGTCCCTAAGCCGAGTAAGCCTGCTCCCGTCAAGAATAGTAATGTGCCTGATGGCCACCACTACTTTGTAATCGTAGGAACGTATTCTAATCCTCAAAACGCTGAACGAGCTCTCGCTACTTTTCAGAAAAAGGAAGCTGGGAAGCCCTTTGTAGGCGTTTTCAATGAAGGACAACGCTTCTCAGTAGTAGCTCAGACGTTTAAAGAAGAGCCTGCAGCAAGACAATTCGTTAAGTCCCTGCGCGACGATCACAACTGGACAGACGCTTTCATCAACTATGTAACAGACTAGATAGAGCGTCTAAAGTTGAAGGTGTAGTATTCGCCTTTCGGCAAAACCAGTGTTGTCTGTATTATGCTCCGAAAGCTTCTTTCCAAGCAAGGATTCCTCCAGCAACATTGATCACATTTTTGCAATCATTGTCCAATAAGTAAGCCTGTGCTTGCCCACTTCTAGCACCGGAGCGACAGTGGATCACGATCTCCTTCTCAGTATTTTGAAATTCCTCCAAATGATCTGGAATAGTAGCAAGCGGAATTAGACGTGCGTTGATGTTGGCTTCCTCATACTCGTGCTGCTCACGTACATCTATGAAGATGAAATCTTCTTTCGCGTCTAGTTTTTGCTTGAGTGTTTGGACGTCGATTGCTTGCATAAAATAAATGTTGTGGAAGGGTAAGTCGGTTGTTTAGGCCAGCGCTAATATACAATTACGCGCTCGCTGTAAACTTGCTGTCCATGCTCATTCTTAAGTTGCAGGACGTACATCCCTGGGGCTACTGCTAGGTCTATTTCAGTCTTCGCATTTTCTTCCTGGAGTAGACGACCAGTCAGGTCGAACAACTGCAAACGCATGTGCTGGCTGTTTTCAGGAAGCCCTACTAGTTGTAATTGGCCTCGACTCGGATTTGGGAAAAGTTTTAGCGAAAGCTGATCAACTTCTGCAGTTGGACTAGAATTTTGAAGCTCTTCAGAAGAAAACACTGGATGAATCATCAAGCTTCCCTCCACTTCGGTGAGAAATTCATCGGTGCGCGACCAGCCAAAGCCAAATTCTGACCATACTTGATCAAAGTTATCATAGCGTAAATCGAGACCAACCTGAATAGGATTGAGCTCGTCGCTGATTTGCTGCCAACCAACATAGAATCCTCCAGGCTGAAGAATAAGCTCCGTTGGCTCCCCAGCGGAATCTTCCAGTCTATAGGTCGTAAATGCTTGCAATGAATCTCCTACATCTGAAGGAAAGAAAGGTCGAATAAACACTTGCTCATAAATTGGCGTCGTGTCTGGCATGACAGCACCATTTGCATCAAGATACACGAGCAGCGTAATCAATTGGTCTTCGGCATCAGGAGCATTCAGTCGAGGGAAGGCAAAGCGAATTCCTCGCAAGGTGTCTGGTTCGAAAAGTTCATAACGGACAAGACTTGCGTCTCCGATAGCAGTATTAAACAAGCCCAGCTCGGCGCTGCCATCATCGTAAGCATAGTAGTCATCTATCGACGTGACCGTACTTGCCGTATCGTTGCGCAGTACTGCCTCAAGTCCAATCTGATCTTGATCTATCCCCAAGACATAGGTTGTCGTAAGCTGTTTTGCGGAAGCGCGATCAAGACCATCAGCAAGCGTTCTGAATGTTGATAGCGGAGCTGGTGGAATCGCAACGTCTGCTGCTGTATACCCTGGGTCAAGATTGAATTGAGCAGCTGTTAAAAGAGCTGCATTCAGAAGCTGAGAACCTGCAGCATCGGTCACCGTGACTTCACTGGTACTAATGTTATTCTCATTTTCAAAGTGATTGAACAAGCCGACGGGCAGCTCACCCCTTAGCAAGCTAGATCGACCTTCAAATTGCTCAAACGGCATCGCAGAATACGGCGTGAGGATACTCGGTGGTGGCTCGCTTAGCGCAATATCACGAAAGCTCGCACCTGCATCTGTTGATTGCTCGACTCTCACATAGTCGAGGTTGAACACGTCTAGACCTCCATTCAGATTGCTAAACATTTCAAAACGAATCTGAAATTCATCATGGAAGAAAAAGGCACTATCCAGCGCTACACTTACAAATCGAAAAGTATTATCCTGCGTCCGAGTTCGAGAGCCACTATGGGCATTGAGTTCGAACCAAGTGCCATCGGCTTTTCGGCCTGAAACGACGAGTTCGTCGTCTGCCTCAGGAGCAAGACCTCGACCTCCGATTTGATAGTAGTATTTGAGGTAGATATTACTGGCCGGAGAAAAAGGAGACAAGTTGATATACGTAGAAGTGAGAACATCAGTCGCTCCAAAACCTATTCCATAGGGCTGACCGCTTGCGTCTATACCGTCAAAAGTTGCTGCACCTACACTAGGCGCCTGCAATGGAAATCCGTCATTGACAAACACATCCTCGTCCAACCATAAACGTGGGTCAGTACCTGTTCCTGAACCACTGAAATCTTCTAGGAATGGAAGTTCGACTGTTGGAGCAGTAACAGTGATGGTGAGTTCTGTGGTGTCGCACGAGCCAAAATCATCGCATAAAATCACTAGTAGTTCATCCTCTCCCGGGCCTCGAGAAGATTGGTAGAATAGGCTATCGCCTGGTGAGAATTGAGTGAATCGCGCTACACGACGATTCGCGTATTCGTAAAATCCATTGTCAATAACACATCCGCAGAAAAGATTGCCATCGGGTGCGTTCAAACCAATCACCTCTGAATCACCACCAGCAATTGTTCTTGTTACAGATGCTAGCGAGCCAACTGGCCCTATACCCACAATAAATTCGATTGGATTGCAGACGTTTTCTGAATCGCAAAGTTCGATTTGCAAGGTGTCAAAGCCTCCCATCACGAGGTTTGGATTAGCCACGAAGTTTAGTGTGTCTCCCTGAATAGAAGCAGATCCAAAAGAAGGTGATGGCGTACCAATGAACCTTGCGCTTGCAAAAAATCCATCAGGATCTAATTCAAACGATGCCATCTGGCCAGAAAGCAGGGTGTTCTCAGGAGGAGCACAGGTAGCTCTCGACAGATTCGCTTGCTGACTTGAGACGGTCGTTGATGTACCTCGGTCTGGCCAAAAGGTAATTCCTGGTTGGGCATATCCGGCTTTCGCCAAAACCAATAGCGAGGCAATAAGTAGAAATCTGAGCAACATATACTGTGGGTCTTAGCTAGCTAATCGAAAGCTATTCCTGAGTAACGCAAGGCTAGGCTAGCGTGTTTCCTCCATTAAGAGTTCCTGAGCGACAAAGATGCTTTAAAGACTATCGCAGTCTTCAGGGCGCTTGGCTGTGAGAAAGAGATGAACTTCCGATTCGAAAGGAATCGTTGCTCCAGGGCTATAAGGCGGGTCTTGACGCCATATGTAGGCCAATTCTCTATTACTAACGGTTGCGTCTGCCTCAATGCGCCCCGTGCGCAGTCGATAGTCTTGGACAAGGAATTTCGCCTCTTCCAGCGTGAGGCAAGTTAGTTTAGGAACATCTGCCAAGCCTCCTGCTTTGCTTGTTACCGTAAATTCCAACTTAGATCCTTTTGGGATCTTGAAACCAGCCTTTAACTCTGCTTCCGACACCTCACGGCCTTCGTAGAAGACCTTAAGGATTGTATTCGCTTGATAACGATTGCTGTAAACGCGCTCTTTCACGGCCCCTTGAATGTCGAGCATTGTCAACTTTCGTAAGTATCGATCAAAATCGTAGGTGCCAGCAAGAGAAGGCAACTCAACCTCATCGGCGATAGCTTTTGTTACCGTTAAATAGATCCGACGATCTTCTTTCACAAATGATCCTGGCTGGGGATCCTGGCGCAAAACAACATGAGGTGGTCGGTTTACCAAAAAGACAGAATCGATAATCTCAACCCGAAAGTTTGAACGCTCAATTTGTGCTTGCGCATCATTGAGCTTCATGTCGATATAGTTGTCAACCTCCAATCTTTGGCCATGATTTGTATACCACTTCAGCCCAGCATTGAGTAAGAAGAAACATAGGGCTGAAAGGCATGCTAAGGTCAGAACAGTCATCCAAAACTGTCTACTCTTAAAGTAGCCTAAAACGCTCTTAATCATACCTGGCTCAGCAGTTTCATGCTGATCTGAAGCCGAGTTAGACGATTGATCCATAGGTGACAAACGTACGAGGTTCTATCCTTAGGGTCCGACTAAGAATTAAGATTCTAACGAATTTGAGAATTTTTTGGCTTTATCGAAGGAAAATGAGTAAAACTCACAGCCCGTTTAGGAATCAAAAATCTAAGCTTCCGCCAATTTTGATTGTCTTGCCCTTCCATAGGCCATGATCTGATCAATAAAGTCAAATGGTGTGTAGCCTTCAATTGCCGCTTGGTGATAAATACACGTCGCAGGAGTCATTCCTGGCAAGCTGTTTACCTCGATAATGATGGTCTCAACACGCCCATCTGCCCAAGCACGTACGAAGGCATCAATACGCGCATAACCCTCGACACCTAGGATTTGAGCTGCTTCGCCGAGTGTTTTGCGAACTTGTGAAGCAACATGTTCGTAGCTGATCTCTCCAAAAGCAAAGCGAGCCGGCGTAATGTTTTGACCTTCACCCGCAAGAAATTTCTCCTCGAGCGTTAAGATTTCGCCGGAGCTCAGCGCTTCAGACGGTTGGAAAATCTGATAATCCTTGTCACCATGCTTTGTGGCTTTCGTTAGCAAACCACCAGTGATTTCAAGGAATAAATCTGCGTCTTTCTTGGAAATGAGTTGTTCCACCAAGGCGACTGGCTTTTGTGGAACTTCATCCTTAGGGTGGATGCCGAGGCGATCTCTAAGTTGAGCTGCTTGACTTGGTTCAGTGTAAAGCAGCAAGGTCAAGAAGTCGTGTAGACGTTCGGGATCATTTATTTTTTGGACGGCCGAAGAGCAGCCATCATCTACTGGCTTTACAATCATTGGGAAGCCCATAGTATCACTCAATTCCTTGATAATTCCTTCCGGATCAGAGAGCCACTCTTCAGTCGATACCAAGCGTTGCTTCGTTACAATAAAATTAGCGGCGCCCAGCTTTTGCAGGGTGTCGTACTTATTGATTGTTAATTGAGAACTGTCGTACCCGCTACCATTGTACGGTAGGCCTACTTCTTCAAGTTTACGTTGGACTTCACCATCCTCGCCTGGACGGCCATGCAAGCCGATGAACACCTCGTCGAATCGATCTTTTAGGTCCGTATAGCTCAATTCTTCAATGTCATATCCCGTCTGGGTGCTAGAAAACCGCTTGGTTATCGCGCTAGCCTGCCCGCGAGCTTCTACCGTTGCAGGATGAAGGGCTTCTGTTGATTCAATGGCTTGACGAATGTCATCTGCATTGTCTTTAAGCAGCAAGTTGATGGGCAAGGCATAAAGACGGTGGCTTTCACTGTCTCCTGCAACAAATACAGGGGTAGGTGCATATTCTCCAGAGCTGGCTAGTTTTTCGAAAACGTTACGTCCACTCTCAACCGAGATGTGGCGCTCGCTTGAATAACCTCCAAGCAAAACAGCAACTTTCTTTCTGTGGTCACCCGCTGCTTGTAAAGCTGTTAGTGTTTCGTCAATTTGATTCGCCATCGCCCCATAGCGATTAGGGACGACTGTCCTACGATCCCTTTCACGCATAGATGTGCGCAAGATGTAAGTAAGGAAGTCACTAGGGCTCAAGCCAATTTCAGCAGATTGATGAAAAAAGAAGGAGCTTGGTAGCATTCCCGAGGTTGTATTCGGATCGTTGAGTGAAACACGCCCATCTGGACTCACGAAGCCGTCAATACGGGCGTAGGTATCAAACTCAAAGTAATCGAACAAGCGGGCGGCTTCCTTACGCAAGGCGTTAATTTGATCGGCTGGCAAATCCGCAGGCGTCTTCTTTCGGCTCAAGCCAGGTAAATACTTCGAGCGGTAGTCAAAGACTTCTCCTCCTTTCACGATTTGCGTCGGAAGTAAAGGCAATGTTCCTCCATCTTCATCACGGAGGACTATTGTCGAAACTTCTGTTCCATCAAGAAACCCTTCTATTACGGCTCTTACCTCTGTATGATGGCCGACGAGGCTAATGAAGTCTTCGGTAGTTTGATCAAGAAGATTTTGCAAATCTATGGGCTGCAGTAGCGTAGTAGCGCCTACCTGCATAGGGAAACCGATGCCGTGGCGTAAATCAGCGACGTTGCCTATAAATGTCCGCCTCGCTTCTGAGCTTAGCTTTCGGTAGTCAGCGACATTTATCGCTTGGCGGAAGAATGCTTTATCAATCGACTGAGCGAGTTGCTCAACCGTTGGAGTTTTTAGGATCGTAACACCTATGCTTGATCCTTGATTTGCGCCTCTAATGACTAGTGGTGTGCCTAATTCTTCTATGGCTTGTGCAAAAAGGGTTTTGGCGAAAGCTGAACGACTTGCTACCGAACTGCAATGCTCCTCCCACTTCTTGCGCTCGAGACTTATCGAAGGGGGAACGTGAAAGCCTGCAGCACCCATGAGGCGCTTTTGGAGCACTTTGTCCATGCCAATTGCACTGCCTGGAATACCACTGCCTGTGTAGGGAATATCCAAGCTCTCAAGCATTCCTTGTATTGCTCCATCTTCACCTCCAACACCGTGTAGGGCTAGAAAAGCGACATCGATCATTTCAGGAAGTTCGTCATAGTCAACTGCTTTACCTACTTCGCTAACCATAGCCTCACGTTCCTGTTTAGAAAGCAGCCCAAGGCTTTCTTCGGACAGCTGGTATGGCCCAGCGTTGGAAGGATAGTGGTTGACTGGTGGCCAAAAATCCCGAATGGTGCCCTTGTAAACAAAGGGCCAATCGAGCAAAATCAGCTTGCGCCGAGCATCCATAAAAAGGGGCACTGGCTCAAATAGTCGTTTGTCGAGATTGTCGAATAC
>CALDTK010000329.1 GCA_937924035.1 uncultured Saprospiraceae bacterium | reverse complement strand
GTTACGTAGCACTAGTCGTAACCACTTAGGTTTTTGCGTATTGCCGATGCTTAGCGTCTCCTCGCCGGCGCGATGCCAACCAGCAGATTGCAACGCCGTTTGCAATGATAGTTCCGTATCGGTCTCTGTGAGCTGATCTGTCAATGCAACGATTGACAAGGTGGTTTTAGCGTCGAGATCCAGAATTGCTTTGGTGGTCAGATGTTCTTGTGCAAGTGCTACACTGAAGGTGCTGACAATGAGTACAGCAGCGCTTAGGCAAGTCGCTAGTATCTGTAACCAATGAGAAACTTTCGGCATAACGTCATACTGTCAAAGTTATAAGAACGAGCTCGACTATATCCCGACCGCGCTCGGCAACCAATCAGTTTAATGGTTGCGATTATAAATAGAGCACCCGATTGAACGTATGCCCGTTGCTGTATGCAACGGACATATAAACACCGACGAGATTTGATCCCGGAATCTCTATAAATATGCAGCTCTAAGGCAACATAATTTCACTGGAAGTTGATTGCGCCAGCAGTTCCGGAAACTGATAGTGATGCTCCAGGACGGCCTGCGGACACATCATTGTCAGAATTGGCGACGACAGCGCTATCTTCTGTGTCAGCACCAATCCCGCTACTCCCACCGAGCGCACCTCTATTACCTCTGCCTCCAACACCCCCATTCCCAGTCATGATGACGTTGCCAGTCAATATGCTTCTAGTTCCGGAAAATAAAGCAATACCGATGGAAAAGCCGCCTCCATTGGCACTTGGTGCGCCAGTACCGCCATCGCCTCCTTCGCCACCGCCACCGCCGCCGCCATTTTTGCCTGTAGAGCCCGCTGCACCGGCACCGCCACCACCACTGCCTCAGGTACCGCCAGACTTCGCATCAGCTGTTTCAAACAGGCCTCGAGACGGAAAGAAACGATCTCCATTGCCTTTGCATCGTCGTCATTACTGCCGTCGGGTCCAACCTTGCCAGGTTTGCCATCTTCCCCGTCAGTCGCGACTTTGGTGTTGTCGTTGTATCTGGCGCCCGATCCGCTGTCTCCCCCTAAGCTGTCGCCATTGCCGTCGAAGCCAATATACCCATACGTCTCTTGGTTCCTTTGACCGTCTCGACCTGACCCGCCGTTCCAGCAGCCACAAAACTCGCTGCCAAAATCACCACCGTCACCAGCGGTTTCTTCGTCCGCGTCTTCACCATTGGCACCAGTGCCGTCGTTGCCCAGGGGACTGATTCGCTCAGACCGGACAGCTTCATCGGTAGATATAACGGGAACAGATTGGCTTCAAAGAAAGCTAGTCAATCACAGTTAATGAGGCCTTTACAGCGTCATCTCTTCTCGAACAACTACCCAACTCACGATACGACTTCCTAAAGCTTCCGGGTATGGGGTAATACCCCCATATTGCAGCTTAGTCTTTGGCAATCGTTTTGGAGTGTGACTCGACCCGAATAAAATTGGACGTTAATCACATGGCTAATAGAGCAGCCGTTGGGGCGCACGATAGTGAGTCACTTTGCATCAACCTTACATACATGAAGCGCAGAGTGGCTCTCCTGAGCACACCAGTTCGAAGCGGCTGAAGACGAAGGCTTCAAACAGAGCCTGTACCGCAAGCGACAGAAGCAAGAGGGTGACCCTCTGCATAAGCAAAGTTATACCCGTAGCGTTTTGAAATGATTCACCAGTATTGCTTATTCCACTATCTAACCAAAATAGGGTAAAGGCCCCAATTGCTCAGGAGCTACAAATATCAGTGAGAATCAAGGCTGATGCCAATCGTCGAGTAGACCGTGCTTCATGGCCGCTACCATGAGCTCATTGAACGAGTGCACCCCATACTTGCGCATCACTGCAGCGCGATGCTTTTCTACTGTTTTAGTGCTGATACAGAGCCGCTCTCCTATCGCTTCATTGCGTTCGCCGCTCACAATCAAGGACAACACCTGGTGCTCGCGCAGCGTTAACGGCTTTTTTGTCAGCCCGCTATTGATCAAGCTGCGCACCTGTTCCGCTAAGAAATGCCCTCCGGCCAGCACGACTTCGATGCCTTGTTGCATCTCTTCGGGTTCACAAGTCTTAAGTAAAACACCGTTCACGTCGGCTTGTATCCATTCAGCAAGTAATGTGGGTGAGGTAAAGCCGGTGAGCAGCACGACTGCCGTTTCAGGGCTCCAACGTCGGCACTCGGCAAATACTTCGATGCCACGCGCCTTGGGCAATGCTGCATCAAGCATTAGCAGTGAAGGCTGATGCTGCTTTACTGAGGCGATGGCACTCAGGCCATCACTAACCTCTGTGATAACCTCAACTCGATCGATAGTCGATAATATCTCGACCACGCTACGGCGGACGATGGCGTGATCATCGGCAACAACCACGTAGCGTATATTTGAATCCAAAAGACTTGCTCATCCTTAGCTAATGCCCGTTTCTGGATGGGCACTAGCTAAATGCCTATCCAGAAACGAACGCTACTACGGCCCGCTCTGGAACGCAATCTTTCACCGACTACAAGTTGTGATGCCAAGACTACCAAGACGGACAGGCACTGCAAAAGGAAAATTGAGGCAGGCATCTCAGTGTAATGTTGCAGTTATTGAGAGCCTTACTTCTGTTAGTCAGCTGTAGAACTAACTTCCTATGCCCAAGCCTCGCAAGCTTCAGACCTCTCTCATTTTTTACATTGCCTGTCGTTGTTTTCTACTTGCTTTTCTAGTCGCGTGCAACCTCACTTGAAGATCACTATTAAGCTTACCCTGCAGCCCCAACAAACTATTGAGGTTTGGTCAGCCTTCTAATATTCAAACCACATTCATTCTTTGTACTTCGCCAAACTATCCTGCCCCCTGCCCTTTTCTTATTGTCCCGCAATTTCTTCAACTTCAATCAACCAAGTGAACGCGCTTATAGACTCGACCGTAGGCTCCATCTTTCGTATCTCCTTTTAACATCAAGGAAGACACATTACGATTCCACAGGCCAGCGGTTGATCGGTAAATATGGTAGTCGTTATCGTCGCGCGTTTCGTACCAACCAACGTCGTTGTTTAAATCCAAATTACTGAGAACCGGATACCCCAAGCCTTCATCTAAACCTATGATGGTGCGATCGATAGTGACCCCTGATGTAGGGTGCTTGAACTTCAATTTTAATGAGCTTATATACACCTCGGTTTTTGCATACCCCGAAAGAGCTCCGCCACATTCTGAAGTGTATCCTGATGTATCTTCCATTCTTGTTGTTACTCTTAGCGTCATATGCTGTGCGACCCTAGTTGTGCCTTTTTTACTCCTCCACGCAGATTGATTTTTATCTGTAGCAGATATTGAGAAATTCCCACCGTCGGGTCGGTCTCCTACTCCGCCAAACTGGATTTCGACCTCAATCTTACAATCTCCGTCTTTGTTATCACCGATATTGTTTAAATACCATAGTTCATATTCCGCACTTATCGTCGATTCGTTCTCTTTGCAATTGGCGCCTCTTTTACCTGAATACCCAATATAGTATTTACTGCCTGTCGAACTCGACTCCATCATCTCAAAGGCTTTGTTCCGACACCCCTCGTCTCCCCAAAAGTATGGATGATAGGTTGTATCTTTCTTCTCACACTCGCTATATGACCCGAAAAAGCTGTTGCCAGTTGCGCAGTACGGATATCCATCTTTAGTGCTACCTTCACCTGCAGTAGGATCATTATTCCCTATACCGTCAGTATACGAACCGCCATAGTTATTGTGATGATCGATGCGAAAAGACCATGGGTTGGCACCATTGTATGTATCTTGATGGATGTAGCCAGGGAAACTCCATTTTTCAGGCAATTCAAGACCTCCATAACCCAGACCGGTGTAATACTGAACCTCGTCATTTTTCCAGGTGATCCCAACAAGATTACTCGACAGTTTTGAGATATAGCCCGGATCGCCCACCTTGCCGGCAACAATATCAGCCCTACTATCGATATCAACACCCGTGCGACCAGGCTGCGCGAATGCATAAAAATCAATGTTAGAAAATTCACTTTGTTCAGATACCAGTGCTACGGCGTGAGACCCCTTGCTGTGACCAAACACACGAATATCAGGCTCTTCCCCATCCTTGTCGAACCGTGTGTTCAGCGTATACAGGAGCAGGTCTAATGATTCACGTCCTTCCTTCACTCCTCGGTCATACTCGGCACCATCAAACACATCCCCCTCACCATATTTGAGTGATAGATATCCACGTCCAGTGTCCCTGTTGAACATAGAATTGAATTGCTTCCAATCACCCGCTTCAGCCGCAGTTCCAGGTACAAACACGTCGAATTCAGTTAGACACGCAGCGGGTAGAGCACGTATTTCCTCTGCAACACAATCTGCGATGCCTTCCTTTCCGGGTAAAGTTGCGCAGGAAAAATTGTCGTCATCCTGACTCAAATCGATTATTTGTACCCTAGGGCAAGATGCTTCACCGATTAGGTCATCATCAGGCGGACTATCTTCTGGTGGAACTTCCGGATCCGGGCTTTCCGAACCACCACATGCAGAAAGAGTAACGATTAGAGACATCATCACTAAGATAGAAAATTTTTGCTTTACAGTTGATCTTGGTTTCATTCTTATACTTCCATGTATATATATTCTAATTTTAGATAATGTTTAGAACCAATTAGGCACGGTTGAACATTATATGGATTGTTTTATAAGGTAACGTTGTTCCAGGATTGCGGTCCAGTCGAGTATCCCCCTCTTTTTCAAAGTGAACCATAGGCCTCTTGATGAGATCAGCCATTCCGTTGGGCTTTTCTCGACCGTGTTACATATGCTGAGTTCTTATACGGTGGACCACAATGGGGTAAATACCCCATTAGCTCACTATCCCCCGGTTATTTTCGGACAGAACCTGGACAGGCACTGGAAAAAGAAAACTGAGGCATGCCTCTCAGTGTAATGCAGCTGTTATTGAGAACCTTACTTCAGTATTCTAGCTGTAGAAGTAACTTACTATGCCAAAGCCTCGCAAGCTTCAAATATCTCTAGAAGCAACGCCGTTCTATCACTGCGTTTCACGATGCGTTAGACGTGCATACTTATGCGGTAATGATCCCGTCACCGGCCGTTCGTATGAACATCGCAGAAGCTTAATAGAAACAGAACTATTAAGACTCGCGTCTATCTTCTTCATAGATGTGGCGGCCTTTGCTGTTATGTCTAACCATTTTCATGTTGTGCTGCATGTAGATTCCAATGCAGCCAAAAAGGCAACCGCCAAAGACATAGCTAACCGCTGGCACCAACTTTATAAAGGCACAGAAGCCACGCGGAAATTTATAGAAGGGGAATTCATCGAACCGCACGAGCGCAATCAAGTTGATTCATTAATAGACAAATGGCGTTCAAGGCTCTTTAACATCAGCTGGCTTATGAAAGTACTCAACGAGAAGATCGCCAGGCAAGCCAACAAGGAAGACGACTGCACCGGGCACTTCTGGGAGTCTAGATACAAATCTCAAGCGTTACTTGATGAAAAAGCGGTTCTCAGCGCAATGGCATACGTGGATCTCAATCCCATTAGAGCCGCTATGGCTACGACACCTGAAAGCTCTGATCACACCAGTATCAAATTGCGTATCGAGTACTGGAAGAAAATGGCTGACAAAGAACTAAATGATCACAATGCAGATCTTCAGCCAAAATCCCTAATGCCATTCGCTGGTAACTTAAGACAACCAATGCCACGCGGCCTGATATTCAATCTGATTGACTACATCGAACTAGTTGACTGGACTGGCAGAATTATCAGAGATGACAAACGTGGCGCTATAAATTCAGACACTCCACCTATTCTGCAAAGACTCGATATTTCAATAGATCACTGGATTGAGCTTTCCACCAAGTTCGAATCTCGCTTCAAAGGGATTGCAGGCAGCGCACAGTCTATTAAAACACTGTGCGCACACTTCGGACTCACCAAACAAATAAACCGCAGCAGTAGCACACTGCTCTACGGCTAAAAGGAAAATATTCAATTCCCTCCACACTATTCCCGCTCGGGAATACTCAACGCTGCCTGATACTTTTATTTTTAAGCATAAACAGCACAGTCATCGCAGCAAAATCACAATAACCAGCCGAATTACCACCCTACTCTTCTCTTAAAACTCATTTATACCGCACAACAACTAATTACAACCGGTCTAAGCTCCTTTTTTCAGTGCCTGTC
>CALDTK010000328.1 GCA_937924035.1 uncultured Saprospiraceae bacterium | reverse complement strand
CATAATCCAGTAGCTTCAAAACTATATGAAGGTGGAGTGTAAAATTGACTTCCTGTTTTGCAGAAATTATACTATCTTTGCACCCCGAAACTCTAAAAATGGCTAAGCAAGGTTTGATCAAGCAGGATGGTGTCATCGAAGAGGCGCTGTCGAACGCAATGTTCAGAGTGCGCCTAGAAAACGATCACCAGCTCGTTGCAACTATTTCTGGTAAAATGAGAATGCACTACATTCGAATTCTACCAGGAGATCGGGTAGCAGTAGAAATGTCTCCTTATGACTTATCAAGAGGGCGCATCACTTACCGTTACAAATAATTCAATTAAAAACGACCGAAATGAAAGTTCGAGCGTCAGTTAAAAAGCGGTCAGCAGACTGCAAAATCGTCCGCCGCAAGGGGAAGGTTTACATCATCAATAAGAAGAACCCTAAGTTCAAGCAGCGTCAAGGCTAGTAAGAACTTAAAGATTCCTAATCTATGGCCAGAATATCTGGAGTTGATCTACCACGGCGTAAACGTGGAATTATTGGGTTAACCTACATCTACGGTGTTGGAAGAACACGTGCGAAAGAGATTCTCGATCGTGCAGAGGTAGACGAGCACACTAAAGTGGAAGATTGGACGGAAGAAAATGTCCGCACAATTACTCTAATCATTCAGAATGACTACACTGTAGAAGGTGAGCTCCGTTCTGAGGTGCAGATGAGCATCAAGCGTCTTATGGATATTGTATCCAACAGAGGTTTGCGTCATCGTCGTGGTTTACCACTACGTGGACAGCGCACACGTACTAACGCACGTACTCGTAAGGGACGTCGTAAGACAGTTGCAAACAAGAAGAAAGTTACTAAGTAATCCGAGGCTGAGATCGCCCGCTAAGCATCATTCGCAATGGCAAAAGCCAAGAAAACCGCAAAAAAGCGGAAGGTCAACGTTGAGCCGGAAGGCTACCTATACGTCAAGGCCTCTTTTAACAATATCATCATTTCACTCACTAACAAGAAAGGTGACGTGATCAGCTGGGGGACTGCCGGTAAGGCAGGATTCCGTGGTTCTAAGAAGAACACACCATATGCTGCTCAGGTCGCTGCTTCAGAAGCTGCGAAAACAGCTTATGATCTTGGAATGCGCACAGCGCAGGTGTTTGTTAAAGGACCTGGTTCTGGACGTGAGTCTGCTATTCGCGCTGTTGATCAGGCGGGTATCAAGATTACTCGTATCCAAGACATCACTCCAATTCCTCACAACGGGTGTCGCCCACCAAAGCGTCGCCGCGTTTAATCGCGTCAGCTAAAACTGATATCTTATGGCTCGTTATACCGGACCTACTACAAAGAAAGCGCGTGCACTTGGTGAGGCGATTTTCGGCTATGATCGTGCGTTTGAAAAGCGTAAGTATAAGCCTGGACAGCACGGCAACACCCGTCGTCGTCGCCGCCAGAGTTCTGACTACTCGCTTCAGCTTACTGAAAAGCAAAAAGCAAAGTACACGTATGGTGTGCTCGAGCGCCAATTCCGTAACACTTTTGCAACAGCAGTTGCTGCGCGTGGTGTGACTGGTGAAAATTTGCTACAGCTTCTAGAGGCACGCTTGGATAATACTGTTTACCGTCTAGGGATTGCTCCAACTCGTCGTGCTGCTCGTCAGCTTGTGAGTCACAAGCATGTGATGGTTAATGGCAATTTGAGTTATGCACCAAGCACTCAGTTGAAGCCTGGCGATGTTGTTTCCGTGCGTCCAAAGTCGCAAGGACTTGACGTAGTACGTAATTCTGTAAGTTCTGCTTCAGATGTTCGTAAGCACGGTTGGCTAGAGATGAACACCGACCGTATGGAAGGTACATTCATGGCTTACCCAACTCGTGACCAGATTCCAGAAAAAATAAACGAGCAATTGATCGTCGAGCTATACTCGAAATAAGCGATCTCTTAGCTCACCACTCATTAGCCGAGGCCTGTTTGCAGGCCTCGGCTACTTGTGTAAAATGAACCCCCCTGGCCGAAAGGCCTTTTCCCTCCTCCACGAAAGCTACGGTCTATGAATATCATGAACTTCCAGATGCCCGAGAAAATTCTGATGCAAAAAGCAGACGAATTCAAAGGAGTGTTTGAGTTCAAACCGCTTGAGCCTGGTTTTGGCCAGACTGTCGGTAACTCACTCCGTCGTGTCCTTTTGAGTTCTCTCGAAGGCTACGCAATTAGCGCAGTCCGAATCGGTGGTGTTGATCACGAATTTTCTACAATTGAGGGCGTAACTCAAGATGTAGTTGACATTATTCTAAATCTTAAGCAAGTTCGTATCCGCCCGTCGGACGAAGAAGCTGATGTTCAGAATGAGCAGATCTACCTAACCGTTAGCGGCAAAGAAGAATTTACTGCAGGCGATATTACAGCCAACTCAAATGTTTTTGAGGTAATGAATCCAGATCTCGTAATCTGCCGCATGGAGCCATCGGTCAACCTCGAGATTGAACTCACTGTAACACGTGGTCGTGGATACGAGCCAGCAAATGAGAGTTTACCAAAGGATGCACCAATTGGTGTTATTCCAATGGATTCTATTTACACTCCAATTAAGAAGGTTGCTTACCGTGTTGAAAATACGCGTGTTGAGCAGCGTACTGATTATGAGCAACTAACTATTGAAGTAACAACGGATGGTACTATCCACCCGGAAGAAGCTGTAAAGGAAGCTGCTCGTATCATGATTCGTCACATGACGTTGATCACAAATGAGGATATCACTCTCAATGATCATACACAGAAAGAGAATCAAATTGTAGATGAGGAAGTACTGCAGATGCGCAAGCTACTCAAGACTTCTCTCGAAGATCTAGACCTTTCTGTGCGCGCTTACAATTGCCTAAAGGCTGCGAAAATCAACTCTTTGGCAAACCTTGTTTCTTACGACACACACGAGCTACTCAAGTTCCGTAATTTCGGTAAGAAGTCTTTGGTCGAAATTGATGAGCTTCTTGCAGAAAAAGGACTTTCTTTCGGAATGGACGTAGCTAAGTACGACCTCGAAGAAGATTAAAAACAAATTCATCGTGCAGGTCAGAGACAAGTGATTTTGTCTTTTGGATCTCTAACTTAGGAATTACCAGTCAATCACGTCTCGCGAGCCTGCCGCCGCAGATTGATCAGTGTCCTGAAACTTTCTGACCATGCGTCACGGAAAATCATTCAACCACCTCGGCCGTCAAAGAGGCCACCGTAAGTCAATGCTCAAGAACCTCTCGGTTTCTTTGATCAGACACAAGCGAATCAGCACAACACTTGCAAAGGCGAAAGCATTGCGTAAGTACGTTGAGCCAGTTATCACTTTCTCAAAAAGCAACACGACTCACGGACGCCGTATGGCTTTCCGTGCGCTTCAAAACAAAGAAGCTGTTAAGGAGCTGTTCGCTGAGATTGCGCCTAAAGTAGCAAATCGCCCAGGCGGTTATGTCCGTGTTATTCGAACAGGAACTCGTCTCGGTGATAATGCTGAAACTGCAATAATCGAGTTGGTTGATTTCAATACCGATTATAACCCTAAAGCAGCGGTCAAGAAAGGTCGTTCACGTCGTGGACGTCGCAAGAGTGGGGGAGCTGCCGCGGCAAGCTCAACTAACACAGAAGTTAAAAGCGAAGAAGAGTAGTACTCTTCAATTTTTAGCTAAGTTTAAACGGGATGCCTTCGCAAGAGGGCATCCCGTTTTGATTTATAATGATGCGCTTGCTGCAATCTTTGCCTTCCGTCAATTATATCCACGAGTAAAAGTTTTCACAACGTTTTATCCATTTAGCGAATTCGTGGATAGTTTTGGCGAAAGCCTAAACTAGCCTCTCATACATTTGAGCTCAGGTAACCTTTCGAACCATGAGTCATCTATCAAAAAAGCCTGCAGTACTCTTACTAGCAGACGGTACTTCATTTCAGGGATTTGCAATTGGTGCTCCGGGCACTACTACCGGCGAGATATGCTTCAATACGGGTATGACAGGCTACCAAGAAGTGTTTACGGACCCTAGTTACGCAGGTCAAATCTTAATTGCCACCAACACGCATATAGGCAACTATGGGGCAGCAGATTCTGATGAAGAGTCTTTGAATGTTCAAATAGCTGGACTCGTTGTCAGGGAGTTCGCAGATTCTTATTCTCGTCATCTTGCGGATTCTTCTCTTCAAGATTATTTGGAACGTAATAGTCTAACTGGTCTTGAAGGTGTCGATACTAGAGCGCTCGTACGTCATATCCGTACGAAAGGAGCGATGAATGCAATTATCTCAAGTGAAGAGCTTGACGTAGAGAAGCTTTCGCAAAAACTCGCTAAAGTCCCTTCGATGGATGGTCTTGAACTGGCCTCAAAAGTTTCTACGAAAGAGCCTTACGATATTGTTGCTCACCCGCAGAACCACAAGGTTGCAGTGCTTGATTATGGTACCAAGCAAAACATTCTTCGAAACTTTACGAAACGTGGAATTAGTGTTAGGGTCTTCCCTGCTAAAACACCTTTTGCGGAAGTTTTAGCCTATAATCCTGATGGATTATTCTTTTCGAACGGTCCTGGTGACCCGGCTGCGATGCCTTACGCGGTAGACCAAGCAAAGCAAGCGCAAGGAACCGGTTTACCTGTTTTTGGAATTTGCCTTGGGCACCAGATACTTGCACTTGCTAATGGCATTCCAACATACAAAATGCACAATGGCCACAGAGGGATTAACCATCCAGTCAAAAATCTTATCACTGGTAAGAGTGAGATCACCTCGCAAAACCACGGTTTTGGCGTAAGCCCAGAAGCAATTGAAGCCAATTTAGATATTGTTGAGGTAACTCACAGGAACCTAAATGACGATACTATTGAAGGACTTCGAGTGAAAGGGAAGCCTGTCTTTTCTGTACAGTACCACCCGGAAGCATCTCCTGGCCCACATGATTCTAATTACCTTTTTGACCAGTTTGCAGAGTTATTAGAATCAAAGGTTTTGCCTGCATAACATCAGCTGGAATCAGGTATTCTGTTACAAGATGTGTAGCGTACTTTCGCGGCGCAAAAAGCATGCATTATGAGTGAAATAGTAGACGTACGAGCACGAGAGATTCTTGATAGTCGTGGTAATCCAACTGTTGAGGTGGAAGTGTTTACAGAAGCTGGTGCTATGGGACGTGCTGCTGTTCCAAGTGGAGCAAGTACAGGAAAGTATGAGGCTGTTGAACTTCGAGATGCAAAAGCGAAGAATCGCTACATGGGCAAAGGCGTCTTACGCGCTGTAACCAATGTAGAGGAAGAAATCGCAAGTTCATTGATCGGGATCGAGGTAAGTGATCAGCTTTACATCGATAACATGATGATCGAGCTCGATGGCACAGAAAACAAGAGTAAACTTGGTGCAAACGCTATCTTAGGAGTATCTCTTGCTGCGGCAAAAGCAGCCGCGGAAGAGTATGGAATGCCTCTTTACCGTTACGTAGGAGGTGTTCATGCAAACACGATGCCTGTGCCGATGATGAACATCATCAATGGAGGATCACATGCTGACAACCGCATCGACTTTCAGGAATTCATGATTGTGCCAGTCGGTGCAGATACATTTTCTGATGCACTTCGAATGGGGGTTGAGACTTTTCATACGCTGAAAAGTGTTCTTAAGAAAAAGGGTTACGCAACAAACGTTGGCGATGAAGGAGGATTTGCACCAAACATGCAGAGTAACGAAGAAGCGATAGAGACTGTTCTTCAAGCCATTGAGGCAGCAGGTTTTAAGCCTGGAGAAGACATAATGATCGCAATGGATGCAGCAGCATCTGAATTTTACGACGCAAAAAAGAAAGCATACGTCCTTCACAAATCAAGCGGCAAAGAAATGTCATCTGATGACATGGTTGCTTATTGGACAGCATGGTCTCAGAAGTACCCAATTTTTTCAATTGAGGATGGCCTAGATGAAGATGACTGGTCTGCTTGGGCGAGCTTAGTGAAGAATATTGGTGACACGACACAGCTTGTCGGAGACGATCTTTTCGTTACGAATGTTAACCGTCTTCAACGTGGAATTGATGAGGGTTCTGCCAATTCAATTCTTATAAAAGTAAATCAGATTGGATCTCTTTCGGAGACCATCAAGGCGGTAAATCTGGCAACACGTCACGGTTACACCAGTGTTATGAGTCACCGTTCGGGTGAAACAGAAGATGTGACTATCGCTGACTTGGCCGTAGCACTTAATACTGGTCAGATAAAAACAGGATCAGCTAGTCGATCTGATCGTGTCGCAAAATACAATCAACTTCTTCGAATCGAGGAAGAACTTGGAGATGACGCCTACTACCCAGGGCGTGATTTGCTAGGAAAGTAGCGTAAAATGTGGAAAAGCTCTCGATGCGTCGTAGCTTACCCACTTACTTGAAGGAGATTTCTCCCGGCACTATGAGCACTAAAAAATCAAACAAAAAGAAAGGGGGTGGAAAGCTCTCTTTTCTTCCTAGCTTTTTGCGGAACAAGTATGCCCTAACACTATTGGGCTTCCTCGTTTATATCGCATTTTTTGATCACTACAGTTTAATTAAGCAACACCAACTACAACAAACGCTGCAAGAGCTGCAAGATGAGAAGGCGTTTTATGCTCGAACGATCGATGAATCGAGAGAGATGCGCAAAACCATTCAAGCAGATGAGGAAAAATTTGCTCGCGAGCGTTACTTAATGAAACGACCTAATCAGGACGTTTTCATTGTAGAGTAGTTAAACCCAACCAGACCAAGTATCACCTATGGCAGTTCTAGTTCACAAGCATTCAAACATCATCGTCCAGGGATTCACTGGAAAAGAGGGCACTTTCCACGCTGGTCAAATGATCGAATACGGAACCAACGTTGTTGGAGGTGTAACACCAGGTAAAGGTGGTATCAATCACCTTGGCAAGCCTGTTTTTAATACAGTTGCTGAGGCTGTTGATAAAGCAAATGCTGATACTTCTATCATTTTTGTTCCACCTCCATTTGCTGCTGATGCAATCATGGAGGCTGCAGACGCAGGGATCAAGGTTATCATCTGTATCACGGAGGGTATACCTGTGCAAGATATGGTGAAGGTCCGTGCTTACATCGATACGAAAGACTGCAGACTCGTTGGTCCAAACTGTCCAGGAGTTATTACTCCTGGAGAAGCTAAGGTTGGAATTATGCCAGGTTTTGTTTTCAAAAAAGGAAAAGTTGGAATCATTTCAAAGTCAGGTACGCTCACATACGAAGCTGCAGATCAGGTAGTGAAAGCCGGTTTAGGTATCACAACTGCGATTGGAATTGGCGGAGACCCAATCATTGGGACTACCACAAAAGATGCAGTCGAGTTACTCATGAATGATCCGGAAACGGAAGGAATCATCATGATTGGTGAGATTGGAGGAACAATGGAGGCTGACGCCGCTCATTGGATCAAAGCCCATGGTACCAAGCCAGTTGTTGGATTCATTGCAGGTCAGACAGCTCCAGCTGGACGAACAATGGGCCACGCAGGTGCGATTGTCGGTGGGTCGGAAGATACCGCAGAAGCAAAGATGCGTATCATGGGAGAGTGTGGAATTCACGTCGTACATAGCCCCGCTGATATTGGAGAAACCATGGCAAAAGTCCTTTCTGCCTAGATTTTAGTTTAAACACACGCGGTGAGAAGCTTACGCTAAAACCAATTAAAAACGGCCCCATGCTCTCGCGTGGGGCCGTTTTACGTTAATGAGTGAAAATGGGGTTGAAGATTAGTCTCTCCCAACACGTTCTCCAATGTATTTCTTGTCTACGACAAGTAAGCCGAAGCTTTCGCTACTATCTTTTGTTGTCACCGCATGGTGCGCCCCATGTGCACGCACGATTGCTTGGGTGTAAACGTTGTCGATCTGTTTAAACCATTGAAATCGACGGTGGATATAGACATCGTGGATTAGGAAATAAATGAGTCCATAAACACTGATCCCTATGCCAATGCAGAAGAGCCACCAAATTTGAAAGTGAGCTCCGAAGGCATAGCTGAACGCACTAGGGATAGCAAAGACTAAAAAAAACAAGTCATTACGTTCGAAAAAGCCTTCCTTTTCAAAGTGCGGTTTGTGATGGTCGGCGTGCCAACTCCACAAAAAGCCATGCATCACATACTTATGAGCGAACCACGCAACGAACTCCATAATTGCGGCAGTAGCAAGTATAATCCCAACGTAAGTGACAAGAGAAAAGGTAATCATCCAAACACGCTTAAGTAACCAAAGAAAATAATTTGCAAAAGTAATAGAACAGGCGCAAGTCGATTTTCAGTAAAGGGTATTATTAGATAAAATAGTGCTGTTTGCAATAGTCCAACACCCAACCATCCGATGAAGTTTTGCGCAGGAGGATCTCCAAGCGCCCACGTCCAAAAGTCTAGTTTAATGGCTACCGGTTCTATTAAGTAGTCAAGCGCCACAAGAAGGATTGCTGCGACGATGGCTTTCAGTATACGGTTCATCGTTGGGAATACCATATTCAGCGTAGTACAAACGCCATATACTACAAGAATCCAGTTAACACCTATAATGAGTGGGATACCAGAAATTTTTGGCCCTAAGACATCTCCATATGCATACTCTCCAAATAGCCATTTGTAATGCACCCCAATGTATTCCGCAACCCAACCAATGATATAGGTAACCCCCAACCAAATCCAAATCCTCAAAGAAGGCATGGGGCGATGAGTAGTAAGAATCAGAACTGCACAAAAAATTAGATGAAGACCAGTAAGGTAAACGAAGCCGTCCAATAGTCCGTGAGCCAACACAACCATCCCAAAGAGGTAGCTACTAACAAGCAATGCTGCAGGAATGCGTTCTTGTTTCGAAAGATAAGTTTTGGCGAAAGCTGTCATGTGGAGCGCGGCATTAAATCAGCAGCAATTTTTGCCGAAAGTAATGCTAATGGAACTCCTCCACCTGGGTGAACACTGCCTCCGACGAAGAATAGGTTTTCGAATTGCTTGCTTTCATTTCGATGGCGGAAGAAAGCAGCAAATTTTGAATTAGAACTTGTACCGTAGAGGGCGCCTAAATATGAGCCAGTGTCCACTTGGATTTCTGGAGGTGTCCAGGTTCGTTCAGTTTGGATGGCTGAGCGCAAATCTTTGCTCATTATTTTTGAGAGCTTTGTAATGGTGTGTTCACGTATTCTTGAGATCTCCTTTTGCCAATCTTGCCCCCGATCATAAGGAGCATTTACCATTACGAACCAATTTTCGGTGCCTTCTGGAGCTTCACCTTGAACATACTTTGAAGTTGCATTTACATACACAGTAAAGTCATTGGCGATCGTCCCTGATTGAAGTGCTTCAAATTCAGCTTTATAGTCGTTCGAGAAAAAGATATTATGAAGCCCCAATTCCTTAAAGTCTCCGCGAATACCCCAATAAAAAATAATTGCACTCGTAGACCTCTCTTGCGTTAATGTCCTTTTCGGAAGCTTGACATCTTTAATAAGATTTTGATAAAAGAAGTGAACATCTGCATTATTGACGATGAGATCGGCTTTGTGTGTTTCACCGCTATTTAGTTCTATTCCTGTTACGCGAGTACCTGTGTGAAGGACGTTTTGGACTTTGCTCTCAAAGTGAAACTTAACACCTTGCCGTTTGGCTAGGGCAACTAAAGAGGAAGTGATATCAAACATTCCACCTTTAGGCAAAAACGTTCCAATAAGGTGTTCGAAAGTAGGTATGACGGTTAGAATTCCTGGCGCTCTATAAGGGTTGGAACCGTTATAGGTGGCAAAGCGATCAAAAAGTTGAACGAGTTTTGGATGCTTTAATTGACGCTGGTTGACTGCGTGCATTGTATCGTCCAAATCCATTTGAGCAAGCCGCGGAATCGCTGTTAATACGTCTTTGCTTAACCAAGTACTTAGCTTGTGAAGTGGCTTTTCTAAGAAGATTTTCCCACTATATGTATACTTCGTTTCTGAAGCGTCTAAGGCTTTCCTGACTAGATGAGCATCGACATTAAAAACGTTGGCGGCCTCTTGACTGAAAAGATCAGGATCAGCATAGGCGATGAGACGATCCATATCATCCCAGAAATAACGGCAAACAACTTCTTCGCGACGGTAGTGGAAGTAATCTCTGGGATTTTCGCCACACAGTTCAAAGAGTTCATCTACGTATTGAGGCATCGTGAAAAGGCTCGGACCTCGATCAAATCTGAATCCATCTTGTTCAAACGAAGAGAGCTTTCCTCCGGGACCAGGCGCAGATTCAAATACTGTTACGTCATATCCTAATCGCGCAGTTCTAATTGCTGCGGCAATACCTCCAATCCCTGCTCCAATAACGATTGCTCGCATTTGGCCAAAGTACGTTTAGCAGGGTATAAGCTATGTAAAACTTGTTCTTAAACCATTAGGAATTTGAATCCTCAGTTTCAAGAACATCAATAGGTTCTTCTTTATTTGCGAGTGGTAATTCTACATAAAACTCTGTACCTACACCCACTTCGGTATCAAACCAGATACGACCTCCAGCAGCCTTAACAATGTCGCGGCAAATGGCAAGCCCGAGTCCTGTCCCGGAGCTCTTAGTTGTAAACTTTGGGAAGAATACTTTTTCCTGCATTTCTTCAGGAATTCCAGTACCGTTATCTGTCACTTGAATGAGGGCAAGTTCTCCCTGGTGTTTTAGATTGACGCCTACTTTACCCCTTGTTTCTTCTGGGATTGCTTGAATGGCATTTTTGATGAGGTTATTTAGTACTCGCATGAGCAGCTTCTTATCTGCTAAAATTTCATAGGTCAGACCTATCTCAGGCGTTTCAATGCTAAGAGCGGAGTCAACATCTTCTTCGAGGAATAAGTCATGTACAGATTGAACAAGCCTGTTTAATTCGAAAAGAGAGTTTTCTGGCTCAGGCATTCTCGCAAAGGTGGAGAATGTCGTTGCTATTGTAGCGAGGTTATCGATTTGCTCTATGAGAGTTCCGCTTACCCTTTTGATAAGGCTTTCAACTTCTTCAGGATCTCTACCTAACGCGTGTCTGAGGTACTGAATACTCAGCTTCATTGGAGTAAGAGGGTTTTTAATCTCGTGGGCCACTTGTTGTGCCATTTCCCGCCAAGCAGACTCTCTTCTAGCGTTGTCGAGTTCTTTGGCAGAAGATTCAACTGTTGAGAGCATGGTATTGAACTCCCCAATCAAATCGCCGAGTTCATCTTTTGCCTCCCAGACAAGTGGTTCGACTTTTTCATCAAGCTTAAATCGACGAATTTTTGCGCCTAATTCTGAGAGTGGACGAGTGATTGAGTTTGCAACGGTAATAGCTATTACACCAGCAATCAAAAGCAGGAATACATAGACATTAAGTAGCGTCCCCATAAAGGAGCTAACATCATCACGTAGATCTCTTTCCTTGGTGTAGTAAGGTAGACCCATGTAGGCGATAGTCATTCCTTCAGGCATTCTTACCGGAACGTAGGCTGTTCGATATGATAGATCACCAACAGACTCGCGTTGAACGGCTTGGGCTAAACCACCTTTTGCGAGCATTTGGTATCCAAAAGAACCCATTTTAGGAGCAATTACACCTCTCTTAAAAATATCGGGCTCAGAAGAAGAAATTAGATCGCCATTCAGGTCATAGAGGTTGATGTCCATTCTGTGTATTTCTGAAATTGGTTTCAGGATACGCTCGAGTGAAGGTTGATCTATTTCCGTTAATTCACTCAGTAAATGGATTTCATGTTCGGTATTTCGAAGGATGCTTGCGACTTTTCTATTTAATCGATTATCGTGATAAGCATCCGTTGAATTGTGGAAGTAAAGCTTCGTTACATATCCAATCATACCAAAACTCAAAAGGACAAGTGTAACAATACCTACTTGGATTTTTGTTTTGAGGTTTGGTTTCCCTAGCCAGGTGATATCGATTGCTGTAGGAAGTACATTCACATATGTATTGATGAATGACATTGCAAGCGTGAGGATAATGCACCAAACGAAGAGGTAGCTAAAGAGCGACATCGGTCGGAGATATCCCCCCATATCTTTTCCAATGAGTACATAGGTTTCGTCGTTTCCAGCATACAATACATTGGAATACTGAGAATTGGTAGCAGAAACATAATTGCCTGGCTGCGGTAGATTTGGAAGTCTTAAGGTTTGTGGGTGCTGGCCGCCTGATTGTTCTACTAATTCACCTTGGCGATAAATTGCATAATCATAGTTATCTAACATTGGGAGATGTCGATAGCGCTCTTCTTCAAATAACTCAGTAAAGATGCGAGAGGCAGGTCTTTGCGAGTGTTCAAGTTCAATGTATAAGCCACGTGTAGCGCCTCTAATTAATTCACTTTCAATATGCACCAAGTAGACTAGCCTTTTTCCATCTAGCAGTTCGTATCTAAGGTGTTCATCTATTTTATTTGCTGCTGCAAAACGACTAGCTGCATTACGAGCTTCAATGGCCGTTCTACCTTTTATAAAGGTACTGTCAGTGGAGTAGTCATAGCCCCAAGCCCGGTCTTGATAGTTGTTATATAGATATCCTTGGTCGACTAGCATCCGTTCGAGTGGGGGTTTTAAATCCCTCATGCTAACGATTTTTGAGTCTTCCGCTAGAATTTCTTGTAATCCTATGTCGCTTCGTAAGGAACTAACATAAATTTTGAGTCCGGCTTCAGCAGTGGTATCTCTTGGTTCACTTAATACACGGGCGTATTCAATTCTCTTGTTTAGATCCTTTTGTTCATTGAATGTAAAGAGTAGTGCCGCAGAGTACATCGCTAGAACAACAAGCCAGAAAAATAACCACAATACATTGGCCTCCCCAGAGTCGATGAACATATCATATACTAGAACGAATATGACGGATCCTAGAAAAAAGTGCGGGATTGGAAGTGGACTTCCAATGGCAAGAATTATGGGTAGAGCAACGCCCATTGCTCCTAGTAAACTCATGGCGCGGGACTTTTTACTAAGCCCAATTTCGGCTATCCCAAGCATAAGCCTATGAGAAAATAGAAATGTCCCAAGAATGAGAATAAGCATGGCCAAAACGGCGAGCATGCTAAAAGAGTCGAGTTCTATTATATTTTTGAAATTAAATCTAAGCTCGCTATTTGTAACTACTTGTTGAAAGGCATGAGTTAAAAATAGTGAGCTTAAAATAATAGTCAGATAATGCGCTCCAGTAACTATCCATTTGGTAAGTTCTGATTTATTATTCTGATTTGGTAGCGAATAGTGCCTATGGAAAAAGGTTACAAGCCAAAGTACGACAAGTACATTCAGAAGTAGGCCACCAAGCGATCCTGAGAGGACAGGAGTTTGGAACATCTTTGAGAACATTCCTAGGTCGGTGAATTGATCAGACCATCGAGAAGCAACCATTAAGCTTCTACAAATTATTACACCAGAGACTATAGTAATTCCTCCAGCCCAAGCACCAGCTCTCTCTTCAACTTTAACCGCTACATTATTGAGAAGAATTCCAATTATTGCAAACCCTGCAATGTAGAGTAAGAGTAGGAGTGCCTGATATTTCCAATCATTAAATTTTCGAGTATTGTGCAAATAGCTTACAACCTCTCCAGTACTTGATCGAATAGGGAAAGCTGTAGGAACTTGACAAAGGTCTACTGCTTCTGGAATATTTGGGTGTTCCGAGAATGTATTGTTGAGATGCTCAGAATTAAGTGTATAGGCATTTTTAATGGGTACAAGCGAAACTATATCGAACGTACGTCCAGCAAAAAGTTCTACTTCGCTATGCTTGATTACATAGTTGCCATTCTTATGTCTTCGTAGTTGTAATTGCGGTAGTCTAGATGGAGTAAAGCTTTCTGGAAGAAATACGCGGTTGTTTGTCCAAAGGACTAGAGAGTCATGCTCGTAAACGCAGAAGTTGTATGGCCGTTGAGAGAGCTCTAGAATTCTATCAGCATCTGCTTTTTGATCTTCGGAGGAGAGTTTACTCAATCCGTAAACTTGCCTTCTAAGAAATGCTGAATCGCTTGTTAGTTCATCGATTTCAGCTTCAGATTGTTGGAGCGTCAATTCAATGTCTTCAGCATATGATCTTAAATTCGCGCCTTCGCTGAAGAAAAAATTAAGACTCAAAACACCAATAAGAATAAGAACTCCGAGCCCAGCAAGCCCATAATTTTGCCATCTAGCTAGCCATTCTGAACTTCCAATAGTCGGATTTTCAGCGGGAGGATTATCAGACTGGTTTTGAATCCAGCCGTAAAAATTTCGGAGTTTTTGTTTCACATTAGTGTATTCGCACTTATTTCCTACGGAATTAGTCGGAAAATGTGTCACCAATCTTTCAAGACAAATGCTCACTTTTGCAGTGTACAGGTGCTGGGGTAATCCGTCGCGTCCCGATTGGGATGAGGAAAGTCCGGACAACGTAGGATAGTGTGCCGGTCGAAAGCCCGGAGGGTAGGGCGGGAACGCTTTGCTTATGGAAAGTGCCACAGAAAGTAAACCGCCTCTTTTGAGGTAAGGGTGAAATCGTGCGGTAAGAGCGCACGCCAATGGGAAGTAATTTCTGTTGGAGGTAAACCCCACGCGTTGCAATGCCACGCAGTACGTGTTTTGCCGAAAGGTGAAAAGCGGCGATCCGTCGCATGAGCGTAAGCTCTCACGTGCGGGTAGGCAGCTTAGATAAATGACGGATCACGACAGAATCCGGCTTATCGCTCCGGCCCTGTACGTTTTAAGCTCATCGTTTTGATTGCTGTTAGAGGGGATGCTATCCCTTGCAATAGGCTTTCGCCAAAACAAAAAACCCGCTACTCAACAAGTGAATAGCGGGTTTTGCCGAAAGGCTGAGCAATTCGGTAACTGCTATAAATCGACTCCTTCGGGAGTATCAGAGTCGAACAAGTAGCTTAAGCCAAAGCGTAGTGTGTTATCCAATGGATTTCGAACGCTCGTCGTTGGAATCAAGTAACTGAAATCAAGGCCAAGTACATTGTATTTTAGGCCTACACCAAGTGTGAGGTATTTACGACCACCTTTTTGGTTGCTTTCGTTGAAATAGCCTGCTCTCACTGCGAATTGGTCAGCATACCAATATTCAGCTCCTACGGAAAGATTGATTTCCTCGAGTTCTTCGCTAAACCCACCTTGCGCGTCTCCAAAGCTACTGAATAGACCTTCGATTGGACTTTGATCGAGGTAATCTGGACGATCATTCATCGGATTTACATCCGGCGCATCAATTCGAGGACTAGGGACAAGCAGTTTATTGAAATCAAAAGTAAAGGTGAAGGAGTTGAAATCGTCAAAGTACGTTTGAAGTGATGATCCTAGTCCAAGATTTGTAGGTATGAAATCCTTGGCATTTGAATTAGTGTATGAAATTTTAGCCCCGATATTTCTAATGTTTGCACCTGCACGTAATGTTGAGCGGTTACCAATAGTAACATCTGTTTTGTAGGTAACTCCGATGTCTGCTGCTCCTGAAGTACCATTGCCAATAATGTCTGTCTCACCTGGAACTTGAAGACCAGAAGCAAGGCTTGAAAGAATGAATCTACCCGCAATGCTCGCACTCCATTGATCTGTTAACTTACGTGAATATCCGCCCGTTACAGCCATTTCATAAGGCTTACCATTACTGATTGGCTGTCCGTTTTGATCTGTAAACTGGATGCTTCCGAGCGAGAAATAGCGCAGAGATCCGTAAATCACTTGAAGTTCGTCAAGACGTCCGTATCCAGCTAGGTTGGCTAGGTATACGTCGTTGAGGTTTAATGCACGTAACCAAGGTGTGAAGGTTGCTTGGATTTCAAAAGGACTCTCTGAGAACGCAAGTGCAGATCCGTTGAAGAAGGTGGAAGCTGCAGTTGGCGAGAGGGCAACACCGGCATCTCCCATAGCTGCTGACCTTGCATC
>CALDTK010000327.1 GCA_937924035.1 uncultured Saprospiraceae bacterium | reverse complement strand
TGTACTTGAACACCAACAGGCTCCAAACTGGTGAGAATATCATCGAGCAAGTCTGCAGGAGCAGGGATGTCTAGCAGAACCGGAAAATTCGCGCATGTTTCACTCAGCCACTCAATCCACTTGGGATCTGCTTGCAGCGTTTCCCAAGTCAGCTTATTGCGAGAAAAATTAAGAACAAAGCCTGTAACAGCAGCGGTATTCGCATTTAAGATAGGCTGCGCCTCTTGCGGACCAATGTCGCCACCAAGTACGATCTCTTGAAGTATAGGCAGCCCTGTTGCACTTGCTACTTCTTGGGTTTTGCCAAAAGGCCCAACCTGAATCACATCCAACTTCAACTCTTCGGTGAGCTTGACGATCGCTGCCGTATCCATTCCTCCAAACTCGCCTACCAGCGCTGGTCCTTCAATCCACTCGCGAAAAGCCGCAAGCTCAAGCGGTGAGATATGTCCTTCGGCACCAGGTTCGAGCGCAAAGCCCATGTAGTCGACACCTAATGCAGCGAAATATCGAGCATCGGTAAGGTTGGCAACAGCGGCCGCTTTGACGCGACATCTTAGTGGATCCATGGCGTAAAAGTACTTCGCCGTAATTTACCTCCATGCAACTTGGATTTGTTTCTGCGATACTTCCTGATTTCTCCTTGGAAGAGGTTTTGGCGAAAGCCTCAGACATTGGATATGATTGTGTTGAAGTGATGTGTTGGCCCGTAGGAAAAGCCGAGCGACGCTATGCGGGAGTAACGCACATCAACGTGGATGAACTAGACGATGCTGCGATTGCAGACATTAAAAATTTGCAGGCTAAATACAAGGTCAATATTTCTTCGTTGGGCTACTACCCTAACCCTCTGGTTGCCGATGAGGAAGCTTCGGCAGCTTATGTAAATCACCTCTATAAACTGATTGAAGCTTCGGCAAAACTGGATATTGGCTGTGTGACCACCTTCGTTGGACGGGACAAAGACCTAACGATTGAAGAACAATGGCCTCGATTTTTAGCCACGTGGCGTCCTTTGGTAGCTTTCGCCAAAACCCAAGGAGTGCGCGTCGGCATCGAAAACTGTCCGATGCGCTTTACGGCGGATGAATGGCCAGGTGGAAATAATCTCGCGGTTAGTCCCGCTGTATGGGATCGAATGTGGAAGGACATCCCTGATGCGCACTGGGGATTGAATTACGACCCCAGTCATTTGGTATTGATGCATATGGATTACACGCGGCCGTTTCGAGACTATCCCAAACGGATGATTCACGTGCATGCAAAAGACCTCCGCATTGACCAAGAAGCCAGAGATCGTCATGGCATTTTTGCTCATCCAGGCCTCTGGCATACGCCAAAGCTTCCAGGCCTTGGAGATGTTGACTGGGGTAAGTTCTTTAGCCACCTTACGGATACTGGATATGAAGGTGCTATTTGTGTCGAAGTCGAAGATCGCGCCTTTGAAGGAAGTCTAGAGTTACGGGTGCGATCACTACAACAGTCTCATGATTACCTCAGACAATTCATCGCATGAAGCCTCTTAAAACCAATTTCCCAGCCAAGCTACCTAAAGGCAAGCCGCATTATTACGAGCAAGTCTGGGAACTGGTGCGCTTGTGCCCTGCCGGCAAAGTGACGACCTATGGGGCTATCGCTGATGCACTAACACTTGGCACGCCTAGGATGACCGGCTATGCGCTTCGCTATTGTTTTTCTGCTGAGCCTCCGGTACCTGCACATCGGGTCGTTAACCGCAACGGAGATTTAACTGGACGAAATCAGTTTCCAGATCCAAGTGATATGGAGTCTGCTCTACGACGTGAAGGTGTCGAGGTTGAAAATAACCGAGTGGTTGATTTTAAGGATCGGTTTTGGGATCCTGCGACGGCCTAACAAACAGTAACTAAATATTCGTGTTCGAGGTCATTGACGCAAACTTAATCGCTAAGATTAGGACTCTTTATCGACTCACAACTAACTGATTAGTTGCGACTCCATTAAGATTGTATATTCTAATAGCAAAAATTCCTCGCCTACTCATCGGGACTTCAACCCGTTGAGCTGTAAGTGGTACATCTTGGGAGGTGACTATCCGACCCGTAACATCTATTATTTCGATTTTAGTCATGGGTAGCGAATGCTCTCCACGCCTAACGATCGCTTTATTTTCAACTATAGGATTGGGAAATACAGCATAACCACTTTTATCTATTTCTTTATGAGAAGGATAAGCATATTCTACCTCAAAGACTGCTTGCACCTCTGGGCTTGCGGCAGACATATCAAACGAAGCATCATCATTGACGATCACTTTTATCGAGTATCGCTGATCTATTCTACGCCCATAATACAATGAAGCATTTTCAGTAATGATCAGGCTTGAACCGCGATTGAGCGTAAACTCAGGAATAAGCTCTTCCGTTTGGCGTAGTGCGATTATACCACCAAAGGAGAGCTCTGCATTTTCTTCAAAGTGAATTTTACTCGATCCATGGAGAAGAAGCATTCCTACACCGTCCTCCGCAAAATCATCATGTGGACCACTATCGAAAGTAAAAGAACTTTCTGGCAGTATTCCTAAACAAGAGGTAGAGTCTCGAAAACTAAATTTCGTCCCTTTGCTCTTAACGGAAGATCCTTCAGGAAAAACCAGTTCGCCTTCCAAACAGAATTCGACATCTGTTAAGTCAAACGATAGACGATGCGGCTCTTGTGTACCTGTAGAGACTTGAATGTCTGGCTCCTGCACCAATAGAGATATAATGCCTCCTTGTTTCTTAAAATGAATATCTTGAGGTGTAGGTGTATTTTCTTCTAATCCAACATCAAACCGATACCCAAAATTATCTGGTAGAAGTCTTGTGAAAGATTCTTCGAATTCATGTACGTATTTCTGGCCATCAAAGCTAGACGTAGGTACATAGATTTCTGAATGTTCCTTTCCGTCAATTTGCTCAAAAGCATATTCAAGTTTCAAATCCAATTCGGCTGGAACAGGTATTCCATCTTTAAGACGTAAGACGATTGTAGAAAGAAAAAGCGACTCTCCTCCTTCTATCAATCTTTGTACACAGGGTTCAATATCAGTTAAACCAATTTGAACATTGTATCGATTCCTAAGAAATACCTGTCCAGAAGATTCTACTGGTACTCCAAAAGATAAGCTGCCTTGACCTTCCGATGCTTCTAGAATAAGCTCAGGTGTTGAAGAGACCATGCGAACTTTTAATAGACCAAATTCACCTGCGCCCCAAGGCGCTATGACAGGTTCAACCCCTATAGTTGGCGGCGTACCGTATAAATTGACAACAATATATTCACCAACCATAGAATCAGGCAAAGAGAAATGAATCGTCTTATCATCAGGGGATAATTCTGCATTTAAGCAAATACTTCCATCAATCAATGACCATGCGTAAAATGCATTTCCACCTCTAATCGACCTAATAGAAGTCGTATCATCACACGCAGTCTGTGTGGTAGAATTCCAGGTAATTGGTTGCCATTGAGCGCTAAGCGTGATAGAACAGAAGACGATCAAAAAGCAACTAACTATAATCTTATGCATAAAAAGCTATTATGAGATAGCTCAATTTAATGCCTTTCTATGAATTTGTCTTATTCAATTTTGTGTTGGTGTATTGGGTCATAATAAACGTATAGAGCCCCTCCATTCTGCCATGGACAACAGAAAACACAAAAAAGCCTTGACACACTAATAAAAGTGTATCAAGGCCCAAAATTCGAATGAATCAATTTTTCACCAAAACTTAAATCTTACTTACCCATCACCCGTAGGTGTCCTACTCGTCCGTCTACATCTGTGAGACGAATCACGTAGAGTCCTGACCCAGGAAGTGAAACAGGGTAAATTGTATTGTTGCTAGCTGGTAGTTCAGCGGAAACAACTCGACCAGTAAGGTCTACCACTTCTATCTGAGTGAGTTGACGCGCTTCTGTTCCTCTATGAACAAAGGTCATACCTTCATGTGCTGGATTTGGAAAAGCAGTAAAGGTCCCCTCAGGCATGAGGTTCTGACTGCTAGAAACTGCCTCCACTTTAAAAAGTCTTTGGACTTCGTAAGGAGCGGCAGACATATCAAAGGTTGCACCTTCATGAAGGCGTACGATTATACGCTCCTCGTCATTCGACCCTCCGAAAGTACTTGTGTATTCTGTTACATTAAGCGTTGCACCTTCTAATACATCAAAGTAGATTTCTTCAAATCCTTGCAGATAGAATTGATTTTCTAAGGTAAGGGTTGAATTTTTTTGGACCTCGGTCACTGAATTTTCATCCCACAGTTGCATACCCATCCCTTGATTTCCAAAGGTCTGGTTTGCACCTTCAGCAATTACAATCCTGCCATTGGCGTGTGCACCAAGACAAGCTATACCACCATCATAAGTGAGAGGCACACTGTTGAGGGTAAGGGATGCACCCTCTTCTACGATAAACTCTGAATTTCCTAAACAAATAGCAACGCTGTCTAGAAAAACGTTAACCTCATGAGGCTCCATCGAAGAAGTAGCTTCTTGCACTTCAATATTTGCATTTCCGGCGATGATCAATCCACCTCCGGACTTGGAGATATTGATTACTTGCTCGGTTGGAGTATTATTTTCCAAACCGACTTCAAATACGCCAAATACTGGTAAGACATTCACAATACCTCCTGGCAGGACATGCTCGTAAGTAGTCCCATTAAAATCGGAGTCAGGAACAGAAATACCATTGATGGTAGTACTAGTTCCACCTGGCACAGGTGTATAAGTGTAATTAAAGGTTAGGTCAAAAGGTGTTGATGCAGCCCATGCAGTATCGCGCACAAGTTGAACTTGAGAAATACTGACTGTTGAGCCTCCTGCTACTAATTGTACACCACAATCCAATGGATTGGTCAAACCTTCAAATGGAACTAATATCTGTTGAAGAACTCCATTCCTTTGAAACAGCGTAACCATAAAAACGGAATTTTGCACTGCGACGGCATTCAAATCGCCAGTCACGTTCCAAGAAAGCACACCTGCATCTGCAAGTGTTCCTGGAAGAATGTTTGCGTCGTTGGTGTTGGAACTTTGAAGCCCACTAATTACAGAGTAAACACCGCCGCCAGTGCTGGTGTCGTCAATAAAAGTTAAGACGTCATTGGTAGACGACAGTGTAACATCAACGCACCCTGGCGATCGCCATTCTAGGTCATTGGTTGTAGTGATCGTTGTACCGGCTTGACAACTGGGGGCTGTAGTAGATTCCCATATGTAGGCAGTTTGGGCTTGCGCCAAAACAGCAAAAAAACATACCGAAAGAAGGGTTGGAAGTAGACGCTTAATTATCATGAGGGGTAGATTTTAGATCCAAAAGATATAACATAGACGTGACTCAACGCCAAAACGCTGCATGAATCCGAAGAAAAGCCCAATATTTTTTCGAATCAAGGGAAAAAAGCCCAATAAACAATCCTTAAAGCCCCCGAAAGCCTTCTCTAAATAGCCTCCAATCTTCCCGAGCCACTACTCGAAAAGCTGACCTTTGGTGTACCCGTATATTGGAGGGTACTGCTACCGCTAGCTGAAAAATTTAGAATACTATCTGCATGCACGCGTGCAGTAGTACTTCCACTGCCGTTGATCTCTACCACTTTCGCAAGAAGTTCACCAGCAACAATTTCATTCCCTCCTGAGAGGCCAGCTATTAATTTTTCCGTCTTGCCAGACAGTAATGCATTCGTTCCTCCCGATCCATTTACACTCACAAGACCTGCATCTAAATACTCAAGCTTAGCACTTGCACTACCGTTGAGCGTGATAATGCTTCTATCGTAAGGAAGCGCACCTGTAGATTCAATACTGCCACTTCCAGTTAGAGATATAGTCTCTAAGTTCGGAGTACTTAAATATGCGATGATTTCGCCAGAATTCTCCACGTTGTAAGGAAGTTCAATGCTCAATGTTTCTGGATCGCTATTCTTATCTTCAAGTTCTTCGAACAGACCTTCATCTGCTTCAATACTTAACTTCGGAATTCCAGCACTCAATATTACTTTAATCGGACCTTCAATATTCAGGTGCTTTAAAGCAAGAGCTTCATAGTTACGTGTGGCCTGTTTTCCCGAAAGGGTGACACCTTCTATATCAATGCCATCTTTTTTCGAAGTAGCGATATCAACAACCATTGAAAGGGCAAGACCGCCAATAAGAACTGCAAGAATGATGTTCGAAATTTTCATAACGTTCGTGTTAAAAGGTAGAAACTAAGGTTAGTTAGAAAGTGCGTGTTGAGCGAGATAGCTCTCATAGAGCGTTTTAATTTCTTGAGGAGTAAATCCAAGCAAAGCCAACTGGCGAAATTGCTCAGGTAAGACCTCCGTTTCGAAAAGTCGACGACGCTCTTTTAAGATTCGCTTTTGTGCACCTTCAGCAATGAAATATCCTATTCCCCGTTGGTTGATGATTAACTCAGAATCTTGTAGTGACTGAAAAGTACGTTGAACAGTATTTGGATTCACCTGCACTTCAGCAGCAAGTGCGCGTACAGATTGCAGACGATCTCCCTCTGCAAGTTCGCCCGAGAGGATGTTGTCCTCAATCATTCCAGCGATCTGCTCGTAGATGGTGGTGGTTGCTTTAAACTGCATGGGTTAAACGCTTTTTTCTTGAAACTTGAAATAGGTAGCAGCTAGGAGCGCAGTACCAAGAACGAGGAGAAGTATAAGTGGAGATTCACTGGTCACAGCCATTTGCGGCTCCCCCATGTTAATGTTGCTGACTGGAGTGAAAAAGCCCTCGAATGCATCTCGGTATACGATTCTTACCGTGATTGCAGCTAGTGCTGATAAGCCGAAGGCAATGGCCATGATTGAACCAATCATTTTGCCCGCAGCGTAGCGATCAAAAGCTATTGCAGCCAGCAAACCCAAGGGCTGGGCAATTAAGAAGAAAAACTTCATCATCGACAGGACTGACTCGTGTGTAGGATCAAATGCTACAACTCCACCAATACCGAATAATCCTAGAATTCCTGTTACCACCCACGTAAGAACAAAAAAGGCAAGCGTGAATAAGACCAAAAAAATCGGACCTGAATACAACCAAGCTGAGAGAAACTTCTCTGTATCACTCGCTGGAACTGTAAGAGATGATTGGCGACCATCAGCAGTCTTATTTTCGGACAAGGCTGTGGAAGCTTGAAAGAATCCAAAGACTATAAGTAATATGGAAAAAACTGTATTGAAATAGTTCGGGTTTGAATTATCATCGTGACTCGAAGACCAGGCAATGAATAATATTGCCAAGAGTGGTCCTAAATAAGCGAACCACTTCCGGCCATTGAGCAAAAACGTTCGGCGAACGAGAAGTCCAATTCTGTGTAAGGATATGGGTTGCATGATTAGGCGTTTTGAAATTGTGAAGCAGAAGCTAGTGTTGCCAGTACTCGACTATTTGGCGCAACGACGGCATTGAAAAGCACTTCGAGATCTGGTTCCGTATGGCGACCTGTGGTATTGGGGCGCACGACGTAGTAGCCTCCAGGTACACGCTCATGATGCAACGCATCTATTGGTGGGGTTAGTGAACTTTCAAGGCTAAACGAAAGCGCATTACTTACTTCATTGAGGTCGAGGTGCGCAATCATCGTCCCGTTATCGACGACCATTATTGGATCAATTAATCCCGCGAGATCACGGACCTGGTGTGTAGAAACCACAATCGCTCGCTCATCCGTAGCGGTTTCAGCCATGATGCTTCTAAACTGCGCTTTACTTGGGATGTCGAGTCCGTTGGTCGGCTCATCGAGTACAAGTAGCTCCGTATTACATGCCAAGGCAAACGAGATCAGCCCTTTCTTTTTCTGGCCAAGCGACAGCTTCGTCAGCTTACGATCGGTAGGAACATGAAAGGTCTCAAGCCCATTATAAAAGGCCTCTTCACTAAAGTTTGGATAAAAAGGTCCATAAGCTTTCGCCAAAACCTTCCACGAGCGTGCTGGCAAATAAACCTGCTCTGGCAAGAAATATAGTCGCTGAAGTGAATCCGGGTGACGATCAAAAGCTTCACGACCAAATAGCTCAACGCTTCCAGCATCAGGTTTCAAACAACCCGTCATTAGCTTTAGCAGTGTAGACTTACCCGCACCGTTCCGTCCGAGCAATCCGTAGATGCCGCCTCGCTCAACATTGAGGTCGAGCCCTTGAAAAAGACGCTCCCCTTTTCGATAGCCGAAATCAAGGTTTTGTAAATGAATCATGTCTTGCGTTTTAGTGTACTACTCTACTAGTACAGTGCAAACATAAACCAAAATAGTGTACTATGCAAGTAGTACACTAAAAAGGCTGAGCTTTTTTTGTTCAGGGGTTCATGGTGTAGCATGAATCCTATGTGCTTCGCACCAAAGGAATTATGGTTCAAGGTGCGCACGTCCCACCCACTGGATCTTGAACCAAAGGACGAAGTGCGAAGCACAAGTCAATTGCTGACCCCTGAACCAATACAGCCTGAAATGCAGAGCATTTCAGGCTGTATTAATGAACCTTGACAACGGCCCGCATCGGAATGCGGAAGCCGCCATTGTAAATCCTAGTGCGCCTCCAACCAATTATCCCCTACGCCACTCTCTACTAGAAGCTTCACTTCTACTTCAGGCATAGCAGATGTCATCTCTTCTGCTGCCATTGCTCTAAGTTTTTCAACTTCTTCTTCTACAGCATCAAAAACGAGTTCATCATGCACTTGCAGCGTGAGTAGGCTTTTCATGCCCTCGTCACGCATACGCTTATGCAGTCGGATCATGGCAAGCTTCATTAAATCAGCTGCAGTTCCTTGAATTGGAGTATTGGTCGCGTTACGTTCAGCGTAAGCACGAAGGTTATTGTTACTCGAATTAATGTCTCTGAGATAACGCTTACGGCCCAAGACCGTCTCCACGAAGCCATTGCGACGTGCCGTATCTTTTTGACTCTCCATAAACTTCTTCAAGCCTGGATACGTCTCGAAATACTGCTCTATCAAAGCCCCTGCTTCCTTACGACTTATGTCAAGCTGTTCGGCAACGCGTGTTGCCCCTGCTCCATAAATAATGGCAAAGTTGATGGTCTTCGCCTGGCTTCGTTGATCAGAAGTAACTTCTTCAAACGGAACATTGAAAACCAAAGCAGCTGTAGCCTTGTGAATATCCTTATCCGCAGCAAAAGCTTCAAGCATTGCCTTCTCTTCTGCAACTTGAGCGATGATGCGGAGCTCGATTTGAGAATAATCGGCAGCGATTATTTTTCGTCCTGGTCCACGAGGTACAAATGCCTTCCTGATTTCCCTTCCGTCGCCGGTACGCATTGGGATGTTTTGCAAGTTTGGATTTGAGGAGCTTAAACGTCCTGTTGCCACAGCAGCCTGATTAAAGCTTGAGTGCACCATGCCCGTTCCTTCATCCACGAGTTTTGGCAGTGCCAATACATAAGTGCTGTTCAGTTTTTTCAGCTTTCGGATATCAAGAAGGGTCGCCACAATTGGGTATTCATCAGCTAATGAGTTGAGCTTCGCTTCATCCGTGACATAAGCACCCGTTTTCGTCTTCCGACCTTTGTATGGAATCTCCATTCGATCAAAAAGGAGCTCGCCTATTTGCTTCGGAGAACCGATATTGAAGTCAACTCCAACCTGCGTTTCTTCTCGGAAAGACTTTTCGAGCTCTTCGATACGGCCAGTGAGTTGACTGGCATATTCGCCCAAAAAGTCACTATCAATTTTAACCCCATTGCACTCCATGTCGCGCAATACGTATACAAGCGGAGCTTCTACCCGCTCATATAATTCAATGAGATTCTCTTGAATGATTTTGGGATAAAGTAAGTTGGCAAGCTGCAAGGTTATGTCTGCATCCTCGCACGCATATGGAGCTGCCTTTTCAACAGGCACGTCGCGCATACTCCCTTGGTTCTTTCCTTTTTTCCCAATCAACTCTTCTATTGATTGTGGCTGGTACTTTAAATAGGTTTCAGCCATGTAGTTGAGGTTGTGCTTCAGCTCTGGACTTAGCAAGTAATGCATAAGCATCGTATCGCGAATTGGACCATCAACACGCACGCCATAGCGGTTCAATACCATCACATCATACTTCAAGTTCTGGCCTGTTTTGGCGACAGCTGGATCTTCAAGCACCTTTCGGAATAACTCAACAATGGCCTGCGCAGCATCTCGATCGGCTGGCACTGGAACGTAAAACGCCTCACCTTCTTCAACAGCAAAAGCCAACCCGACTAAATCAGCTGTGATTGCATTAACCCCAGTGGTTTCTGTATCAAAAGTGATGTTATCGTGCTCCTCTAAGAGGCTCACTAACTTTTTGATTCCAGCTACGTCTTGAACGGTGTGGTACTTCGATTTACTGGTCGCGAGCGTCCCAAATGGAGAACTTGCAGATGGTGCTGTTGGCGCCACACGCTTCGTCCCATCTGGTTGCGGAGCAGAGAAGAGATCAATCTGACCACTTGCTGCAGGCACGGTCAATCCATGATCAGGAGCGCCAAGTATTTGCTTTGCTAGCGTTCGAATTTCAAGCTCTGCAAAGAGTTCTGCAAGCTTCTCTTTGTTCATCGGATCGACAGTAAACTCTTTTGCATCGAACTGTACGGGCGCATTAATATCGATTGTTGCCAGTTTGTAGCTCATCCGAGCTTGTTCCTCAAACTCGGTAAGTCGCTCTGAGTTTTTACCTTTTATTTGGGCCTTGTTTTCTAAGATTTTATTGAGGCTTGCATACTCTTTGAGCAGTTTGGCAGCAGTTTTCGGCCCGATGCCAGGCACGCCAGGAATGTTATCACTCGAATCACCCATCAGCGCGAGTACATCAATCACTTGGTCTGTGTTTTCGATGTCCCATTTTTCAAGGATATCCTGCTTTCTCAGCACCGCAACACCAGAGCCCATTCTTGACGGTCGGTACTGATGGATGTTGTCCGTAACCAGTTGGCCGTAATCCTTATCAGGGGTAACCATAAAAACCTCATATCCTTCTCGCTCTGCTTGTTTGGCAAGTGTCCCAATAACGTCGTCTGCCTCGTAATTCTTGACGATCTTTACAGGGATATTCATGGCCTCTACGATCGACTGAATAATCGGGAGCGCTATTCCTATATCCTCAGGTTGTGCCTCTCGGTTGGCCTTATACTCAGCGAAGAGTTCCTCTCGAAAAGTGCCTCCTTTCGGATCAAAAACGACGGCCAAGTGACTTGGCTTACTTGTTTGGAGGAGGTCCCATAGCATGCGTGTAAAGCCATGCACCGCAGATGTATTAACACCTTTAGAATTAATCAGTGGGCGATCCCGAAAAGCGAAATGATATTGATAAACGAGCGCGTGGCCGTCAAGGAGGTAGAGCGTCTTGGCATTGGACATGGCGCCAAGATCGAAAAACGATGTCATTCACTAAAGCTCATGTGGGAAGTGAAGCCCAGAGCGTGACAAAGTCGTAGTGAATGTTGAGGAAGGTTTAACCTAAGGCTAGAAATTCATCGAATCCTTGTCCTGGTTTCCGAAAGTAAAGCTCGCATAAGCTCCAAATGTCCAAAACCAATCGTTGCGGTTAGAATTGCCATTCATGCTTACACCGTCCAAATAATCACTGAACGTGGCCCGGAAATTCGCCTCTACTCCAACGGCAAATCCACTAGCAATGTCAGCACGAACTCCAGCACCAAGCGGTAGGGTGAAGAAATTGGACTGATCGTCTGCTTCAGGAAATCTACTTGCATCGGCAGGATCTACTGTGGCAACTTCAGCATCAGCAATTGCAACGCCAAGTCCAGCAAAGACGTAAGGATTCACTTGACTAAAAAAGATACCATTCTGGAAACGTTCCTTCCCAAGTGGTAGATATTCAACGACAAGCTCACCCGCTACTAAATTTGACTCGAAACTAAAGCCACGTGCCGCCAGCTTAGGGCTATCAGTATCAGATGCTGCAATTGAGCCAGCCTCTAGTACCCCCCGAACAGCAAAATTTTCGTTCAGTGAATAGCGGAGAAACCCACCAAAAAGCGGCTGACTTCCTGATGTGGTAAAGAGGTCCTCTTGAAGGTCTCCTTGGTAATTAACAATCCCTGCCTTAATGCCAACTTCAAAATAGCGGTCATCACTCTGTGCAAGGAGTATCGAGGCAGAAATAATAAACAGTAGACACAAGTAAACTTGACGCATAACGCTTGTTTGGGGTAATAGTCACCCAATCTGGGTGGCTAACTGCAAAAGTATACTATTCGTTGGCTTGGCACGACCATTGCCATATCATTTGCACTTATTGTTTCATATTCTGCAAACACTAAACCCAGAAACAATAGGTGATGCTCCCCACAAAGCATCCACTTAACCCCCTGATCCTGCACTAGATCAGTGGATGTACACCCTTTGTACATCCAATAGGAAAACTATGAACACGCCACATTTGTGGCTCGCTGCGTGCATATTTTGCATGTTTAGTACAGCGAACACACTACAGAGTCAGACCCTTGATGCTAAAACAGCTCCGGTCCTCGTACAACTAGATTTTCCGCTTCCTCAGAATACCTTGGAGCAGCTACGTGCCGAAGGAATTGAAATCCTCCACCACTATGGATCGGGGGCATACTTAGTTTCAAGTGCTCCAACAAGTGCAAAGCCTATAGCTTTTGATCAGGAAAAAACCTCGTCACCTTCAGTTTTGAGGTTTTACGAAGGTGAAACCATTCCAGAAGGATCTTCTAGAATAGATGTTGATTTAGTACTTGCCTTCAGTGGAGCTTCAGCCTATCTGACAGAGGTTTTGGCGAAAGCAGACTTTATCGAAGCAGGAAAGCAAATGGAAGGCGGATTAACCTTGAAAGGATCTGTACCTGTAGATGCACTCGACGAACTCTTTACTCATCCCTTCATTCTTGATGCGACGCCAGTGTTGGACGACCTTGTTCCATACAACTTCGAGGCACGAGTAGTACAGAGTATTATTCCTTTAAACAGCGATATTCCTGGCGCTCCTGGTCTCAACGGACAAGGCATCGTTATAGGAGTTGGTGACGGCGGGGCACTTGGAGGCCACCCAGATATGGGCGAACGTATCCTTCATTCAACAGACAATTACAATGCAGGGTGGGGAAATCATCCGGACATGGTTTCAGGCATCATGGTTGGAGCGGGAAATGTTTATGCTACTAACCGTGGAATAGCTTCAGAAGCAGAACTCATTGTTGAATCAAATACAGCAATCACTTACAACGCTCCAAGCTACTTCCAAACCTATGGGATGACTATCACCAATAATTCCTACGGACCTAGCTTCCATTGTAATTCGGCGAACAAATACTATGGTAATAGTGCCAGTATCGACCAGCAGCTTTTTGACAATCCAAACTTGCTACACGTATTTGCCGTGGGAAATAGTGGAAGGGAAGCCTGTGGTGACATGCCTTCAGGTTATGCAAACATACCAGGAGGTCCACAGAACGCAAAAAACACCCTTTCTGTCGGGAATGTAGATTTTAATAGGGTTCGCTATCAAACCAGTAGTGCAGGGCCAACATTGGATGGTAGACTGAAGCCAGAAATTTCAGCGGTCGGAACATCTGTACTTAGTACCATCAGAAATGGAGGATACGGTTCTGGAACTGGAACCAGTTTCGCAGCTCCTAATGTCACCGCTACACTTGCATTATTGAGCGAGGCGTTTCAAAGAAACAACCCTGGGGTTCTGCCGAAAGGAGCACTACTAAAAGCTATCGCTTGTAATACAGCAGATGATGCAGGCCGCACCGGACCAGACTTTGAGTATGGTTTTGGAGTCATGAATGCTTACAACGCACTTCAGGTTATTGATGCAGAACAATTCGAAACTGGAATTCTATCAAATGCTCAAGAAATAAGCAAAACGATTACTGTTGGTGAAGAAGTATCCCAATTGAAAGTGATGTTGTATTGGAACGATATCGCAGGTTCTACTACCAATGAATCCGCTGTACTAGAGAATGATCTTGATATCTTTCTAATTGCAGAAGATGGCACCATTATCAAGCCGCTTATTCTTAACCCTACCGCTCCTCTACAAGAAGCTCGCGAAGGTGTTGATCACTTGAACAATATTGAACAGGTTACGATAACTGCTCCCGAACCAGGAGATTATGCCATCATCGTTCGAGCATCACATTTGAGTTATGGTCAAAGTGACTTTGTACTAACTTGGTTTGCACCAGAAAAAGAGGTTTTACTCACCTGTCCTTTTGGAGGAGAAACACTCATTCCAGGGCAAACAACCTACATCTCGTGGACTGCCCCTACAGGTAGCCAAGGAACATGGAATTTAGAATATAGGGCTGCTGGTACAGGTTGGAACACCATTGCAAGCAACATTCCTGGTGAGAACAGGTCTGTTTCTTGGGCTCCACCTTCGGGCATTTCTCAGGCTGAATTTCGCATAACCAATAATGAGACAGCACTTTCAGATATAACAAACGCCCCAGTGAGTATTGTAAGTCCGCCACAAGACTTGAGCATAACCGAAATCTGTGCATCGGTAAGTCAATTCAGTTGGAGCCCACAGGCTGAAGCTGCGAGATACGCAGTTTTCCGATTCGATGGTGAGGAGATGAAAGAAGTGGGTGTAACTACAGATACGCTCTGGCAATTTGACAATCTGCAAGCCAATGAAGAACTTTTACTTAGCGTAACTACACTTACAGATTCAAATCAGTCTAGCAAGCGAGCCTTTGCACTCAAAAAAGAGCACTCTGGGCAAGAACCTGATTGCACAGTCGAGACAATAATTGTTTGGGGCGAGCTTTCAACGCACGAAATTGAAGCTGATATAGAGGTAAGATGGGAGGTTGAACAAGAGCAGAATGTTCACCGTTTTGACGTCGAACGTGGCTTTATGAGGGCTGGTGATATTGAGTGGTCTTTTGTGGATTCAGTAAAGGCAATTGGAACAAGTAGCACAGCCTTTCGCTACCAACTCAAAGATTCAGGTGCAGCAGTTGAAGGACTCACCTATTACCGTATTCGAATGATAGATAAGGATAGAAATGAAAGCTATTCTGACATTTTCTCACATGAACGAACGGGAACTTCATCAAATTCAACTCCAGTGGTGAGCGAAGCGCCTTCATTTGCGCTGCTTCAAAATCCAGTGGGCGAAACCATTCCCATCCGGTCTAACAGTACAACTACTCGCACCCTACAGTTATTTGATATCGTTGGCCGAGTTCGAGCAAGTTTTCAGTTACAAAGTGGCACAAATTTCTTCGAGTGCCCTCCAGACCTAGGCTCAGGGATATTTGTACTGAAGGTTGCAGGAGACTCTTCTAATGAGGTTGTAAAAATGATCCGACGCTAGCAGAACATAATCATATTAACTCAAAAAGCCCCAGTATGACTCGGTCATACTGGGGCTTTTCAATAGTATCAATGTGATCCTTACTTTACGAAACGCTGTGAGCTCGTACCGTCAGTTAGAATGTACATGCCGTTCGTAAGCGCACTTACGTCGAGCGTGTTCATGCCCTCAACTAAATTGTATTCTGCAACAACCACACCTGTTGTATTAAGTACACGAACAGGGCGAGGAGTCTTCACTTCTACCTGAGCATAATCGTGAACAGTATTGGCGATCAGGTCAAAATCACGTCCTCCTTCGATCGTCATGCTGACAACATCAGAATATGCAAATTGACCGTCATAATCAACTTGGCGTAGTCGGAAATAGTAGGTTCCTGCTGCGAGGTTCGTGTACTCATATGAGTAAGTCTCTAAGCTTTCAGTGGTGCCATTGCCTTTAATCTGCGCGCTTTCGCTAAAACGTGCTGCATCACGACTCATTTCAACTGAGAAATAATCGTTGTTCTCTTCAGAGGCTGTAGTCCACTCAAGCATAGCGCCATTGTCTGTACGCTTTGCATTGAAAGCTGTAAGGGTAACAGGTAAAACTGTTCCTATAACTTGCATTGATGTAATGGTAAATCCATCACTACTTCCGTTGACGTTGAAGTTAAACCCTACGGTCATTGTTGATAATGAACTAACGTCTACACTTGGGAAAGATTGGGTCATTCCTGCACCTGAAGAAACAGGAATAGTAACAGGACCAGAATTTGAATCATACGTGTACTCAAAAAACTCTGTTGGAGGGCTATTAAACCCATTCGTAAATGAACCTGCAAAAGAAATACTCACCTCGTCGTACATACTTACATCAATCGTTTGGGAAACGAATGATCCTCCTCCACCCCAGTCGCTAATCACCATGGCTCCACCACTTGTACTAAAGGAATTTGCGGACCCATCCGATGATGGAGTAGTAGAGTAACTAACAGTCCAACTATTAGGACTTGCACCGCCTATCGCACTCGCTGGAGCAGCGGCAGGAGGTGATGATGTTGTATGGTCTGGGAATCCATCTCCAGGAGTAGAAAAATCTGCATTGTAAAGCTGGGCTGATAATGCAAATGACAAGGAAAAAGTAAAAAATGCAAAAAGTAAAGTTCTCATCATCTTGTGGGGTTTAGTCTCAATTTGTAGCCAAACCTACAAAAACTAGCTTGTCTTACTTGTTAAAGTAACATCAAGCTTCCTCACACTGTGTTAGGTATATTTTTTTGACTAGAAAACAAGGTCTAGCTCACTTTCGCTTAGAACAACTGAGCGATAAAAATTAAATACATCATTACCAGCATTACCCCTTCCCAACGGCTTACATTATTGGCCGCGGCCATGAACGCGAATAGAAAGGTTATGCCCACCATAAAGATTAGACTTAACCCAAGCTCGTCTTCTGGAACTATGATATCACCAAAGAATGATGGGATACCCATGACTGCGAAACTGTTGAAAATGTTAGATCCAACGACATTTCCTACGGCCATACCAGGCTTTCCCTTGCGGGCAGCAGCTACACTCACAATTACTTCCGGCAAACTTGTACCTAATGCAACTGCACTCATGGCAATAACTCCGCTTGAGATCCCCATAACATTGCTCACCTCTTGAATACTCATCACGGTATAGGTCGCTCCAATGTAAACACCAACGGCTCCAACAATGAGCAAAGCATAGGCCTTCCAGCCTGCATCAACCTTGATACTGTCATCTCCTTTGTGCGTTCGAAAAGAACTGATCAGAAAGATCACAAGCATTGCTAGCAAGAATATGCCGTCTATCCAATTCACGACACCATCGTAGGTAAAGACATACAACAGTATTGCTGATGCTATAACCACAGGAACATCAACATCAAGTACTGCATAATCCATCTTGATGCCTCGGGCTACAATAGCCACTATGCCAAGTACCAAGCAGATATTGGCCACATTCGATCCAATTACATTTCCAGTTACAATGGCGGAGTCATCGTTGATGACCGCAACAATACTCGAAGCAAGCTCTGGTAGACTCGTTCCAAATGCTACGATGGTAACTCCAATCACGAAAGGTGAAATGCCTAAGGATAAGCCTATCTTCTCGCTAGAGTCAACAAACCAATCGGAGGCCTTAAGAAGCAAGATGATGCTAACAACAAAGACTCCTAGATATGTAAGTAATTCTATTGCCACGGATCGCAAATGTACTCGTCACAACCATGTCAATCCGTTGACTGTGGACAGTATAAATTGCAGCCTAATAGACAGCTCCAAACGCTGAAGCAAAAAGTGCCGAGAGTCAAGAGTTCTACTACTTCCCGCACATCATCTCTTAATCCTCTTCTTGGCAAACTATCAATTGACCATGTTTAAAACCTTAATTAAGCTATCTACTCTGCTCTTAGTGCTATCGAGTTCGGGGAGAATTACTGCACAAGTCAACGCCTTGATGACGCCTTTCGAATTGGATTCCTTGAGTTCGGCATCGTATGAAGAGGCCATCAAGCATTATGAAGTTTTGGCGAAAGCTCATCCAAATCGTTGTGCACTAATCACACTCGGATCAACTGATAGTGGCAAACCTTTACAAGTTTTCATTATCACATATAAGCGGGAAGGTGAAGTACAAACGTTCTTCGTCAACAACGGTATACACGCTGGCGAACCTTGTGGAATAGATGCAAGCATGATGTTTGCGCGTGAACTCGTGACTGGTGAACTGAAGAACGTTCCGCTCACTAATGCGCAGATAGCCATCGTGCCGGTCTATAATATTGGAGGCTCCCTCAATCGAGGTTCTTTTTCGCGAGCTAACCAAAACGGCCCCAAAGCCTATGGATTTAGAGGAAATTCCAAAAACCTAGACCTCAACCGGGACTTCGTCAAAAGAGACAGTCGTAATGCTGAATGGTTA
>CALDTK010000326.1 GCA_937924035.1 uncultured Saprospiraceae bacterium | reverse complement strand
TCTTTCGTTTTGTCAGCCTCTAACAGCAGCGCACCATTGGGTAAAATACCGATGCTAAGTAAGATTGGATTGCTGGGTTGGAGCGTGTCTGGCAGCAAGCGGGCCAAGCGTTCTCTTAGAAAGTCTTTGGCGCAGGTCACCCGTTCGCTATCCGATAATGCACCACAGGACTCCGGGGCAGGCGTTGTCGTCAAGTCATCCCACAAGGAGGCTGGGATCTCTTCCAATGATCCAACCGCTGCACCTGGCTCGATGGGGACCATCACCCCATCTCCATAATCAACGTGATCAAGTGCTGGAGCAGGTTGTCCATTCTTGGCTCGGTCGAACAGGTCGATCATCTCAGTTTTAGTTCGTCGAAATACACGCTGGACCGTATAGGGCACCGCTTTCCCCTCTTTGAACCTTGGGTTGAGTTTCATGCTTTTAATGACGCGCCTTGTTCTCTCGACGAGCAGCTCAGACCTGTCCTCGATCAGGATATTAGTAATCGTGCCGTTCGGCTCAACCGTGTAAGCACAGTTGAGGTAGATCCCTTGCGGCTCCATAATTCGTGAGATGGAATCCCAAGGCATGTGTTCATCAAAGTACTTTTCCATGTACTTCTCGGTACATTGGTAGGTGTACCTGTCTGAGTTGAGCATGCCTTTGCATTCATCCGCATACATCATATGTGTTTGAGCGTAGAGGGAGGTTGAAAAGAGGAGGAGAGCAATTAGGTGAATGCGCATGAGGTAAAGGTAGGGCGGTGCGGTCGAAGAAGCACCGCCGCAATCGATGCAAACGTCATTGGTGTCGAGTGCAGTTTCCTGTACTGTTATCCTAAGCGAACACCAACTGATAAGCCAACCCTCAGCCCCACATTGTCATGCCATTTATTTGCAGGCTACTCCTCTACCCATTCGAACAAATACTCCATCGCTATTCCAGGCGGGGCTTCACCAAATGAGCCTGAACGATTTCTAAAATCTTGGGCGTCAAACAGGAATTCTTCAAATACTGCCCCAACCGAACAGTCCACGAAAAAGTAGCGTCCAAGGTATTGTCGAATGCCAAATTGAAACTGGTTTTGCATGGCTCAAAATTAGAGGGTGTATGAAAGGCTACTGTTTCAAATTTTGCAACTTCAATGCGACGCTGTTGCAGAAGTTGAAACTCTTCATTCGGTCTACCAAGAATGAAAGCGCATTTCATCGCGTTGTATCTTAGGTTTTGCATGTTGATTAGGGCAGATGTAACCTTTTTTCGGCGCGTGCGACTATTCAAATAGAACACTCACTGTATTCATGTCCGTCACCAAGCAACAGGCCTTTATGGAAGCGTATCGCTCTTGCCACGAGCCATTTGTGCGTTACTGCACGGCGATAGTGCATGGGAAGATGGCAACCGAAGACTTGGTTCAGGATGTACTCCTGAGTGCTTACAAGAACTATGATGTACTCAGCTCTGATACTCCATTGTTGCATTACTTGGTTAGGGCTGCTCGTAATCGGAAAGTGAGTTTGTGGCGTAAATCAAAACATCGTGCTGAATTTACAGAAGACGATGCAGCAAAACTGAAAAGTCGGGAAACACCTCCTGATGTCTTGTTAGACATTCAATTACTCTATCGATTGATCCAAAAGCTACCCGAAGCGCAAGGTGATGCATTGCTCCTTTTTGAAATTAGTGGATTCAGTATGAAGGAAATTGCAATCATTCAAGATTCTACCGAGGGAGCAATTAAGACAAAAATTAGCCGAGGACGAAAGCTTCTAAAACAAATGCTCAGTGAGCCAGAATCAGAGAGCCATTCGACGGGCTTTAAAAGCAATATGCTATGAAAAGTTCAAATGAACGATTAGACGAACTGTTTCGCTCAGTGAAGGAAGCCCCAATTGAAGTTGAGATTTCTAAGGTTGAAGGATTTGTCTCTAGTCTTCCTGAAGTGAACAATATGCCTGCTGATGGGGCGAACGGGTCTTTGAACCTTAAAATAATTTCTATGATTAGTCTTCCGCTTCTTGTTATTTCTGTCCTTTATCTTTTTCAAATCCCTGAAGTAGTATCTGAAAGTAGTATCGATGAATTAAATGAAGGAGTGGAGGTCATGGTAGATACAATTGATCCTGATATTTTATCCTTATCCAATTTAGAAATTGACCCAATTTCAACGTTAGCAGAATTTTCAGCCTTGGACTCTATTTTTGATGTAGGCACCGTTGAGATTTCTGGGCAGACTATGGCGCTCTCGTCACTTTCTATAGAAAGTAAGCTTTCGCCAAAACAAGACCTTCTGCAGCCAAGTCGTATTCCGGAGATGGAACCTTCAGGCCTTATTGCACTAGATCAATATCAAGTTGGTGCAGACGTTCGCACAGACACGATGAGAATTCCAGAAGGTTCTCAATTGAGCATTGCTTCAGGAACTCCGCCTCCCGAGTTGAGTAATAGGCAAATGAAACAGCTTAAAAAATCTCTGTACTCGAATCTTTATAGCGACGGTTTAATACCTGCTGATACATCTACAGTCTATATAAAATTGCCAGGGTCTCAAGTTATGATTAATGGTGAACGACTTAACGAAGGATTAGCGACGGCGTATTCTAAGTTGACCACCATCGCTGGGTTTGGAGAGCATCGAGCGATAAAATTATCACCCGACCTTATTCTTGTCGGAGATTTTGTTGGAGACGATTTCAAAGGTTCGGGTGTTGGGCTTTTCCCGATACCCCCTATTGATACGAGTGTTTTTACCGAGCTTGATAGAAGCCTTGAGCGATTAGGAACACAAACAAGATATGCCTTTGACTTCTCCGATGATTGGAATAACCTAAATGAGTTTGCGGAGAAGGTTTTAGCGAAAACTCCTGAGCAAATCGGGAAGAAGCGCTTATTATCAGTAGACTTGGATGGAGACCAGATGAGTACTCTTTATGAAATGCTGCAACGTCAATTGTTAGAGGATAATTTGATCGAATCTGAAACAGATTGGGTTATTTTGGGAATTGGCGAACGAACGATTACATTCAATGGCAAGGAGATTCCAGCAGAAAACCAATTGGCCTACCGAAGCATATTGAAGACGAATAGGATTAAATCAGGAGCTAACCGTATGATACGTATTAGCGATAAGGTTATCGGTGTGGGTGACTTTAAGCCGGGAGCATTTAAGGGCACTATTTGGAAACTATCGAATTGATAGAGCTAGATACGGTGCTCAAAGCAATCTTTTTAGAATACCCCTACCGCTTGCACAATCCCTCTGATCGTCCGCTCCTTCAAACACCGTACATCAGCGCAATAGTCCAAGTATGCACGAAACATGGCAGGAGTCGCTTTTGGCAGAGGTACAGGTAGCCATTCGGCATACAATTTCAGGGCAGAACGATATGTTCGTACCGTCGCCTCAGCTTTTCCAAGTGCTCGCAGCTTCTCTGTATAAGCAACGAGATGTGGAGTAATGTGAGCATCCGAAACAGTCTGGCGAACCGTTCCATCAGCATGCAGGCGTTCCGGTGAGGTCGAGTAGAAGTCTTTCTGCACACTCGGGTGGGGTAGCGTCATATACGCCTCTTCCTTCGCTGCCTGTAAACGTGCTAAGGGATGAGGCACTTTACGCGCGCCTCGCGCAAAGCCGTAGCGAGGAGGTATGGTAATAGCAGGATCAAGTAAGCAATCTCCGAGACCTTTTGTGGAGACATCTTGTTCAGCGCCTTTCCTTTTCGGCAAACGCCACATTTGTTGGTGCTCATCCCAAACGGCGCCAGGGATAGATTTAGCTGCACGCATGCGTGCCTCGCAATACGGTATGCGAAGCCAATAATATGGATTCACGATTTTAAGATTGATTTTGGTTATACTAAGACTGAGTTACTAATTTAGTAAATAACTCTAATATCTGATAACTGATGTCTAAAATATGTGCGCTGTCATCATTTCTATTCAGGTCTGAATACATCTGATTCTTAAAACGAGAATACGATTTAAGATTTCAAATAGAAGTTCAATTTTTTCGATTGACAAAATTATTCACTAATGTACATTGAGAGCAGCACCTGTTGTAGCATGTTCAGATTTTCCTCCGATAGGTCGCGTGTTTCAGCAATCAAGTAGTATAATTTATCTTTTGTCGTAAACCGCATTACCCCGCCCCAAGACCTTGCCCGATTTGGACCTGATTGTAGAATCGTTATCGCGCGACTTTTCACCTTGGTCGAAGATGTGTAGATACAAAGATGATCATTGATTAGTGTGTCCATTTCCCATAGCGACAATTCTTTCCAACCAGCGGGACGGTTTCTTTCTGGGCGAATTTTTTCGGTTGAATCTTTACGTTCCATGACTTGCAACTGTATAGCTGATTCATCGCTAACCCATATTTTTTGACGCCCATATAGCACTAAACCCTCGGGTGGTGAAATATAGACTGGCGTATCCTTAAATCTGACGTAACCCTCTGGCGCGTGCGCTTTATCAGAGGGTTGCCTACAGGCCCCAACATATGTGCTTAGAATAATTAGCTGAATTACTAGTAAGACTAGGCTATTGACTGTGTGCTTGTTGGTCGAAGCACTTTGGTAAATCGGATACATGGATAGGTAAAAGTGAAGTGGTAGGACTAGATCATCAAATCAAGTAGCTAATCCAGAAAAAGAGTAGAAAAGCAAATAGGTAAAGGTCAATCTCTTCTGCTAGTTACCAAATATTAAATCAGTAAGTAAGGCCCATGTTTTAAGTCATTTATACATGGCAAGATTATATATGTATTTTGAAAACGCTAAATGGAGGTATTTCTTACCAGGTGGCACTCTATTTGAATGTAATTGGCTGATAGTGAATTAAATATATTGTCATATTTGTTAATATGACGTGTGGTTAATTCATGAAGAGACCATGAACTTCCCAGGAGTAAGCAAAAAGCTTTAGAGGGGCTGATTCAACAAGGTGCCGACACTGTGCATCAGTTCAGCTTCTCCTATTTGCTTTATGAGGCTACTGGACCGAGAGACTAGAATGACACTATTTAAATTCGCATCTGTACTTTTCTGTATTGGATTTGTTACGATCGCATCCGCTCAAAGCGGTATTGGGGTAATCCCGACAAATGCAGATTTTGCGCTGCATATCAAGACTTCATCTGCTACACAAGATCCGCTACGCCTTGAAGGCTTAAGGGCAGGATCAGCCGAAACTTCGGTACTCGTGACAGATGCAAGCGGAAAGCTTTCCTACCGTCCGGCAGCAGATTTGTTTTCAGGTGGAAGTAGTCTTTGGGTAAACAATAGTGGAGACATCAGTCCTGTCTCTAATTTGCCAGTTGGTATAGGCCAGGTTAACGTAGATAATTCCTTAATTCTTGGCGTAACTGGTAACCAGCGAATGTCTAATGCTAGCCAGATACAGTTTAGTTCTAATCAGAATTATATCTATGCTCAATCAGGTAACCATATGTACTTCGTCGGCAGACAAGATATGAGTTTTAGAAATAGAGCGAATTCCACAAGTTTATTTACAGTTCGTGCAGATAATGGGAGGGTTGGTCTGTTGAACGACAACCCTAGTGTTGATTTTGAAGTCTCTGGTACACAACGTATGACGGGTGATGAACAGCTTCAGTTTAGAGATGGGACGAACTATATTAATTCTCCTGGAAGTAACAATAATTGGTATTTCCACGGACAGCAGTACGTCGTTTTTAGGGATCGAAATGATGCCGTTGATATTTTAACGGTACAGGCTAATACGGATCGAGTTGGAATTCTAAATCGAAATCCTCAAGTAGATTTTGAGGTCAGTGGTACACAACGTATGACTGGGACGAATCACCTGGAGTTTGGGTCAGCATCGAATTATATCTATGCTCGGAATAATCAAGATCTGCGCATTCATGGATTTACAGAGACAAATTTTATGTCTCGAGGAGAAGCTGAGGTGGTTATGAATATTGATGCGAATACCCGTCGTGTTGGCATTGGTACAACAGATCCTGAAGCGATACTACATGTCGAGGCGAATAATTCTCTCACGCTGGGTGGAGGAAACGGAGGAGTTGCTCGGTTTGGTGATGGTACATATGTTGGCGTAAGTCAAAATCAAATCGGAGCGTACAATGGTGGTAGTACCAATCCTCTGCACCTGCAGCAGTTCGGAAATTCTCTTGTGATTGGTGCAAGTAATCCTGCGTCAAGTCTTCTTGATGTAAGGGGGAGTGCACGGGTCGGGGAAATGCCAGCTGTAACTACCGATCAATTCGTAGTGACAGCCAACGCAGCGGGTGATTTGAGAACCATGACACCCACGAATGCACAGGCGTTACTTGGAGATGACTTGGGGAACCATAGAACTTCGCAGGACGTCATTGTACGAGAAGAGCATAATATTAGATTCAATGATACAGAAAAGTATATCGGTAGACTAGCTGGTGATGTTGATATTGTCAATTTAACTGGAGGAATACATGTGCACGCTGACGACTTTGTAGTAACCAATGAGAGCATCAGGCCTATTGCCCACTTTGATGGGAATACTCGTCGTGTAGGTTTTGGTGAAGAAACGGTGCCTAACGCGACAATTCACATCGATCCAGTTGCTGGTGATTTCCCGATCCGAGTCGAAGACATTCCGATTGCCTCAGCAAACATTACGTACCGAAGATTGATCATTAGCGATGCAGGCTATGTATATCGATCTCGCTCAACAGTTAATCGAAACGGTTTAACCAATACCAAAAATCCGCCGGCCTCCCTTCGTCATGATGTTGCAAATAATACAGTGATTGGACTGGTCTCGCCAACCGCTGGTAATATTTCTGCAAACGCAGAATTGGAAGCACTAAGGTCGGAAAACATGGATTTGCGACTAGCGCTTCAAGAAAGTCAGCAGCAACAGCGTGAAGCTAACCTCGCCCTGGAAGCCAAGCTAGCTGCGTTGACCAGTCAAATTGATACACTATATAAAGAGACTGGGATTGAAAAAGAAAAAGTGAAGGTGGCGCATGCGAATGGAAAAGCATGCTTACACAAACACTAGTCGTGGGCGCCTAATACTTTATTCCATTTTGACTCAATACAGTACCGATGAAGAGACCTTTGGTATAGTCGATATTAGGAGGTAACTGATATCTTTTAAAAGACTCGACAATCTTCACTAATGTAAAGGTGCATATCATAAACCTGCGGCTGTTTCGAAAAATGAAGCTTGGAGCAAAATGCAACGTTTCACTCCAAGCCTCAACGTGGAATACTTCCTTATTCGCAAAAGTTTATAGTCGGAAACCGACCTGGAAGGCTAATACATGTGGTGAACCAACCGCCAATTCAGCACCAAGCATCAAGCGGTCATCTGGGTAGAACTTAAAGCCAAATGGAATTGGAACTAGGTGTGGCAATACTAGTGTTCCTGACCCCAGAGTCACTCCCGTACCAAGGGTAAATTCATCTTGATCTACAGTAGATTTTACATTCCATAACGTTGCACCGACTCGTGCTCCTGAGTATAAATCCCATTTTGGATTCTTGCCGTAATGAAAAAGTGTTCGTCCACTTAGAAATATTCTATTGATGTCTAATGATCCAGAAATCGGTTCGCTAGTTTCAGTGTTTCGAAATCCAGTGATGTCAATTGCTTGATGGCTTAAAGCCCCACCTAAACTAAATACACGTCCAAATCGATAATCATAGGCCAGTGTAGTTGCTGCCGAACCATCAATTGAGGCCGTGAAAATTGTAGGATCCCCAGATTCATTAATGTCTATTTCAATGTCTCCTTCCGTTTCGTTTAATAGGCCAAACCATCCGTAGCCATATTGAGCAGAAATTGTATGTCGAGGGCCTAAGTACTCTTGTTGCCCGTAGGCAAGAGCAGTAAGAAAGAGAAATCCTATAACGAGGCTGAGGGTTTTCATGAGCTTGATTTTTAGAGAGAAAATGTAGAAATCAGTAATTTTTGTTCTTGATTTCTGGTTCCAAAGTAGGCTAGTTTTCAATTGGATTTCTGCTAGATGAAGGACTTTAAACAGACTTTAAGCCAGCCGTTAACGAAGATTTAAAGCGCGTTTAGCGTTTGTTTTTGAACGCAACTTTTTAAGTGGCTTTTCCACACGAGTATTGTCATTCTCTTGAGTTTCACTAAGTTCAATCATGCTTTGCCACCAAAGACCCGATCGTTCCTTTTTTTGGAAGGGTAAACAATTTCCTGTTTGTGCTAGATGTACTGGTGTGCATATTGGTTATCTGAGCTTGCCAGTTTTCCCGTTATTAGCAACAAGCTTTGGCTGGGCAATCTCGCTAGCCCTAATAGTGCCTGCTTTCTTGGATGGATTACTTCAAGGTCTTACTTCTTATGAAAGCCACAACTACCTACGTCTCATCACCGGCATTCTTGCTGGTTTAGGCGCCATGTCACTCATAGCCGTTATTGGCCAGGGTATCGGGCGCTTTCTTTTAACTTTTTTCTAATCTAAACCAACTTCACGTATGAGCGATGCCAACACTCCGCACGGGTCCAATCAAGACCTCTCAACAATTCTAAAAGTAGTCTCTTTCTGTATTCCACTCGTTGGTGGAATTCTCTGGTTGATCAAAAGAAACGACGAACCTGTAGCTGCTGCATCTGCAGGCAAGCTCGCCCTCATTGGACTCGTTGTCGGCGTTGTTCTGAACGTGGTAGCAGGCTTGATGGGAGGAATGATGTAACAACCTACTCCTAAAATAAATAAGAACACGAGTATGAGCAGTAGGCCCATGCTCGTGTTTTTTTATGCCTTGATCTCAGCCAATTTCTTTCTTGTCCATGCTTTGGTAACCAGGGTGCCTGAGATTGCTGCTCGCTCTTTTAAGAGGTCATCCCAATGGTCAGTCCCTTCCCACAAGACGCGTTTCATGTCTATCATCGCTTCTAGGTGCCAGCTTGCGAGTGTTTCAGCTTTCGCCAAAACCGCCTGATCAAGCGCTGTAGCATCGTCGAGTACCTCCGTAAAAAGGCCATGGGTTTTGGCGTAAGCTGGACTAAACCACTCATCAGCACGAATCGACATCTCATTGAAACTTGCAAAACCCGCTTTGCGAGACACCGCAGGTCCAATCACAAAAGGTCCAATTCCAATCGCTAACTCAGAGAGTTTAATACTTGCAAACTTGGTCGCATAGACAAGGTCACATGCACTCAGCAAACCAACTCCGCCACCAACAGCTTTACCCTGCACACGGCCAATGATAAATCTTCGACAGCGACGCATGGCGTTAATCACACGCGCAAAACCACTGAAAAAAGCAAGCCCTTCTGCTTCATTGCTCACCGCAATGAGCTCATCAAAACTTGCTCCTGCACAGAAGGTCCTATCTCCACCAGATTTTAAAATGATAACTCGACAGTCATCATCTGTTCCCGCATCATCAATCGCTTCGGCAAGTTGAGCCAGCTCCTTTCCCGGTAAGGAATTATGAGCCTCAGTAAAAAACTCGATGGTAGTAATGCCGGCGTTGGTCGTAGAAGTAACGTGGGACATATCTCTTTCTATTTACTTGTTATGATCCATTGTTCTGCTAACCACCGGTTCGCAGGTAAAATGAGCCGAAGGCGAGCAAAACGTCGTGTAATTAACAATTGGTAATTGTCAATTGTTAATTACCGAAGCAAAGCTTCGGCTATTCCCCTTCATCCATCGTATGAAACACATTCACCACATCATCATCTTCCTCGAGCTTGTCGATAAGTTTGATGACTTCTTCGGCTTGAGCGTCGGTTAATGTTTTAGAATGCTGCGGCAGACGTACGAGTTCAGAGCTTTTGGCTTTTAGTCCTTTCTCTTCGAGTGCAGTTGAGAAATTTCCAAAATCGGTAAAGCCACACGTGAAGACAATCATTCCGTCTTCATCCTTGCTTACTTCTTCTAGTCCTGCATCGATGAGTTCCAATTCGAGCTCTTCCAAGTCCTGACCTTCGTCCTCAACTTTGAACTGACCTACACGTGTAAACATGTAGTCAACCGAACCATTGGTTCCCATCTGGCCCCCATACTTTGAAAAGGCGTGGCGCATATTGGCCACAGTACGTGTTCCATTATCGGTCGCCGTTTCTACTAGAATTGCAACTCCATGCGGGCCGTAGCCTTCATAGATGATCTCATCATAGTTGGCCGAGTCTTTCTCGGTGGCCTTTTTTATGGCATTCTCAACGTTGCTCTTCGGCATATTAGCCGCCTTGGCATTGTTGATCGCCATGCGGAGGCGTGGATTGTAGTCTGGATTACCTCCACCTTCTTTAACCGCCATACTGATCTCACGACCAATACGTGTAAACGCCTTGGCCATTCCAGCCCAGCGCTTCATTTTACGCTCCTTACGAAATTCAAATGCCCTTCCCATGAATTAGATTTTGCAGAAGCAAAGGTAAGGCGTTTCATTCAGTACTAGGCGTCCTTGTTGCGTATTGCGAGCCGCCGTTCACAGTAACACGCGCAACAACCTAGAGGCAACACCATGAGTTTCACAAGTAAGGAGTTCGGGTTCTTTCGCCATACTTCTCATGTCGTCATTTGTCTATGACCCTTACCAATCCAAAAAGCGTTACTTTAATCCTTCAATGTTGAGTCTGATCATCTGGTCTGACATCTGAAATCCCAGTACCGAAATCCCATCACCATGCGCGGATCACATAAAATAGCTCGGATTGCAGGCATCGATGTCAAGGTGCACTGGACCTTTCTGATTATTCTCGGCTGGTTCTTTTTCAGCTACTATCGCGAGACAAGCAACGTTGAAAGCGGCTTGTACGGCGTAGGTTTTGTACTCGCTGTCTTTATTTGTGTGCTCGCACATGAGTATGGCCACGCGCTGGTTGCACGTCGATTTGGAATCCGTACGCGAGACATTACACTTCTCCCCATTGGAGGACTTGCATCACTAGAACGTATTCCAGAAAAACCAAGGGAAGAACTTCTCGTAGCTCTTGCTGGACCTGCCGTAAATATCCTAATTGCGATAGGCTTGTACGCTTATTTGGCAGCAACAGGCCAGTTGGTCAACCTCGTCAACTATGCGGATACGATCTCTTCCTTAGATCCTATCTACTTCGCAGAAAACATCTTTGCGGTAAACCTCATCCTTGTACTCTTTAACCTTATTCCTGCCTTTCCGATGGATGGAGGTCGAGTCTTACGAGCGCTACTAGCAATGCGCTGGGACCGTGCTAAGGCCACACGTTTTGCAGCTGGAATAGGTCGTACCCTAGCTGTTGGCTTTGTATTCATGGGCTTTTTTGGCAATTTCTGGCTGGTCTTCATCGGATTGTTCATCTATCTAGGAGCAACTGCAGAGTCGCGCCAAGTATTGACCAAGTCGATCCTTGAAGGTTATAAGGTGAGCGATGTGCTCATGACCAATTACACGCAACTCTATGTACATGAGCCCTTGCAGCGGGCCGTCGAATTGTTGCTTTCTGGGCAGGAGAAAGAGTTCCTTGTTTTTGACCTTGAAAATATTGTTGTTGGAGTGCTTACACGCGAGGCGCTCGTCAAAGCATTGAGCACAGGAGAGGCTAACATGCGCGTTAAGGACGCAACTTTGGCAGTGCCCGTAGAGCTGCAAACCTCAATGCCGCTCCAAGAAGGGTTTGAGCTGATGATGCTAGAGCATGCGAACGTCTGTCCTGTTTATAATGGCCAACATTTAGCGGGCATGCTTACACAGGAAAATGTCCAAGAGTTCATTCTCCTGCGTGGTAAGGACGCACGCGATGATGCAGAGGACATATACGACGGTACCGAAGAGCTTGAACCATCGTCAGATACGCTCGTGACGAGATAGTAGATCTGTTGCGTAGTTGTATTCCGTAGGCGACTGTAAAGATCCTTATCTTACGTTGGGCTTTCGCCAAAACCTATTTCGCTAACGATTAAATACCTTGGCGCTAACCTAAAGGGATGTATACCTGCTCGTTATGAAGAAAATACTCTTAATCGTTCTGTTGCTTATCGGTGGGCTGTATAACGTGGCAAGTGCTCAGTTTTTCCTCGGAGTAGGAGCAAATGCCCAGCTCACCACATTAAAGGATAGTTATGTTTCTGCAGATGCCAGAACCTTTCCTAACGGCGAGGATAAGGCGCAACTCTCTTGGTCTCCAGCGCTCAGAATGGAGTACGTGCTGTCTGCTAATTCGTATCTAAGCGGGACATTTTCTCATCTCACCATTACAGACTACGGCTATAGAGTTCCTGCTACGGCTAGTCTTTTCACTACAGGTAAGGTGCGAGGAGTACAAGGCAGATTTATGGGCGGTTGGGTGTTTGACCATTTCGGATTGGAGGGTGGAGTAGTACTAGTCCAATCGTACAAAAATGAGCGGAGGTTAGTTACTCCGCCACCTGATTTTCAGAGTTCTATCGCGGACATTCAGACTTCCAATTCAGGCTTCACACAGCTGTATCCTTGTATTTCCGGTACATACAAGTATGGCCAATGGTTGGGTGTATTGAGCGGTACGTTTAGTTCTGATCGCTTTCGACCATCAGGTCAATCGTTAACGGCAGTGGTACCGCAAGCTTCTCTTTCTTTTGGAGTGTTCTATACCTGGAAAACTGCAGCAGCTCCCCGCTTAGCCAGCCCTCGTTTCTAAGTACTACTTCCTTTTCTCAAAAGGAGCATAGACCTTCTTCATCTCTGGTCGATCTGCTGGTATTTCACGAAGTGGTTCTACCTCTTCGGTTTCTGTTTGCCAAGTATTCGGAAGCGTTTGATACAGCTCCGTTCCTGCGGTTTTCCAATCGAGTTGCTGATCGCTTACTTCACGAATAACCTTTGCTGGATTTCCAACAACTAGGCTGCGAGCTGGAATAATGGTTTTTGCTTTCACAAAAGCTAGGGCGCCGACAATGCTACCGGCTCCAATTTTAGCGTCATCCATGATTACGGCGTTCATTCCGATCATACAGTTTTCGCCCAATTCAGCTCCATGAATGACTGCACCATGACCTACATGGGCGTTTTGGCGTAAGCGGACACTCACCCCTGGAAACATGTGTATGCAACAGCTTTCTTGCACATTGCAGCCGTCTTCTAGTACAATTTCCCCCCAATCACCTCGAAGTACAGCCCCTGGCCCGATATAGCAGTGTTTGCCAATAATGACATTGCCTATCACCGTAGCCTGTGGGTGAACGAAACTTGTCTCATCACATACTGGAATATGACCTTGAAAGCTGAAAAACATGTGCGAAAGGTACAAGGATGTGCTCGATGCGCAGCATTTGGTCTAAACGTTGCACAGTAGACAGTAGCTCACTCTATTGGTATTATTCAATCAACCGCGCGTATCATTACGCTTTCAAAAGCCTACCTTTAAACGTGTCTAAAATTCTACTACTCACCTTCGGGTTGATTTTCCTCTGCTTGCCTGCTGCGCAACTTGCTGCACAGAGTGATGAAACAGAACCTACAGAGGAAAGTGACGAGTTGAAAGGCCTGGCGAAAATTATTGATGTGCTCACGATTGAGCCCAATAAAAAGCGTGCTGCGGCAGATTCTACCATCTATGCCTCAAAGCTTGTCTTTGCTCCTTACGTGCTGTTTACACCAGAGACAAGCTTTGGTTTTGGAGTAGGAGGATCTTTTCAGTTTAAGCTCCCGAATTCTGGTGATGAGCACCGTACGCGTACAAGTACAATCCCAATTGCATTCACTTATACGGTAGAGAATCAAATCCTGTTTTATAGTGGATTTGAGATTTTTTCTCCAGATGAAGAGTGGGTGCTTTCAGGCAATGCTCGTGCTCAAATATTCCCTAGATTATTCTTTGGTGTTGGCAGGGACACGGACGCGAGTAACGAAGAAATTTTTGAGAGTTCTCAGATAATCCTAGAGCCAATTCTTTCTAAGCAACTGTTTATAGAGAAGCTTTTTATAGGTGCAGGAGTCCGCTACAGAAATGTACGCAGCACCAATTTTGTGAATGAAGACGAGGACGGTATGGAGATACCCAGTAAGTTTCTCGATGCTAATATTTCTGGAGCAGGTGGATCTGTCTCTGTCGGAGGTGAATTTGCAGTTCTCTATGATACGCGCAACAGCTTACTCAATGCGCAAACAGGAACTTACATCGAGGCGACTTTTGGGAAGTATGAAGAAATCCTAGGAGGAACCCATGTTTATGACCTTACGAGGTATGACCTCCGTCATTTCATTCAACTTAAGGGAAAGGAAGATTGGAGAGATGTATTAGCCCTTAATACGAGAGGGTATTTTGCAAGCGGCGATGTGCCTCTCGTAGATTTAGCCCAGCTGGGTAGTAGTGAAATTATGCGTGGCTATTATGAAGGACGATATACTTCAAATCACATGCTTTCAGCACAGGCAGAGTATCGTTTAAATTTTAAGAACTCTCCTTGGGGAGCGGTTGGTTTTGCTAGTGTTGGCGATGTAACACCTGAGATTAGTGACTTTTCAATCAGTCAATTACGCGGTGCTTTCGGACTAGGCTTAAGGCTCATGGTTGATCCACTCGAACGCCTCAACTTGCGCCTAGATGTGGCTATAACGGCTGAAGGAGACATCAATCCTTACATCGTTATCGGAGAGGCTTTTTAGAGCGATTTTACGAGAGCATATATGGGCTTTCTTAAAATAGGAATTCCGCTCCGATTCGTAAAAATCTAGGAGATAAATCAATAGCGAAGACCTGAGAATTTCGGTCTAATATTTCATTGGTATCTCGATCTATTTCTTCTCCAGCTACTGAATAACTAATGCCAGTTAAACTAGCCATAAGCCTGAGCCTATTAAACCGATAGGCAATTGCTGGAGAAATTTCGGTATAGATCAAGCTTTGGGATGTTTTGGAAGGTTCTTGGGAAAACCTCGTTGAGATAGAATTCTCTAATTTGATAGAATACCTTACTTGATTTTGCAAGAACACTTGGAATCTCCCTTGCTTCAAATGAACCCTATTCATTATTCCAATTCCATAGGAGTGATCGGTTGATTCCTGTATGAAACCTTGTTGTTCCGAGGTTGAAATCACCTCGTTTTTTCTCAGCTGATAGCTGAGTAAAGCGCCTAAACTAAGACGTTTGTTTAAGTCTATTAAAAAATAAGGTTCGGTCCTGATATAAGCACCTTTTGACAAAAAGGACTGGGTATTGTTTTCACTTGAAGAAAACTGCATAAATAAAGACCCCCCAACAGCTTTTGAATATGGATTGGTCTCCTTGTCTATGGTTTCTTGGGCGTTTACAGTTGAAAAAACTGAACAAATGAATACGGTAATCAATAAATACTTCATGTCTTGAAGGTAAGGAGCTTTCGCTGCAAACTAAAAAGCCCACATTCCTTCTAAAGAAATGTGGGCTTTTGTAATGTAGCTCTTAAACCGGTTTTAATCCGCTTATTGCTAAAAGTCAGTCACTAGTCTTCACTCAAGTAGCTAAGTAACCTTAAAATCTCAACGTAGATCCAGACAAGAGTAACGAGTAGCCCCATTGCGAACACCCACTCATAGCGAGCTGGTAGACCTTGAGCAGCACCTTTCTCAAAATTATCGAAATCGAGTAAGAGATTCAAAGAAGCAATGGCCAATACAACGCAAGAGATGCCAATACTCATCATTCCGCCATCAAAGAATGGGAGATTGATACCGAAGAAACTTAAGGCAAACGTGGCTAGGTAGAAGATGAGAACAGCACCTGTAGCCATCATGATTCCAGAACGGAACTTTTGCGTGACCTTAATAAGTCCTGTTTGGTAAAGAGCAAGCATGGCGAGAAGCACTCCAATTGTGAGGCTAACTGCTTGAATAATGATTCCATCGAACATGTAGGCATACATAGCTGAGATCGCGCCTACAAAAAGGCCTTCAAAAAGTGCGTAGGCTGGGGCAGACCAAGGAGCTGTCTTGGGCTTAAAGCTACCGATGAGCACCATGATTAATCCTCCAATCGCACCTCCCCACATCACTAGAGGACTTGGATTTGAAAAGCCGTAGGCAGCTGTAATAAGCATAAGGAAGGTGAGCATCAATGTTTTATTGATCGCTCCCGTCACGGTCATTGATCTTTCGCTAGTTTGCTCTAGGCCTGCCTCAAGGGTATTGAGCTGCTCCTGCTTCGAAGCTTCTCGAGCAACGCTGCGCATAACTGGATTACTAGATTCCTTCTGTTTGAATTTGTCGAACATGGTAGTTGTACTAAGTTGAAGGGAAAGATATGCTTTCCATGGTGAATAACGTGTAGGGAAGAGAGGAGGTTGTGTGCTCAACGAACCGTCAGATCGAGACCAAAAGGAATTTGATGATAACATCCAATTTGAACGATAACTTTGAATTTCGCTTGATCGGACGGTTCATCGTAGCTGACCCCTTGCACAACTCAAAAATTTGAACTAACTTTGTATCGCAAAGTACTTTACCATGTCTAGTTTAGATACCTATTCCGATCCACAAGAGGCCTTGGCCGACATCCGCAGCTTGATGTCACGTTCTGGTCGCTTCCTTTCTCTGAGTGGTCTTTCAGGCATATGGGCTGGTGCCTGTGCGCTGGTCGCAGTTGTCTTAGCTTACATGAAGGCCAACATTCAGCCATTCAGTGGGGTAGATTATTACACGGCCTTTTACCGCCAACATCAAAGTGTCGAAGCGATTGAGCCCTACGTATTCACAAGTGGTCTCATCACCATGGTCGTTGCTGTGGTAGGAGCGCTTTTCTTTACCCTACGACGTTCAAAGCGCACAGGATATGCCCTCTGGAATAGGGCAAGTCGATCTATGTTGATCAACATGATTGTCCCGCTCATCGCTGGCGGAATGCTCGTCATCGCGCATTGGATTCATGGCGATTACGGGTATTCAGCGGCTATTACCTTGATTTTCTACGGACTGTGCCTGCTCGCTGGCGGGCGCTATACCCTTGACGAAATCCGTTACCTTGGCTACTGCGAAATAGCCCTTGGGCTTTTTACTGCCTTCTATCCAGGTTACGGTATCGATGCCTGGGCGATTGGCTTTGGAGTGCTCCACATTGTATACGGGATGCTCATGTACTTCCGCTACGAAAGAAACGCTTAGGATGTCCGTCAAGAAATACCTTAATCAACTCGATAAGCTGCTTGACAGTAGGGTGCGCCTTGCGGTGATGTCCCTGCTGGTTGCTACCGACTGGGTAGATTTCACCACGTTCAAAGACGAACTTGGGCTTTCTGATGGTAACCTTGCTTCCCACCTCCGGAAGCTTGAAGAAGCGAAGTACGTTGAACTCCGTAAGGGCTTCGTTGGCCGTAAAACTCTTACTAGTTACCGGGTAACCGAACTAGGCCGTCTATCTTTTCAAAAACATGTCGAAGCACTGGCCAACATGGTCAGGAACGACTCCTGATATTTTTTTGCCCCATTACTTTGTAATGCAAAGCACTTTTCAATGAAGACTCCATTTTCTCCTTCTACTATCGTTCCTCCACCGCTACCTGCTGGGCTGAACTACCCGCGTCCTCTATTCTCGAAGAAGCATAAAATAATACTTTCAGACGCTCAAGCTTCTCCTTACCGCAAGGCTGCTGGGGTGATTGGCTTATTTTCACTCATCGCAAGTTTGCTCACCTTTAATGTTGGTTGGGGGCTCAATCTTCCTATCCTAGCATTGGCTGCGTTGGGCGTTGCGTTTTGGCGAAAGCCCCATATGATTCGCTTTACAGCGATTCGGGTCCAACTAGGTTTTTGGTTTGCTTTGGCAGTTGCAGTGGTTCTACATTTCGACCCTTGGACAATCATTCCATTCCTATTGGTAACATTGGTCTTAATTGGCGGACTTCTTTTCGGTAGCTCTGTTGATCCAATGCGTGGGCTGGCGCGTGCGCTTGTGCAACTGGTTGCTATACCTTGGGCATATCTACATGCTTGCAAGTATAGTCTTGCAAGTTTTGGCCGTAAAAATGGAGTAGTTAAGTCGATTATTAGACTGACAGCTTTTCCAGTTTTTATCGCACTTGGATTTGGAACTTTATATGTTTGGAGTAATCGCACCTTATCACAGTGGTCCTTCAATTTTTTCGATCAACTTCTCGTCGGAGAATCGTTTGCAAATAGCCTGCAGTTTGGCTGGTCTCTCTTCTTAAGTTCTTTAGTAGGTGCAGGCCTCGTTTATGGTATGAAAAAGCAAGACGGTCGCTTACTCAAAGCGATTGGTGTCAGTCCTTCAGAGCTTGCTGAGTCGGCTTCAACATGGAGCTCAGTGAGCATTGCACTGGTTCTTGTAAATGTGTTGGCACTCGTCCTCAATCTCGTTGATGGAATGACTACTTGGGTCGGAGAGGTGTCTAGCTCGGCTGCAGTTTTGACACAAGGTGTACACTCAGGAACCTACACCCTTATAGCCGCAATCGTCTTAGCAGCTAGCTACCTCCTCTTCAATTTTCGCAAAGCTCCGAAAGATTACCAACGAGCGCGCTTGTTAGCTACGGCATGGCTCGGGCAAAACCTGATGATGTGCTTTACCGTCGCACTTCGCAACTATCACTATACCGATGCATATGGCCTCACCTTTAAACGAATTGGTGTTTGGCTCTTCCTCTGCTGTACGGCCACAGGCTTGTATTTCTTGGGGAGACAGGTGCGAGAAAATGGTTCAATCGAGCGATTGGTACGTCGTCAAGCGTGGGCGGTGTATCTGGTTTTAGCGACAGCTGCAATTCCTAATTGGCCTGGAATAATCACACATTATAATTTTCAGGAATCTAGGATGGTATTAGATGAAGATTATTTGAAACGTTTATTGCCTCACAATGCGGCTATCTGGGCGGAGTACAATAATGATGTTTTGAGACGAACAGGATACGATAATTTTGTGATCTCAGATACCTCAGTTAGGCCACCTCGAGATTTTAGAGATTGGGATTTGAATCAAGCAAAAAGAGCAGCGATGTATTCCACTTTGATTGACTCTGACCGCAAACTCAAAGAAGCCATTGAAGCGAATAGGGTTACTCCAACCCCAAATGAAGAAATTACACCTGAGCTTCATCTCGACTTTATTGAAGTTGAGCCAAGCTCTTCGGAGGAGTTGGAAGAACCATATAATAACTAGACTATGCCTACTCAATTGCTTATCGCTGCTCGATCTACCGTTTTTTCATATTTGACTAGGGTTGAAAGTAGAGTGCTTGCCATTGTATTCATAAGTTTACTCTTACGTAATATGTTGATGGGGCATTGGAATTATCTTTTTATTGCTTGGAACTTATTCTTGGCGTACGTTCCAATTTTAATTCAGCAGCTTTCGCTAAAACGATTCCCTATCGGCAGTTTGCCTTGGTATGCTGCAATGGCAGCTTGGTTGCTATTTCTTCCCAATGCACCGTACATCGTCACTGACCTAATTCATCCAATGACGGCTTTCCAAAAAGGGGTGGCTTTTGGGTTGCCGCTAGGTCTCTTAAGTGTAGGTTCAGCGGCAATTTTGGGTATGCTTTGGTTCCTCAGGTCCTTGCGTCATTTTGACGAGCAGCTAGATCAACTTGGTTGCGGCGATCACTTGCGACGTAGTTCAATTGCACTCATTACCCTAGCTACGGCCTGTGGCATTTGGATGGGCCGAACACTACGCTTTAATACTTGGGACGTACTCACCAAGCCATGGGAAGTCGTGACAGATAGCGCTTGGTTCATTGCCACACCTATGTACTCGGAATGGATACTAGTCACTGCGCTTATACTATGGGCAGTATGGCGGGCCTACCAGCGTTGGTCATGGGTGGGGGAGGTTGTAGAGTAGACTTAAAATTTACGCAAGCGCCGTATGTTGCTAACGTGAGCAAACTATCAATTTTTGAGACCGTCGAAGCGCCCGTTTCGATCTTTTCTACCATCTCGCGTTTAGCGAGAGAGCATAAGGCAATAAACCTTGGGCAAGGTTTTCCTGATTTTAAGCCAGCTGAAGAACTCACCGATAGGCTTGCCTATCATGTAAAGCATTCGAGTAACCAGTACGCTCCTCCAGCAGGTATGCCCAGACTACTCGAAGCGATTACTACGAAGATTGAACGCTGTCATTCAGTTCGAGTCAATCCGCAAGAAGAGGTGAACATCACGAGTGGAGCCACCCAAGCGATTTGGACAGCCATTCAATCGCTCATTGAGCCAGGCGATGAAGTTGTTATTTTTGAGCCCGCCTACGATTCCTATGCACCAGCAGTTGAAAGCAAGGGTGGAGTGGTAGTGCCTTGTGTGTTGACTGAGCCAACATTTCGCCCTGATTGGGAGCGTTTTGGGGAAAGCATAAGCAATAAGACTGCGCTCGTTATCCTAAATAATCCGCATAATCCAACAGGCACCTGTTGGGCACATGAAGACTTGCTGGAACTCGAACGCCGTTTGAAAGGGACCAATATTGCAGTGCTCAGCGACGAAGTCTATGAACACCTCACATACGATGGTAAGGAGCATCTTAGTTCCCTACGTTATCCTGGTCTTCGCGAACGTGCTTTTGTGACCTGTAGTTTTGGAAAGACCTTCCATGTCACGGGTTGGAAAGTTGGTTATGTCGTTGCACCTCCTGCTTTGATGAAGCGCTTCCGGTCGGTGCACCAATTCACTGTTTTTACGGTCAATACACCTGCACAGCATGCTATCGCCGATCACTTAGCTGACCACAATACGTATGAATCTTTGCCAGCCTTTTTTCAAGAGAAGCGAGATTTATTGTATTCAGCTGTCGCCAAAACTCCGCTCAAATTATTGCCAAGTGAAGGGAGTTATTTTGGTTTAGCAGACTATTCAGCCATCAGTAATGAGTCAGATACAAGTTTTTCTGAAAAGCTAATTGAAACGTATGGAGTTGCAGTAATTCCTATTTCTCCATTTTATAGTAATTCCCCCAAAGGGCAAACACTTATCCGCTTGTGTTTTGCGAAGAAATATGAAACCTTAATAGCAGCAGGAAGCAAACTCGCATCGTTGTCGTAAAACTAGCTGGCTCTTAAGCTGCTCCTTCTTTTTCCATCACACCCTCATAGATGCTCCCAAGCAATTTTCGTACACCAGGAAGTGTTCGAACATTGTCTCGTACGAGGATAAGGTGACGGTTGGTTTTCTTAAGGCTCATCCCTTTCGTTTGACCAGCGCCCACGGCAATGTATTGCATCACTCTACCGAATCGCTCTGTCTCATAAAAAGGACTTTGCGGATCTTCAACAAAATAGCCTCGCAATTTTCCGCCTTTAAGAATGATTCGTTCTAAGCCGAGCTTCTTTGCAATCCAACGGAGTCTTAGACCTTCGAAAAGCGTCTCGACTTCTTTAGGTACAGGCCCAAAACGATCCCGGAGCTTGTTCCTGAATTTTTCAATGCCCGCCTCATCTTCGACGCGGTCAAGTTCATTGTAAAGGCGGAAACGCTCCTGAGTTTCAGCAACGTAGACTGGTGGAATTAGCATTTCTACATCTGCATCAATCGTCACATCTCGAACGTAATCGATCTCTTTCTTGGCGTTCTGTTCAGCGAACATCTCCTTGTAATCACCTGTCTTTAACTCTTGTACAGCCTCTTCTAAAATTCGCTGAAAAGTTTCGTATCCGATATCAGCAATAAAACCAGACTGCTCTGAGCCTAAGAGGTTTCCGGCACCTCTAATGTCAAGGTCGCGCATGGCAATTTCAAATCCCGAACCGAGCTCTGAAAATTCCTCAAGTGTTTGGAGACGCTTACGCGCATCACTTGTAAGGACACTCAAAGGCGGAGAGAAAAGGTAGCAAAATGCCTTCTTGTTGCTACGACCAACGCGACCACGTAACTGGTGCAAATCGCTCATTCCGAACTGATGAGCATTATTTATCATGATCGTATTGACATTCGATATGTCCAATCCAGTCTCAATAATATTGGTGCAAACCAAGACCTCATACTCACCTTCGATGAAGTCTGTCAAGGTTGACTCGAGCAACTTTGCATCCATCTGGCCATGTGCCTTGGTGACTTTTACATCAGGACAAAGCCTTTGAATCATTCCTGCAATCTCATCGAGATTCTTTACCCGGTTATGTACGAAATACACTTGACCACCACGTTCTATTTCGTAGTAAATCGAGTCTTTAATCAGGTCCTCATTGAAGACTCGATTTTCAGTATGAATTGGCTGCCTATTTGGCGGAGGGGTGCGTATTACGCTTAAATCTCTAGCACTCAGAAGACTGAACTGCAAGGTCCTCGGTATTGGCGTTGCAGTCATGACCAAGGTGTCGACATTGATCTTGAGTTGGCGCAATTTCTCTTTTGCCCCCACTCCAAATTTCTGCTCCTCATCAACAATTAGAAGTCCTAGATCCTTGAAGGATATCTTCTTACCTAAAATTGCCACCGTACCAATGATGATATCAATTTTCCCTTCACTTAGGCGTTTTCCGATGTCCGTTTTTTGAGCTGCCGTACGAAAGCGATTGACGTAGTCGACTGTTACTCCAAATTCTTTAAGTCGATCACGAAAAGTCTTGTAGTGCTGCAAGGCTAGAATGGTGGTAGGAACGAGCACTGCAACTTGCTTTCCACCGACGACAGCTTTGAAAGCCGCACGTAAGGCTACCTCAGTTTTACCAAAGCCTACGTCACCACAGATCAATCGATCCATAGGGTAGGGCTTGGTCATGTCCTCCTTGACGTCATTTGTTGCTTTGAGTTGGTCGGGCGTGTCTTCATAAATGAAACTTGCCTCCAATTCATTCTGGAGGTATCCATCTTCTGGAAAAGCAAACCCTTCAGAAGCACGACGCTGCGCGTAGAGCTTAATGAGTTCGTCGGCCATGTCTTTGACCTTCTTCTTTGCTTTTCGTTTTAGGTTATTCCAAGCGTCCGATCCGATCTTGGATAACTTAGGAGCTGTTCCTTCTGATCCACTAAATTTTGAGAGTTTATGTAAAGAATTAATTCCTACATATACAAGGTCGTTGTCTCTATATTTTAGACGTACTGCTTCCTGTTTTTTATCGCCAATGTTTAGCGTTTCAAGTCCTGAAAATTGACCTACTCCATGGTCAATGTGAACCACATAGTCCCCAGGTTTTAATTCCCTGAGTAGACTCGTCGTCATCGCATCAGCTTTCGCAAAACCTTTTCTCAGTTTGTAGCGATGGTAGCGCTCAAAAATTTGGTGGTCTGTATAGACAGCTAGCTTAAGATCAGGATCCACAAACCCCTCTTGAATCGGTTGAACGATTGGGTGCCACTGAACTTCTAGCCCTTCTCCAATATCTTTGAATATCGTGTAGAAACG
>CALDTK010000325.1 GCA_937924035.1 uncultured Saprospiraceae bacterium | reverse complement strand
CAAACCCGTCAACAGAGCTTCTTCCTTGATGGGCTGATCTGCGTACTTAGGATAGATACAACTGGAACCTAAAAACATTAGGTTTTGGACATTGTTTAGGTGCGCCGCATTGATCACGTTTGCCTGAATCATGAGGTTTTCGTATATGAAGTCGGCTGGGTACGTGTTGTTCGCATGTATCCCTCCTACTTTTGCGGCCGCCAGATATACTTTGTCAATATTATGACTTGCGAAAAATTCGTTGACCTCGGTAGGGTCTAGTAAATCTAACTCTTCCCTGCTTGCTGTCAGTAGACTTTGATATCCCTGTTTTTCGAGGTTGCGCATAATTGCAGACCCCACCATGCCTTTGTGACCAGCGACAAATACAGTTTCGTCAATTGACATAAGAGCCTCTATTGCTCAAAAGACAGTGAAACATCCCTACCATGCGAACGAAGAAAAGCATGACGCTGAGCAATCTTAAGATCCTCGGTTACCATCTCATCGCACATTTCTTGTGCTGTTATCTCTGGAACCCAGCCTAGTGTTGCCTTAGCTTTTGCAGGGTCGCCCAAAAGTGTTTCTACCTCTGCTGGCCGGAAGTAGCGGGAATCCACTCTAACAATAACGTCACCAACAGAGAGGGACGGTGCATTTGAACCCTCTATATGCTCGACTATCGCAACCTCATCTATACCAGTGCCTTCAAACCTGAGTGTTATACCTAACACTTCAGCGGACCATTGTATAAACTCCCGCACTGAATATTGAATTCCCGTCGCAATAACAAAATCTTCTGGCTTTTCCTGCTGAAGCATCATCCATTGCATTCTGACATAGTCTTTTGCATGTCCCCAATCACGCAATGCATCCATGTTCCCCATATACAAGCAATCTTCTAATCCTTGAGCAATATTAGACAACCCACGCGTAACCTTCCTCGTGACAAATGTTTCACCTCTTCTAGGCGACTCATGATTGAATAAAAGCCCATTGCACGCATACATGCCATAAGATTCCCTGTAGTTGACTGTTATCCAATAAGCGTAAAGCTTAGCTACAGCGTAGGGACTTCTAGGGTAAAAAGGCGTAGTTTCTTTTTGCGGCACCTCCTGAACTAAGCCATACAACTCCGAAGTGGAGGCCTGATAGAAGCGCGTCTTTTTCTCTAATCCGAGGAACCGTATCGCCTCAAGTAATCTCAGTGTTCCAATAGCATCGACGTCAGCAGTATACTCTGGCGCCTCAAAGCTAACCGATACGTGACTCTGTGCCCCTAGATTGTATATCTCATCTGGTTGCACTTCTTGTATGATTCGAGTCAAATTTGACGCATCAGAAAGATCGCCATAGTGCAAAACAAAACGTTGGTTGTCTACATGGCGATCTTCGTAAATATGGTCAATTCTTTGCGTATTAAGCAACGAGGCTCTGCGTTTAATTCCATGGACCTCGTACCCTTTCTCCAGCAACAATTCGGATAGATAGGAACCATCTTGGCCGGTGACACCCGTTATCAATGCAACTTTATTCATTATATTTAAACACCACGTCCGTCGTAAGCACATTAACTATTGCGAGAAATATGAATCCGCTAAAATCACCCGTAACGGGCGTATTTTACGGCTTAATTTATTATAAAGGTACAGTGTAAATTCACTACCCAGAAGGTATTTTGTATAAAACTATTTACGAGAATATATATCTTCATAACGCACGATATCGTCCTCACCAAGGTAGACACCCGTTTGAACCTCGATAAGCACCATCGGTAGTTTCCCCGGATTCTCCATTCGGTGTATCGCACCTAAAGGGATATAAACAGATTCATTCTCAGTTACTAGTTTGACTTCGTCATTAACGGTAACTTTTGCTGTACCGGCAACAACAATCCAATGCTCTGATCGATGAAAATGGCTCTGCAAAGACAGACATCCTCCAGGCTTAACCACTATACGTTTGACTTGAAAGCGATCGGAAAGCGCTAAGGTCTCGTACCAGCCCCAAGGTCGGTTGTCGCGCTGAAACTCTTCCGATTGCTTTACGGAGGACTCTTTGAGCAAAACTACGGCTTGTTTTACGTCTTGAGCTCTCTCGCTATCCGCGACAAGCACGGCATCTGGCATTGCAACCACTATCAAATTTTTTAACCCAATCCCGACTACTTGCTGCGATTCCGATTCGGATCTCAGCAAAGTATTTTCACAGTCGATTGATTTTACCTGACCACTTAAGACCATGCCTTTTTCATCAGGTGAAAATTCTCTATGCATGGCCTGCCAATCCCCTAAATCCGACCAATTACCCGAATATTTAGCGACAGATAGATTATCAGCTCGCTCCATTATTGCGTAATCTATCGAGACAGATTCAAGTTTATCCCATGCATTTTTCTCTAGGCGAGTAAAATCTAGATCATCCTCAGAAAGAGATAAAGCAGACTTCACTCCTGCCAGCATGTCTGGAGCCAATGCTACAAATGCATCTACTAAGGTTTTCGCTGTAAAAAGGAAAATACCAGCATTCCAAAGGTATTGACCGGTTGCTAGCATTTTCTCCGCTTGAGATTCTGTTGGCTTCTCAATGAACTTATCTAACTTATTCACCAGACAATCTAATTTTGCATCTAACTTCAGGTAGCCGTAGCCTGATTCAGGCCTAGTGGGTTCAATTCCAAAAGTGACAATGTTTCCTTTAGACGCAGATTCAACACCAGTTGCAACGATATTCCGAAACTCTTTGTCATCAGGAATAACATGATCTGAAGGGGCAACTAGCAGCATCGCATCGGAGTCAGTGCGCATTAAATGTAGTGCCGCTGCCAGTATCGCAGGGGCAGTGTTCTTGCTGGCAGGCTCAATGAGGACTGAGTTCGGTGTGATACCTAATTCTCTCAGTTGCTCCGACGCCAGAAAACGGTAATCCTCAGCCGTTACGATCGTGGGAGCATAATACCCATCTGCCTTAAATCGAAGGGCGGTATTCTGAAAAAGAGAATGATCTTGCCATTTGACAGAAAACTGCTTGGGATAGCTCTTTCGAGATAGCGGCCAAAGGCGCGTACCTGAACCACCACACAGAAGAACTGGATATATATTAATGGGCATCCCTGTAATCCATCTTACTTAATTAGTTAATTTAACGCCTGCTAAATTCAAATCAAACTGCATATGAATTTACACTTTGAGACAACCACTCCAACAATATACAATAATAAAATACGTTTTTTCGAATGTTAATTCGCATTTGGAGCAAACATTCTAGATCTCAGGTTACATTTTAATAGCTTCAAATGTTTTTCAAATTAGAAGCAGGGAAAGTTTTTACAGGACTTACGACAAGCAACTGAATTGATTTTAAATTATCATAATTTCTGTACGCAGATCAAAAATGTGATGGTCTACTATTTTTTCAAAAAAAATCTACTCGGGCTTGATCTAGCTACCAAGCCTTTCTCAACTAGTCTTATCCCCACTCCCCCGCCCAACCAACGTCTGAGACAACA
>CALDTK010000324.1 GCA_937924035.1 uncultured Saprospiraceae bacterium | reverse complement strand
GATTGCAGGGTTTGCTAAGCGCTCGTAGCTCTTAGAGATTTCGATCTGCTCCTTGTTCTCAGAGATTTCTTCGATGGTCTCACCAGTCTCAGTAAACTCAACGAGCTTGTTGCCGAGTTCTTCTTTGATACCAACCTGCAGTTGATTAGCCCGACGGCTGATCATTGCGAGTGCTTCGTAGATGTTCCCAGTCTTGTCAACGAGGGTCGAAAGGTTGCGAGCCTCAGCGTTAGGATTGAGGCCTTGTGCGTTTGCTTTAATATCTGACATAGTTCTCGTTTGTTTTGAGAAGCTTCTTGATGCGGTTGCGTTCCTCACGTAGTTTACGTGCGAACTCTCCTTTTGGGTACTTTTTCTCGTAGATGTCGATGGCATCGATCGCGTTTTCGTAACGTTCGCGACGCTTAGCAACGACAGAGTTGTCTGCTAGTCGAATGTGACTGTCGGCAATTCGATAGCGTAATTCTTGAGCACGATCAGAGTCAGGGTAGTCCTGCAACACACGCTCAAAAGACTTGGTAGCGCTCTGATACTGAGACATGTCAAAATACAGATTGGCTGCCTCTATGGCTTTCGTTTCTGCTTTCACACGCATCTCTACAAGCAACTGATTAATTGCTTCTAGGTGCTCAGTGTCTGGATAGGTATTAATGAATTGCTCAAGGGAAAGGATCGCCTTGTCGCTATACTCCTGATCTAGTCGATATCCTGGCGACAGCTTTACATAAGACATCGCCTCCATGTACTGTGCTTCAGGACGGTTATCACTTACCGTGTACGTTTCTGCGTAATTCTTGAAGTAGTAAGAGGAGAGGATGTATTGCTCCGTCTCGAAATACGTGTTTGCATATCTGAAGTATGCAGCTTGCAAACGTGGGTCGCCTCGCAACGCATTTACGACGAGCTCATACAAGGCCTGGGCCTTTGCATACTTCCCTTCTTCATAATATCCATCAGCCAAAGCCAAGATCTTATCCGGATCACCTGAGGTGCGGACCTGCTCGAACTCGGACTTACATCCGATAGCCAGGAAAAGTATGCTGACTAGGCAGCAAATGCGAAGGGGTAGACTCATAAAGCGCGCAAAGTTACGGAATTCATAGAGCTTATTGGGCTAATAAGCAAAACCTGATTGAAATCACTTGAATCTCTAACGCTTTCAGATCTGTTTTCGCTTGTTGTGACGCAAAAAGGATGAAAAGAGCTAGTAGAAACAGTTCTCAAAAAATCCGTTCGAATTGACGAAAAAGTCCTTTGCGAACAAGTGAAAACACTACCTTCGCGCGAATGTCCAAAATCCAAAAAAATGAGGAGCTTTTGCCTGGTGGTTTAACTGGGTCATCTCCTTACTTGGCAGTCAAGAAATTGGTAGGCGCTTTAGCGCCAGATACCAATATTATACTCTTGGCAACCGTACTCGATGCATCGCCACGTGCCATCCGTTCTGAAGCAGTACTTCGGGATGCTGAAGTGCTCAACTCCAATGGAAAGGGTTTTGGCGTAAGCGAAATCAAAACACATCTTGAAACCCTTCGAGGTACAGGATTACTCTTCGAAGAAAAAGGACAGTTGATCGTATCTCCGCGCTACTGGCTCTATGTAGCGATGAACTCTGCGTCAAACGCTCCAGCAGCTGCAAGTCGACTTGGAGATGTGTTATTTAGGCTTTGTGGCTACAGTCTTTTAAGTAAGGAGACCGAAGGCAGACAAAAGAGCAACTGGAATTTCGTTTTTGATTATACCTCGTTTGCGCACCGGACGTTTCTTCTTATGCTTTCTGGCAAAGTCGAAAGCTATCGACTAGAAATTAGAAGTCTTGCGCGCCACAATGAATGGCGACTTCCAGAAAAGAAAAGAGCAACGCAAGAAGAGGCTCAACGTCCTTACCTGTACTTCGACTACGACTTTTATAGGAACCTCGATCCGTACTTCTCATTGCGCTGTTTTCATGTGGCATTGAACGGAGATTCAACGTGGAGTGAGCAAACTAGTGAACAGCTTGGGGCCTTTCTACGAGATGCAGATTTTGACCAACGGCAAGAGACGACTTTTGATGTCGCTGCGATGGGGTTTGGCGAAAGCTTAAGTATTGGAAAAGGTGAAGATTGGACAGACATTACTAAAATTGTCCATCGACCTCGAGTGGCTTACCTCACAGCCCTTGTGGCAGGGAAAGAGGAGGCAGCAGATCAACTTACAGAGGAATTTGATGTGCCTGGTCTCGGCTCTTTAGGGCTCGCAGATATCGTTAAAAACATACGGGAATTCGCGAAAGAAAACACCAATGCAGCAAAGCTTGGACAGCAGCTTCATCTCTTTAAGGAATGCCCTGTACCGGGGGCAATGGAAGCTTATAAAGGCTTCGTGCATTTGCGCATGCATAATGTCGATCTGGGAGAGCAGCAATTAGAAGCTGCGCTATCATCGGTCACGGAAGAGAATCCAATTCCTGTTCAAAAGCAGCCGATTAGTTTCATGGTCGGCTTATGGGTATACGCTTGGTCGGGGCTAAAGCCGAATCCTCAACACGTCGAAGAATTGGTGCGTTTTTTCCCACCACAAGTTCGCGACGAGGACTGGCATGAAAGTGACCATCCCTTGGCAGAACAACCGTACCTCTACGGTGAATTGATGCATACCCTTTCGCATACCATTCCAGGCGATCCGAGGGCGAAATATTGGCGTGAAGAGTCTCTTCGCCTTTCGGCAAAACACGGGTTTAATTACCTGCTTCGAATTCTACCTGTTCCTGCACCGTGGGAGTATACGCTTCGAATTTTGGAGCAAGTGGCTCATGCGGATGCCCCGGTTGAACAAGTGCAAGCGGAGGACACTCGCCTGATGTGGATCGTTGATTTTGATAAAACCGAAATCGTCGTCCGCGAGCAAAGGAAAGGTAGTCGTGGCTGGAGTAAGGGGCGCCAAGTCAAGGCACAAGAACTCGTAGAAAACACGGGGCATGGACGTTTTTCAACGGCCGATGAACGCGCGATCACTTCTCTGACTCGAAAGGATGGACGGCAAGTGACGCTCGGCGGTCGCTACAGCCAAGAAGGCATTGTGATGGATTTCGGGCGTACGCTGTACTATCTTGACGGACATCCGCACTTGGTGCTTGATAATGAGAAACGAATACCTCTCGAGGTTGTGCGCGCCAAACCAGAAATGGTGGTAGGTGAAGATGAGGAGGATTTGAAGTTGCAGTTCATACCTCCAGGAGCATCACAAGAAGGCTTTCACTGGGAGAAGCAAACTCCTACGCGCTATCGTGTATATGCCATCAGTGCAGAGCAAGCACGTCTGGCAAGAGCGATTGGAGCGGAGACAAAAATTCCAATTGAAAAAAGAGGACGTGTCGACCAGTTTATAGACGGTCTTCGCGAACAGGTGCGGATAACTTCTACGGCAGATTTAGAGGCAGAGCAGTTGCCAGATTTACTTGGCGACAGTCGTCCGTGTGCACAGTTGCTTCCGTATGGAGCAGCCTATAAGTTGGAACTCTATGCTCGACCAATCGCAGGAACGGAGACGTATTTCCGCATAGGCGAGGGCATGGACAAAGTCGTGGTTGTCAAAGACACCGACGAAGGTCCAGAACGAATACTCGTAACTCGAGATCTGAGAGATGAGACCATCGCTGCCGATGAAATGGTGGCTGACTGTCCGACCTTGCGAGAGCTTGGTCACGTTAACTACGAATGGACGCTCGACGACGATTATGTAGCGCTTCGAGTTTTGCTTGAGTTACGATCTCTTCAACAAGAAGGACGTATTTCAGTAGAGCATCCTAAAGGAGAGAAGATCAAATTGATCGCTTCGGTAGGTGTGGGTGATTTGAAGATTCAGCTGCGTAAAAAACGCGACTGGTTTGAGGTGAGCGGTAAGCTCGTAGCCGATGAGAACACGGTAGTCAATTTCCAAAAACTATTGGAGCACGTTCGCAATGGTGGAGGTGATTTTGTCGAGCTCAGCGAAGGTGAATTTGTTGCGATAACAAGCGAATTGAGAGCTCGACTAGAAGCCATGGAAGGCTTTCTGCACAAACGAAAAGATGGAGTGGAGTTGCCACCACTTGCTGCTATGGCGTTTGCAGAACTTACCGAAGACCTTGAAGACGTTGAGGCTGATGAGGCTTGGGAGGAGAATATCGAGCGTATCGCCCAAACTGAAAAATTTGATCCAACCGTACCGACAGCGTTGCTAGCAGAGTTGCGTGACTATCAGGTTGCTGGTTATCGTTGGTTGCGCAGGCTAGCAGAGTGGGGTGTTGGAGGATGTCTAGCCGATGACATGGGTCTTGGTAAGACGGTTCAAGCCTTAGCCTTACTGATAGCACGACAATCTCGCGGTCCAGCACTCGTGATTGCACCTGCGAGTGTGACGCGCAATTGGGAAGCAGAGACCAAGCGTTTTGCCCCGAGCTTAACGCCAAAACTGCTTTCAACCAGCGCCGATATCCATATCCTAGAATCTCTCGAAGCAGGAGATATCTGTATGGTGAGTTATGGATTGCTCACGTTTGTTGAAGAGCAATTACTGGCGAGTACATTCTCTACGATTGTACTTGACGAAGCCCAAGCCATAAAAAACCCAGCTACCAAGCGCGCCAAACTCATCTTCCAATTGGAAGCGGAGATGCGTATCGCAACAACGGGTACTCCGATAGAAAATCACCTTGGCGAGCTGTGGAGTTTGTTCAGGTTTATAAATCCAGGCTTACTTGGTAGCCGCCGTGCGTTTAATGAAAAATACGCTGGGCCAATACGCCGAGAAAGCAACGAGCAGCGAGCGGAGTCTTTGCGCAACTTGGTGCGTCCATTTATTTTACGTCGTCGCAAAGAGGAAGTACTCAAAGAGCTTCCGCCAAAAACTGAAGTGAACCTAGCGGTTGAGCTCAGCGAGCCTGAACGCGCGATGTACGAGGCGATTCGTCGTGAAGCGGTTGATGAAATTGAGAACGCAAACGCTCAGGCCCAACGTTTCATGGTGCTTAAGCAATTGACGCGTTTACGTCAGGCGGCTTGTCACCCGAAGCTCGTAAAAGAATCAAGCACTCTTTCGAGTGCCAAGCTCGATTTGGTAGGAAGTACCGTACTCGAATTGATTGAAACGGGGCACCAAGCCTTAATCTTTAGTCAGTTCGTAAAGCACCTCAAACTGGTTGAAGACTGGGTGAAAACGGCTGGCCTCAAGTACTGCTACCTCGATGGCAGCACCCCAGGCGGCAAGCGTCAAAAACAGGTCGAGGCTTTCCAAGCTGGTGAGGCCGATTTGTTCCTTATCAGTCTAAAGGCAGGTGGAACAGGTCTCAACCTTACGGCTGCAGATTACGTCTTGCACCTCGATCCATGGTGGAATCCAGCCGCTGAGGATCAGGCATCCGATCGTGCGCACCGTATCGGTCAAGAGCG
>CALDTK010000323.1 GCA_937924035.1 uncultured Saprospiraceae bacterium | reverse complement strand
TCCTTTAGATCAGCTTATTGATCGGCTTGGTCTAGAGGCTAATCCTCAAGTCGCGCTCACAGAACTCCACGCTCCGATGCCAGGAAAAGTAGTGAACATCGTTGTGAAAGCTGGACAAGAGGTAGAAGCGGGTGATACACTTCTCGTATTAGAAGCGATGAAGATGGAAAATCCTATTCAGGCAGTTGCCGATGCCACGATCAAGTCGATCGATGTCAAAGAAGGTGAGGCCGTGGAAAAAGGTGCGTTATTGCTAGAGTTTGAGTAACACACCCTACTGATCAATCAACGTATCGAGCACAGTTGTATCTACCGGTACAGTTACCTCATCACCGAACGGGTCATCTGCAAAGGGATCATCAGTATCATCTCCGAAGCCATCTGAACCAAATGGATCACTTCCGAACGGGTCGCTTCCAAATGGATCATTTGCTTGAGGACCTACTTGAGCTCCCGTTGAATCTACAGCATTAAAACCTCCACCAGAGGCAGCCTCAAAGGGTACATTCTCACAGTTGAACTCAATGCCTCCAGCACCAACTGGAACATTGAATTTGGCGCCTTTTTCCCAGCCAATTTCTTCGGCGTTCTCTTCAATTTTCTTGAGGAGACTAGCGAAGTACGGTCTGGCCATCTTACCCCCTTGGCCATTCGTCAAGGTCAAAAAACGGATGTAGCGTTCATCTCCTCCAACCCAGGTACCGACCACCAAGTTTGGAGTAACACCCATAAACCAACCGTCCACGTAGTCATTGGTCGTTCCTGTCTTGCCACCATACTCTACACTCGAACTACCGAAGTAATAACCGTTACGCGCAGCGTGCTGCAGCATGCGGACCATGGTGTAATTGCTAATTGGGTCAAGTGCGTTTCGCTCTTCGGGTATGGCTTGAAAAAGCACCTTCCCATTTTTATCCTCGATTCTACGAACGATCACCGGCTTGACATAAATACCGTTGTTGGACCAGGTGGTGTAAGAACCTGTCATTTCCTCAACACTCAAGTCTGTAGCTCCTAAGGCAATACTTGGACTCTTTGGTACGATAAAGCGACCGTTGCTGTATCGAGCACTTGAATCTATCCCCATGTTATGAACCAAGCCACGTACGGGGTCTGTGTCACCTAGTTGCTTCATGAGGTATACACTTACAGAGTTCTTTGACTTCTTTAAGGCATCCATCAACGTTAAATACTCACCCGTAAATTCTCCGTTTGCGTTGCTAGGCGCCCAATCATCAAGTAGGTTAAACCCGCTCTCACCTACTCGAATGGTTTGTGGTAAGTCGGCAACACGATAGCAGGGCGATATTCCTTGTTGCGCAACGGCGGTGGCATAAACGAAAGGCTTAAATGTTGACCCTACTTGACGACGTGTTTGTACGTGATCAAAAGGGAACCACTTGTGATTTACTCCACCTACCCACGCTTTGACATAACCAGTCTTTGGGTCTACGGCCATCGAGCCAATTTGAAGAATGGACTTGTGGTATTTGATTGAATCTAGAGGACTCAATAACGTGTCGGTTTCTCCTTCACTGTTGTACGCGAAGACCTTCATTTTGACGGGCTTATTGAACTCAGCTGCAACAGCTTTGTCTGTTCGAGTATTGGCACGCATTAGCTTATTCCAGTTCTCGCTGTCTTTGAGGATATTCCGATAGCGACCTTCTAAGGTTTGACCGATTGATTTCGTTCGTTTCAGATAGGAGAGCACTTCTCCTGTTGCCTTCTCATTAATGAGACGGTCAATATCCCGCTCTGTGATTTTCCATCCATCATAAGCTTCACCGATTTCTTCTAGGGTTGGCTCCAGCAATTCTGCTCGAATGCTGGCATAGCGATCGCTATTTCTTATAAAGCCTTTCAGACGACGTGCTCGAGATTCCAATTCTTCGGGAGTCGTTTCATCATCTTCTCCAATGTTCTCTTTGTACGTCCATGGATCTTTATCCTTCCAGACACGGTCATATGTCTGCTGCAATTGCTTCATGTGGTCCCACGCAGAGGCTTCAGCAAGTTTTTGAATATTCGGATCAATGGTGGTGAAAATCTTTAGTCCATCCCGGTTGATGTCATAAGCTTCGCCATCTGCATTTACGATATCTGGATCTTTAAGAATCCTCTTAATCTCTTTACGTAACTCCATTCGGAAGTACGGTGCCAAGCCATCGATGTGTGTTTGGCTTTTCATGACCACTCTCAGTGGCTTCATTCTCAATGAATCATACTCAATTTGAGTAATCTTTCCAGCCTTTTCCATTTGCTTAAGGACAACTTCTCGGCGTTTTTTTGAGCGCTCTGGGAAACGCTTAGGGTTATACAACGATGGGTTTTTGAACATCCCAACCAGTACAGCAGCTTCATCTTTTGTTAGCTCAGATTGCTCTTTATCAAAGTAGATTTCAGAAGCTGCTTCAACACCGAAGGCCCCGTAGGTAAACTCAAAAATATTGAGGTACATCGCCATGATCTCCTCTTTCGTGTAATTGCGCTCAAGACGTGTAGCAATGATCCACTCCTTCGCTTTTTGCTTTATCCTCGCTGGAGCACTCCTCGCTGCTGCTCCAGTGAATATCTGTCTTGCAAGCTGCTGGGTGATGGTCGATGCCCCTCCATCTTTTCCTAGACGCACTATCGCCCTGGTCAGACCATACCAATCAATGCCGGAATGTTGGTGGTAGCGCTCATCCTCAGTGGCTAGCAGTGCATCAACTAAATATGGATTCAGGTCAGCGTATTGAACTGCCACACGGTTTTGTATGTAGTAGCGCCCGAGCTCGCTGCCATCATCTGCAAATACAGTAGACGAAAGTTCACTTTTAGGATTCTCTAGTTGGGTCAACGTAGGAAGATCACCCTTAGAGAGCGTGAAGAAGACCGCTGCGATAGCTAGGATTCCTAAGAAGAAGAGGAGAAAAAGTATTCTCGACCACTTCTTGTAGCGTTTTTTGAGCGTCGGGGAGCTGGTAGCCATAGTGCACAGATATTGAGCGATCGAAAGCTGTAAGCATCAACGTACGATCATGCACGAAAGTAAACGTGTCGGAGGACTTTAAACGTGTGGAGGCTTAGAACGAATTTTAAAGCCTCGCTAGCGTATAATTGCATTCATGTACGGAATCCTTTCTCATCTCCACTCAATCAACCGCTGGTTTGTGCTCATCTTCTTGGTTTGGGCTATCATTTCAGCCATTTCAGCGCGTGGAACTATGAATGTTGCCGATAATCCTGGCTCTTCTGTTTTGCCGAAAGGCGCATTACCAGCCTTTATTACCACGCACATCCAATTACTGCTAGGCTTACTCTTGTGGGGAGGGGCACTTGCTGGTTGGGCAACTGTAGGAAGTCCCTATGTTAAAATGGATAAGGCTGCATGGGAAGGTGCTGGAGGAGAAATTTTCCGGTTTTATTCTGTTGATCACTTCACCTATATGCTGCCAGCAATTCTCTTTATCACTATTGGCTATATGGTCGCCAAGCGCGCAGGTACTACTGCCAAGAGTGCCTTTTGGATCATGGTTTCTTATGGAATCGCACTCGCACTTATCCTGTTTGCTATTCCATGGCCTTGGGGCAAGTTTGCAGGAGGCTGGTGGTAGCGCTTATCCAAGTGCTAAATAGCGTTCAACAGCCTCGTTGATTTCTGTATCCTTTACTTGAATAGAGAGGGCTGGAGTTCCAATTTCGTGGAGCAAACTCATTCGAATTGTTCCTCTTAGGTTCTTTTTATCGTTGGCAACTAGACTAACGATGTTTTCCTTCTGCTTGCCCGTTAAGCTTGTATGTCCGTATACATCGAGAAGAGTCTTTTCGATGTCTAAGACCGCTTCTTTCGCTAGACCACACAGTCTTTCACTTAGGTAGGCTTCGCAAATCATGCCCACTGCTATGGCTTCTCCATGGAGTAATGGTGCATTGGTTTCAAGTAGTAAGCTTTCAATAGCGTGACCAACAGAGTGTCCAAAATTGAGCGCGGCGCGTATGCCTTGCTCGTATGGATCCTTTTTGACGATTTCTAACTTAACTTGCTGACTCTTAGTGATTAAGGTTGCTGTAAGCTCTGGCTTCAACTTTAATTCATCCCAGTGGGCTCGGTCGTGAATCAGCGCATGCTTATACATTTCGGCCATTCCGCTTCGCAACTCTCGAGCGGGTAAAGTAGTAAGGAATTGCACGTCTGTCAGAACAACCTCAGGCATTCTAAAAAGACCTACGCTATTTTTTATGCCTGCATGATCGATTCCTGTTTTACCACCGAGTGCTGCATCCACCATTCCTAGCACTGTGGTTGGAATGTGTAAGAATCGAATTCCTCGCTTGTAGCATCCTGCAGCATATCCTCCAAGGTCTGTGACGACGCCTCCTCCAAGATTGATGACTAGAGCGTGGCGATCAGCTTTTTGCTCGATGAGCAGGCTCCAAACATCACTAACAGTCTGGAGTGTTTTGTGTAACTCTCCAGCAGGAAAAGTGATGATTTGATCCTCCGAGAGGTCTGATAAGTATGGCGATTTAGGCCTTAATGAATAGACTTTCGTCAAAACAGGCAAACAGTGCTCTTCTGTATGCTCGTCCACAAGGATAAATACTTTACTCGGCTTGAGTGAATTGAGTATGTCGGGAAGTAATTCTGAAATAAGACCAGAAAGTACTGGGTGAAGCTCCATAGAGAAAAGTAGTACGAGGTATTGCTATCCGATGAATTCTAACTCAATCAATTGATCTCGTTCTAATCCAAAGAGCTGAGCAGCCCTGCCCATATTTATACAGATTTCGACAAAACCACGGCTGTTGTAACGCGCGAGTAAATCTCCTTGCGGCACTTCATGATAGTGTTCGTGGATACCGATGATTGGATCTCCTTGCGAAAAGCGCGTATGGACTAAACGACCTTTGCGCATTTTGTCAATCTGCTCTCGATGCACATTCAACACTGCGTTGTGATAACGGTCAATGTAGACTATTGAAGCCCGAATGCGATCAGGTTGAATGACGGGTTCGGGACGCATACTACCTACAAGGTCGGTTACAGTCTCGCCCAGGCGGGTTGGTTCAATACCCAAGGAAAGTTGTTTGACCACTTCGGCAATTACAAGCTTGGTAGATCGATCTTCCGAAATCTGCAGGCGAACTGTTTTTGCGTCGAACTCATCGAAAATTAAATAGGCCAGGCCATTGTCAGGCATGAGGAAGAGATGGTCGTTTTGGCGAAAGCACAAATACGGTGTATCGGTCTCTGAATTACTATCTACGGTGCAGATGTGTAAGGTGCCAGCAGGAAAGTGCTTCCAACTATGGTTGAGCATATGCGACGCCTCGAGCAAGTCATAGGGCCCAACATTGTGCGAAATATCGACCAAATTCGCGTTAGGGCACATCGACATTATTGTACCCTTTAGCTGTGCTGCATAAGGATCTCGCAAACCAAAATCGGTCGTTAGTGTTATGATCGGCATGCTTTCTTTCTAGGCTGATTTTCAGCCGTAAAGCTAGCATTTCATTTTCTGTATAGCGAAGAACTGTCTTTGACCGTATTTTGCAACAAATTACATAGTCCATTTGAGCGATCTTCAACTCCGCATCCAGAACGTAGAACTCGTCGATTTACTCGGCGAAAACAATTCAAAACTGAAAATTCTACGCGATGCATTCCCAGATGTCAAAATTTCTGCTAGGGGTAATACTCTACGAATCGCAGGAGAAAAAGCTGATACTCAAGAAGTAAAGGCAAGGTTTGAAACAATGCTTCGCATCCTAAAGGAGAGAAGAGAACTCCCCATGAATACGGTTAAGGAAATAGCTGGAGGGGGGAAACCTTGGCAAGTTCAGCTCCCTACTTCAGATACAGAAGGCGCCGCAGGTGTAGGAGGCGCAACGATAGTTACGACCGTAAAGGGTCGACCGATACGAGCTCGAACTGAAAATCAGCTAGGAATCGTGCAATCTAGCGCGGTAAATGATGTCGTTTTTGCTATCGGGCCGGCAGGAACGGGTAAAACCTATACAGCTGTGGCATTGGCTGTTGCAGCGCTCAAGGCAAAACAGGTCAAACGAATCATTATGACTCGTCCAGCTGTCGAAGCTGGCGAAAGTCTAGGATTTCTTCCAGGCGACCTGAAAGATAAAGTCGATCCGTATCTACGACCACTTTATGATGCGCTTTTCGACATGGTACCTTCTAAGAAGCTGGATGAGTACATGTCCAATCGAACGATCGAAGTGGCTCCGCTGGCTTTTATGCGTGGGCGGACGCTCGATAATGCATTCATCATTTTGGATGAAGCACAAAACTGTACAACCATGCAGTTGAAGATGTTCTTAACGCGTCTCGGACCAACAGCGAAGTGTATTATCACAGGTGATCTGTCACAAGTCGATCTTCCTTATTCTCAGAAGTCAGGGCTTCGCCATGCGATAGAGATTCTACCCAACATTGATGGCATTGACATGATTCGTCTCACCACTGATGATGTGGTAAGGCACCGTCTCGTCAAAAAGATCATCATGCGTTATGATGAAGACGATTCACGTCGACGCGAAAGAAGAGAGCGCGGTGGTGACCGTGATCGTAGAGATCGACCTCGATTTAGAGAGCGCGGAAGCTATCGGGAAGAGGAATAGGAGTCTGTTTGAGATTATTCATTGGAACTTCTAGAATAGGTTTTTTGCGATCGTCTCTTTCGCAATTGACTCTAAAATTCCAATAAAAAAAGCCCACTCGCTAGGCGAGTGGACTCTTAAAGTTAGGGCTGAGGTTTTACTATTTAGTTCCCCTCTTTTTCACCTGATGCGGTCATAATTTCCCGCTTAATTGCTGTTGGATTGTCTACTTTCTCTGAGCGAGAAACGACTAGAATGTCATCCTTTCCAACTCTCGTACGCTCTAAGCGGAAAGGCTTGATTTCATAGCCATCCTTTTCTCCAAGTGGGATATAGAGTGTTGTATTCGAATCGTCGAAGTACGGACGAGTCACATCGATAACCACATCACGGTCTACCGGAAGTGTCAATGCGAAGTATCCATCGATAGAGCGACGCACTGTTAGCGGCTTTAGCTTACGACCATCTGGGTTGAGTTGAACGTTAATCGTTGGATCACTTACAGGCATTCCAGTCTTGTCATCAAGAACAGCAAACTCAATCGTTACGTTAGGGTTGTCATATGTAACCTGGTACACATCGTCGTTCACGAAGTGTGTAGTCTCCATGTCTTCCATACGGTTACTTGACAAGTACGCAGTGCTACTTCCTACTACCTCCATATAGTGGTAGTCATCCGCTGTTGAATTAACTGGTGTTCCTGGGTTTATTCCAGCGGTCCAGCTTTTTAGCTTGTCTTTTGTTGTAGAGTGAAAGACATCATATCCACCCAATGTTACACCGCCGTTTGAGCTGTATGAAAGAACGCGTGTCTCTTGGTTGAAGAAAGGAGTAACCTCATCTCCAGGACCGTTTACAGAAGTTCCTAGGTTGACAGGAGTATTGAAAACCGAAATGTCAGAATCAACTGAACGCTCTGTGCGCCAAAGGTCCATTCCTCCATATCCGTTAGGACGGTTAGAAGTGAAAATCATAACTTCTTTGCCGTCTTCTTCAAAAACGAAAGGCTGAGAAGATGAAGATCCATCAACGTTGATGTTTCCTTTAACTGGCTTAGGAGTACCCCAAGCATTTCCCATGCGGGTGATCACGTTGATCTGACAAGTTGCTGTCGGCTGAATCATGTTTTGAGTCTGATCACAAATACTTACATAGATGCGGTTTTCTGAAGCGAAGGTTATCCCTCCAATATGACCTTCTTCAAGAACGGGGAAGTCTTTTGCTGGTCTCATTTGCGACCATCCATTTCGTCCCTTCGCACTTGAGTAGACACGCATTGTTCCATCAAAATCAGAGATGAAAGTCATGCTACCATCTGTATTGATCGTAGGTGCAATTTCGTTTTTCATTCCGTTGATTGACTGACCAAGACGATCAACGAATACAGTCGGATCGACACGCTCGAGCTCAGCAATTGCAAGTTCGGTACCCTCGATATCCATTTTCACGGTAGCACGAACGGCTGCTGAATCTTCAGCTACATACTCGTTAGAAAAGTTGTTGAACTGTGTAAGCGCATCCTCATACTTGCACATTTGCTTGAGTGAGCGTGCATATTTGAGACGCGCATCTGGGAACTCTGCTGAGTTCTTTGCAACGGCCTCGTAGAACTTAGCTGCTTTGGAATAGTCTTTTACAGCGAAGTAAAGCTCGGCGGCTTTATAGGCGTAGACGTTACGTGATTTCTCTTTAAAGGCATCGGCATAAAGTCCGGCGGCTTTTGAGAACTGCCCGTCTGCGACGAGCCAATCGGCGAAGTCATCAGCTTGTTTGTGACTGATGTCTTGGGCCTGAATACTGGGTGCGAGTGAGATCACTAGTAAAGCGATGAGGACTCGATAGAATGATTTGTTTAGCATAGCACCCTCTCATTGCCAAATAATGGGCCAGACCGACTGCTAATGCGTTCTAAATGGCTGTAAGACACTTGAGATAAACGTTTGTAACTTAAAGAATTTCGGTTTAATAAGTTGAATGCATAACTTTTATATATGGCACTTGTAGCTATAGGAGTTGATCAAAAAATCTTTGCCAAGCCCCCGCTTTGGCATTTGCTTCAGGAGCAACAATACTCATTTGTGTCATGAGATAGCTCCTTATGAGGCATGTCAGAACATGGACAAGCTCTAAAGACGATTACCTGAGCAAACTTTCGTACGCAGCTTCTTGCATGCGTGGTCGATAATTTTCTTTACCAAATTTATTAGGGGACATCTTAGGATAGGTTCGATTGGTAATCCATACGAACACTAGGCCCGTTTCTGGGTCTGCCCATGCGCAAGTCCCTGTAAAGCCTAAGTGGCCAAAAGTTTTTGCCGAAGCCAGTGGAGTCATATTGGTACTTCCACGGCTAGATAGTTCGGCCATGTCGAACCCTAAGCCTCGGCGAGTACTCTTGGGGTGCCGAGTAGTAAATAGACGTATTGTCTCAGGTTTGAAATATCTCCGACCACCATAGTAGCCTTCGTTGAGGAGCATTTGCATAACAACTCCTAGATCAACAGCATCTGAAAAAAGTCCTGCATGGCCACTAACGCCACCAAGCATTGCCGCACCCATATCGTGGACATATCCTTGAACTCTTCCAAACCTAAAATAATTGTCATCCTCTGTTGGAGGGACACGATCTTTATCGAAGCGGGCCATCGGATTATATCCCATGGTTCGAAGTCCGAGTGGGCGGTAAAACTCTCTATCAGCATATTCATCTATGCTCATTCCGGTGATTTGCTTCACCACATCGGCCAATAGATAAAGCCCTAGGTCAGAGTATCTATATCCTTCACGACTTCGTAACTCGCTTTCGCCTATAAGTGTGTATAGCGTATCACGATAGCGATCAGCTATAAACAAACGCTCCGTCACTTTAGCATTGTAACCGCCTTTTTGGACACTCGAATAAATCCCTGGGAGATAAGCTTTTTTTCCGCTTGAAGTTTTAGTAATCGTTCGTTCATAGAACGGAATCCATGGTTTAAGCCTAGCACGATGCGAAAGGATGTCTTGAATAATCAGCGGGCCTTTGTTCGTTGTCTTTGTCCAAGGCAAGTGCTTTTCTAGTCGGTCGTACACACTCAATTTACCTTGTTCGTGCAAACGCATGATACACAAGGTGGTTGCGGCTACTTTCGTGATGCTCGCCAAGTCGTAGATGGTTTCTTCATCAACCTTTGGGCTTTTACTACTGTAGGTATGATTACCATAGGCTTTGAGTAAGCCAACATTTCCATCCTTTGCTGCGAAAACGACACCCCCTGGAGTTGCTTTCGTACGGATGGCTTCCTCGGCAAGTTTATCGATTTTTCTCAACTTGCTTTCGCTAAAACCTGCATTGCCAGGACTTGAGAACCTAAGCCTATACGCCGATGCAGTAGGTGTCACAAGGCCAACAGGAAAGGTGCTTCCTACACTTACAGGTAGACTGCCAAATCCAGCAATTGCACCGTAGAGAATCTCTGCAGCAGCTTTTTGAGCGTAGGAAGTGTTCTCATAACTAACCACGATGTTGTCAAAATCTTGGACGAGTCGTAATGCATAAGGCGAACCAAACAAAACCAAAACAACTTTAGTCTTTGGATTTAGTCTGCGTAGGATTGAAAGCTGGCTACTGAGTAGTCCATAGTCTTTCGAAGCGCTCCAAGACATATCGTGGACTCCCACCAGCACCAATTCATAAGAGGAAAGCTGCGTTACCCAGCGATTCTGTTCGATCGTACTTAAAGGTTGAAGAATATTCAAATTCGTAGAAGGGGCATATCTACTCGCCGCGCGCTGAAAAGGAGAATTAGGCTTTGCCCCAATACTGAGTACGGCTGTCTTTGTGGTGTCGGTTCGAAGAATTGGAATACTAGCCGTTCTTGCTCGCACTACAGTGGTTGCGCGACGATAAACTTGTTCGTTCAAATCGTTAACTACTGGAGCAAAAAGTTCACTTTTAATGCCCGCCTCCCTAATCGGAGTCCATGAATTTAGTCCGACCTTGAACTTGGCTGCTAAAATTCGACGGACGCTAGCATCGACACGTTCCTGAGAAACAACACCTTGGATCAAGGCTCTTTGGATAGCTCCTATGGCTGCCGGAATATCCTCGTGAACAAGCAGAATGTCATTTCCAGCTAGGAGCGCTTCAACCGCAATTTCACCAGACGAAAAATGCTTCGTTAGCCCATCCATGTCCAGTCCGTCACTAACAATCAGCCCATCGTAATTCCAGCGATCGCGTAAGATTCCTTTGGTCAGAACTGCACTCAAACTTGCGGATCGATTTGGCCGACCGTCAAGAGCAGGTACAGCTAGGTGTCCCGTCATAATTCCAGCAATTCGATCTTGCGCAAGCATTTGAAAGGGAACCAATTCTTGAGAGTCTAATCGACTTTCGTCAAAACTCAACACCGGTAGATCCACATGAGAATCTACATTGGTATCCCCATGGCCTGGAAAGTGCTTCGCAACGGCCAAAATTCGTGAGTCCGCTAATCCTCTTGCATAGGCTTGAGAGAGTCTGCCTACACGAATTGGATTCTCGCCAAATGAGCGTCTTCCAATGACTGGATTATCAGGATTACTGTTGAGGTCGGCAACAGGAGCAAAACTCATGTGCACTCCCATTCGTCGCAATTCTCTTCCCGTCTCACGACCAATTTTACGTGTTAGCTCGGCATCATTAGCTGCACCAAGAGTTATGCTGTACGGAAAACGTGGGGCTTCATCTTTAAAACGCATGGCAGCTCCCCATTCTGCATCCATAGATATCAGTAAAGGAGTTTTGGCGGAAGCTCGTTGAAGAGAATTCGTCCACTTTACCTGTGCAGTCGGATTGCCGCTGAAGAAACATATCCCGCCAAGATGATGTGACGTGACAAGTTTGCTTAACTCACTTAGCGTTCCATTCGAACCATCGCTGTGCGCCCTTGCAATGAACAACTGTCCAATTCGCTCCTTCACGCTCATGCCCGCAAGGGTAGAATCTACCCACTCTTTCGCCGAAGGAAGTTGAGAAGTTGTGGTAGTACCTTGTCCGGAAGCCTCATTCGTCAGACCCACTACAACAAAGAGCAGCAGAGCAAGCCTAGACATAAAAATGCTTGGTATCGGGAATAATTTCATCAAGTGTTTCAAGCGATAAGCGGCGTAAGGTAAGGTGCCTTACAACAACGTAGCGCATTGAGCTATTGATACAGTCCCAGCCGTTAATTATTGTCTAAGAGTGAGCCTATTCTACGGCTGTCACCTTGAGCATATTCGTTGTGAAACGTCTGTGAAGTGGCATAGATCCAGTATTCACGATGAGGTCATCCTTCTTCACAAGTCCTTTTGCCTTCAGAATGTTGGTTGTATCCTCAATAGTCTCGTCGGTACTCGTAAACTTATCATACCGATAGCCTCTCACGCCCCATACAAGGTTAAGGGTTCCTAAGATGTGATTGCCCTCGGAGAAAATGTAGATTTTCTTTCCCGCTGGTCGGTAGCTACTTATTTTAAAGGCAGTGTATCCACTAACAGTAAGTCCGCAGATAGCTTTTGCACCTAAATCAACAGCAACTTTCGCAGCGTTAATACAGATAACATCCGACTGGAAATTGCTACTCTTTTGGTTTGGCTTCGGGCGGCGACCATTAAAGTCGTACGCTTTTTCAGCCTGTTCGATGATTTTATTCATCGCCTCTACCACCTTGATAGGGTGACGCCCAACTGATGTTTCACCAGATAGCATTACGGCATCGGTTCCATCGAGTACAGCATTGGCTACGTCCGTTATCTCGGCTCGTGTTGGAGATGGATTTTCGATCATTGAGTCCATCATTTGTGTTGCCACAATCACTGGACGTGCTCTTTGGATACACTTGGAAACGATCATTTTCTGAACGATTGGAAGTTGTTCCATCGGGATTTCAATGCCGAGGTCACCGCGAGCAACCATTACTGCGTTTGAAGCTTTGATAATCTTATCGATACGCTCTACAGCTTCGGGTTTCTCAATCTTAGAGATCACTTTAGCTTTATGTCCTGCCGCTTCTATTCGTGCTTTTAGCTCTTTCACATCCTTTGCCGAACGAACAAAACTAAGGGCGATCCAATTTACTTCAGGGTGATTGTCAAGAATGTAGTTTAGATCCTTGAGGTCTTTTTCGGTAAGGCTCGGTAGTGAAATTTTTGTGTTTGGAAGGTTGACGCCTTTGTTGTTTTTAAGAATTCCTCCAAAAAGTGTCTTCAGCTGAACCTTACTCTTGCCATCGGTAGCAACTACCTCAAAAACTAGCTTACCGTCATCTATCAAGACACGCTCTCCTACCGATACATCTTGCGCAAACTGCGGATAGCTCATGTAGACACCGTCCATGTCACCAATACGCTTCTCATTTGTGAAAGTGACTACATCTCCTTCATTGAGCTCAAGTCCATCGTTCTGCATTTTTCCCACACGAAGCTTCGGCCCTTGTAAGTCTGCGAGAATGCCGACATGCGTTCCTCGTTCTCTATTGAGTTCGTCGATACGCTGAATCGTCTGTGCATGATCCTCGTGTGTACCATGAGAGAAGTTGAGACGGAAAATATCTACACCTTCAATCATTAGACCGCGCAGCATTTCAGAGCTGCTGCATGCAGGCCCAACTGTAGCTACAATCTTTGTATTGGGTTGAATTCGAGTTTTCATAAGCAAGTTTGGAGCGTTGATGACCTTACTTATTGTACAAAGTACGCTAAGGACGGCCCCAAAGTACGCCATTGAGATTGACAAGCAATATCTATCTACGTTTTTTGTCTTAAGCTTTAGAGAGAAGACCTCTCAATTTAGCTTGCGTAGGCAGCATGCATTAGAAAGCGTATCCGATTGAAAAGCCTATTCTAAAGTCGGTAAAGAAGTTCCACTGGTTTTGATCGGTGCGAGCCGTATTGAAGAAAGCTTCATCACTTGTGCTCAGGTAAGTCACCTCATCTTCAGAGAAAACCCCTCTACGCCCAGCAATTATACCTAACTGTAAATCGATGATAAATCCATTTAATTCAATAGACTGGAATCCAAAAGCCGGGACGAGCATTTGTCTCTTTCGATTTAGCTTTAGTTCTCTTACCCTAAAAGTTGGCAAGTCGGGTTCTCGCACAAAAGCGTTTGCTTTTACTGGATGATTTAACATCCAGCCATCTAGCGAAAAGTAACATCTTAGTCCTTTTCTGTCCGAAAGGAATACTTTTCCTCCCAGACGCACTTCTAATCCTGACATCGGCCCGGATAGTTCTTGATAAACATCAACCTTATTAATTGGAATACCAAGTGAGCCAACTGCTGAGAAGTTCCTTCCCAAATATCTATGATAAGCAAATGTCATGGCGGGGAAGCGTACGGCAGCCAATCTTCCTGGCTCAAAAAGTATTGCTTGCGTCACGTCGACGTCGGCGTCCTCTAACTGCCGTACGTACCTTCTTCTATCTTTTATTTCTCTTTTAGATTGACGCGATGTTACTCTTGTCGGACCATCGATGTAGATGGTATCTGGTTGCCCCTGCACCGAAAAGGTGAAAGCACAACTCAACAGAAGCAACAAGCATATCTGAGAGGGTAGATTTCGAATCATGTCATCTGAATGGTCGAAAGACGGACCAACTCAAGTGGATTTGAGTAGTCATATTGTATAAGCTCCGTTCCTCCAACTACGATCAATATGTCGTCTTTGACGATAACATCATAAGCCACTATATCTCTCAGTTGGCTAATCGTTCTCGGTCTACTCGGGTCGCTCACATCAAATACAGTTAATCCACCAAACTCATTGCAGACAAAAAGTAAATCATCCTCAACTGCCAATCCTCTAGGACTCCAAGTTTCTACCGTTGTGATGAGAGAGGGGTTTTCTAAATCAGTGATATCCATCACGACGAGCAAGTTAACGACTTGCTCACGCGCGCAAGAACCTTCAACCTCGGCTCTAGTATACAAGGTTGCGTATGCAACGTCGCCAGATGCAACAACTGGATCACATGGCAATACTGGAAGTGACAATGTATTGTAGTCAAATTGGCCTCTTCTGCGAGGTATTCCTGTGGCCTCAATTGTATACGTGAAAGTTCCTTCACTCGAACCTACGAGGAGTATTCCTTCGTGATGGAAAATAGTCTCTATCCCAGTCCCAATATCTTGGCGATCTATTTCAGTTGGATCAGACGGATCTGTTGCATCAAACGTGACAATTTCATTGAGGTTGACAGCATAAATAAAGTCCCCTACCGTAAGCATTCTTGCGTAAGAGCTATTTGTACCATTAGAGCCGCTGCTTACTGGAATCGCAAAGTCAGCATCTCCTTCACATCCTATGAACAGACTCACTGAAAAGAGGAGAGAAAATAAAATTAGTGTCTTTATGTTTTTCATTCTATGTAGCATTCAGGTGAATTAATATTCCCTTCTTCCCAGCCTGCAAGTAAGCCGAGCGATGGATCGTAACAGGCAAAATAGCCGATATAGCCTTCAGGGAATTCTAAAGGACGTGGATATAGATCAGCTTCACGGTCAACCTCTATTGCCTCTAAAGGGTCTGAGATGTCGAGCGTTACCAGATCTACTAGATTATTAGCGTAAAGAAAGTTTCCGTTGACAGCCACACTCGTGCAACCTGGAATATCTATGAACGATATCCCAATTGGTGAAGACGGGTCACTGTTATCAATGATGTGAATACCACGAAGCTGGTCAACAATGAAAAGCGTATCACCTAAGACGGCAAATGCCCGCCCGTCAAGTATTCCCGTCGGAGGAAAAGTCCTGATGGTCCTTCCTTGAACACTATCAATGTAAACCGGTTCCATCCCAAACGAACGGTCTGGTATTGGACGCGCTTCAGGAAGTGCTTCACACCCCACTAAGAATAGCACTAGTAATTGGCCTAAAATAAGAGTTGGGGACAACCTCATAACACAGCAACGTTAAAGTCAATTGATATGCTGCGTGCTATTTGATAATATTCCAATCACACTAGTCGGGTAGCTTTTGATTCAGGGGTAAATCGCCCTTCTGCGTCAAATCCTTCTAGAAGGACTAGTCCTGGACGTTTGCCAACAGTGAGGCTTCCGAGGCTTTTTTCAAGCCCAAGTGCCTCAGCGCCATTGAGTGTGGCCCATCGGATTAGAGTAGCTGTATCCACATAGCGTTGCAGGCGTTGAATGGTCTTCATTTCCTCCAAAACGCTTAGTTGCCAATTACTGGTCAGGCTGTCAGTTCCTATGGTCATACGTGCTCCCTGTTCGATAAAATCAGCATATCGAGGGAGGCGATTTTCAATGTAAAGATTTGCGTTTGGACAGGTAGCCCAATACACCTTGTCACTCCAGTTCTGCGCCAATTGCATGTCTTCGCCAGTCGTGAGGGTATTATGTACAAATAATACGCGATGGTCTGGGTTTAGGTGGGGTAGAGTAGTCGCAAGACTTGTTTTGGCGGAAGCTTTAAAATGCTCAATGTTGAACCCAAAATCGCTGTAAAAATCAATGAAGCCTCCTGACTTCGATTCGAAAAATTCGTTTTCGGCAGGAGTTTCTTGGTTATGAATACTAACTGTTCCTCCACTCGGGTTTGCTTCTCTAATCATAGAATAGAGCTCTGGACTAACCGTGTAGGGTGCGTGTGGCACATATCTTTTGGGTTCTGGCTGTGCGTTGTAGGTCGCTTCAGCTTTCGCGAAAACCTCTTTTGCCATGGCTCCTCCTTGAAGGAAATCAAATGCCTCCACGAAGGTGAAATAGGTGATAGGGCTGCTGGACTTGACCTTAGCAGTGTCGGCAGTATTTGAGATGTCGCCTACTGCTTGTATGCCTGCCTCCCACATATACGCATCAGCATTCTCAATAGCTTTGGCAATATCTGCAGGGTCGACTTGACGTAGAGATACCACACCTTTCAAGAAAGGAAGAAGCCCCGTGCCAGTGTCAACACGACCTATCATGTGTGAAAGCTCAAGGTGGCAATGCGTATTGATAAACCCTGCAACCAGCGCTCCTTTATGGGTTTCTACTTCAACACCTTTCGGCAAAACCTGCCCTATATCGATCACCATCCCGTCATCATCAAAAGTGACGTAGCCATTTGGTATTGGGGCTTGATCTGCGGGGAAAATTAGGTCTGCGGTGTAGGTGGTCATGTTGGATAGAATAATGTAGGAAGTGGGATTCGAGCAAGCCCTGAAGACAATAGTACGGTTCAATTCCTTAGTCCGATCTTCTCACAGGGCTACGTCTACAACTGGTCTCGTATCAAAGTGTCCTTTCAGCGAGCAACGAACGGCCTTTTAAGAGGGTGGTCGTCAAACTTTTTCTGAATTAAACCTCTAAAACAACGAGGCCATTCCGCAATCTTGGTTCAAACCAGGTGCTTTTAGGAGGCATAATCAACCCCGCATCTACAATGTCAAAGAGGTCTTCTGCTTCGATGCCGTACAACATGAATCCTACGCGATCTGTGCGGCGTTGAACACGATCGAGCATACCTCGCAAACCTTTATTTCCAGGGATGTAACTGATTCGCTCATCGGTGCGGACGTCAGCAATTCCGAAAATTGGCGCGGCGATCAGTTCGTTAAAAAGACCTGCATCGAGCGCGATTTTGTCCTTTGGATTATCACTTGATTCTCGTGCTGCGAAAACCTTCTCCCTCCATTTTAAAGAGAAGCTTTCATCACCAACCAGTAGAGTCATTTCATGGCGTGCTTGGGGAAGCTGAGGCTCCGATAGCGGAGTGATTTCACAGAGATCAGATAGCTTGGCAATGAGTGCTAAGGGACTGAGATCTACAGGTAAGTGAATGGAGCGATGAAAGGCTTGAACGTTTACTTCTTTGCTTGAGAAAAGCGCAGCGAGTAGTGGTATCTCCATTTCTCCTTTCGCTTTCTGTTCTCGGTTATAAAGAGCTAATGTGGAGCAACGGTGGTGGCCATCGGCGATGTATAGTGCATCGACGGTTTTGGCGAAAGCTGATTTGAAAAATTCTTCAGCTTCACTCCCTTGATTTATTTCGAAGAGTTCATGACAGATGGATTCTCCATCTTCAATCGAGAGAAACGGTGATTGAGTATCCACTACCTCTTGCAATTTTTCATCGATCGAAGACACGGCTGGATAGGTTAGTAGTACTGGTTTTACAACTGCTTCTCGCAAAACCAGCAACTGAAGTTGCTGTTGTTCCGAAGCAGCGAGGGTGCCTTCGTGTTTTTTAATCTTGCCTGAAGTGTATTGCTCTCCAGGCAAACCTGTAATCAATCCTAGGTAGGTTGAATCGTTTTCACGCAACCGATAGACCAACATGCACTTCTCTGGATGTTCAAGAAACATCCCGCGTTTTCGATAATTGAGGTAGTCATGTTTTACAACACTAAAGAATGCGTCGGCTGAAGCAACAAGTGCAGTATTGGGCAGTACTGGGCTGAAAGAATCGATGATCACAGCGACGAAATTAGCTATTTTGAGACAGCTAGACTAGGCAAAAAGTAAGGCAATTCCGCATTGCGGAACTGCCTTCCATACTCTCACTAGTTATGATTCTTCAACGAGGCTTTAGCCTCGCTATATAGTAACTACGCTTTTTTCAAGATTTTAGTTCGTGGCCTGAAAGTTTTAAGGCAAATTCCTTGAAAAAAGATTTTTTTAGGTAAAAAACTAAGGGCCACCCGTTTCCGGATGGCCCTTGGTTACTCGTGAAGTTGAGGTTTACTAACGCTTATGCTGAATATGCATTTGCCGAGAGTTGAACTTCAGCAATCATGCGACGGTCATTACGCACGTTAGGTGTAGGGTATTTCGTAAATCGCTTAACTCCCATTGAAAGCGCTTTGTACACGTCACCCTCTGCAAAAGAAGCGAGCGCATCTGAAGCGGACTTGGCAATGCGAGCTTGCGCATCACAAGTCAACACTCTTAAGATTGCATTGTAAAAATCCTGCTCTTGTGTTTTAGTTGAGATTGCTTTGAGCTTAAGCACCCGTAGCAATGTAGACTCAACGAGATACGCATCGATCATCATGTCTGCGACATTCATGACTAACATCTGCTCTTCTTTCATGTTAAGTTTGCCGTCCATCTGGTCTTTTGCAGCCGCTCCTGCAACCATCAGGATGATTTTCTTGAAGTCAGCTACAGCTTTTGTTTCGAGGGCATAGTCACCTTCAGGCTTGTCAAAACTAGGCATACTCGTGAGTTCTTTTTGAACTGCCCACGCTGGACTAACGATATCAAGCTCGCCTTTCATAGCGCGTCTCAAAAGTTGATCGACCATCAGTAGGCGGTTGATCTCGTTGGTTCCTTCGAAGATTCGATTGATACGTGCATCACGGAATGCACGAGCAACAGTACCTTCTTCAGAATAGCCCATGCCACCGTGAATTTGAACCGTTTCGTCGACTACATAGTCTAGGGCCTCTGATCCTGTAACCTTTAGAATAGAACACTCAATCGCGTACTCTTCAGCAGATGCTCGCTTTGATTCTTCGAAGCTTTTGCCCTCAGCCATAAGGGCTTTGTTGCGGAGCTGGATAAGGTTAGAAACGCGATACTGTGCACTCTCCGTTGCGAAAAGACGCACAACCTGCTCCGAGATTTTGTATTTGATTGCACCGAAGCTACCGATCGGCACTTTGAATTGGTGACGCTCATTAGCATACTTGATTGCTGTGTCAGCAACTTTCTTAGCTCCTCCAAGAGTGAGTGCACCTAGCTTGAAACGGCCAATGTTGAGGACATTGAAGGCGATGAGGTGACCTTTACCGACTTCACCAAGAACATTGTCGACAGGAATCTCCATGTTCTCGAAGTATACCTGGCGAGTAGAGGAACCTTTGATTCCAAGCTTGTCCTCCTCGGCACCTAGCGTAAGTCCAGGCGTTCCTTGCTCTACGATAAAGCCAGTGAATTTTTCACCGTCAATCTTAGCAAAGAGTATGAAAATGTCAGCGAATCCAGCATTGGTGATCCACATCTTTTGTCCGTTGACGATGTACTTCGTACCGTCACCATTGAGGACTGCAGTGGTTTTTGCAGACAGTGCATCGCTACCAGAGCTAGGCTCTGTGAGGCAGTAAGAAGCTTTTGACTCACCGCTGATAAGACGTGGTAGGAATTTTTGCTTTTGCTCTTGTGTTCCATAGTACAGGATAGGAAGCATTCCGATGCCAGTGTGAGCTGCAAAGCTGGTGGTAAATGAGCCAGCTGGCCCAAGGTCTTCGCAGATAAAGGTATTGGTATTGGTATCCAAAGCCATTCCGCCGAGTTCTTCGGGCATGTGCGTACCCAGTAGACCTAATTCAGCTATTTTTTCAAGAATACTGACAGTCACCCCAGGCTCCTGTTTCTCAATTTTAGCAAAATTTGGACGAATCTCTTGATCGATAAAGTCTTTCACCATTTGGCGTACCATGAGCTGTTCTTCATTCGCCTCTTCAGGGATGAAAATTTCAGCGGGCCCGCTTTGACGAATGAGAAATTCACCTCCTTTAGAGATGCCTTCTTGGAAAGTTGTTTCAGGAAGCTTAGTCATGACTGAGTGTGTTGCTTATTGCGATCTAGCGAAAATTCGCTGTAAAGATATACTTTTTAGCGAAAATTCGCTAGATAGTATTCCTTAGGCCTCTCTTTTTTACTACAAGTACTGGGCCGAGTGGGTGGAACGGGGCAGTTTTCAAGCTACGTTAGTAGCTCAATGATTCTCCTCTCCACGAAACGCGTGTTAAGGTCCTATCGTTGCACGATGTGGTTCGACCGTTTCGGTGTCGACCGAAAGCATATAGGAATTGTGTAATCTCTCAGCAAAGAGCGATCTACTTCGCCTTGATAACTAGTTGGGAATGCCAATTAACAACAAGGATGTAGGACCCCGCTGGAATGTTTTTGTCCAGTTCGGCTACATATACTAAATCACCAAGGTTTGCGGCCTCAAGATGTGCAATTGGACGACCAAGTAAATCTAGAAGTGCTGTCCGCTGAACTTCTTCATTGATTTCGAACCTGATTTCGTTATTGATCGGGTTTTGGACAGTGAGAGTGGAATGAGATGGTTGAGGTTCTTGAGTATTCGTTGGGCCTTCTTGAAGGTAGGCGAGGACGTTTGAGGAATAGCTAGGACCGTATAAAAGTCCAATAGCATATCCATTTTGGAAGGTTTCTCCGTAACCAATGGTGTGTCCTAGTGGGGGGGCAAACGTAATTGAGTCTGTTATCTCTCCTGTTTGGATATTGAGTGTCCCGTAGCCTGTGCGGAGTTGCGAACCCCTAGATTCAAGTTTGACTTTAAGTAAATCTTCCTCTTCAAATGCGACTGGGGTGAGCGTGTAGTTCGGTAAGTTTTGGATGTCTTGATAGTCTTGAATGTCGAAAAGGGGTGTATTGTAAATTCGGATAGTCTGTACTGCGTTGCGATCACTAAATGAGCAGATGAGCTTTCCTTGAGAATTAAAATGAAGATTCGAAATGTTTTCACCAAATCGATCATCGATCATTAATCCTGTGATACTAGATCTATCCGCTGTGTATATTTGGAGTTCATGGTGATTTTCATTGTTAGAATTCCCAATTAAATATGAAATTAGGGCTAATTCGCCGTTGGGGCCAAATGACCAGTCTTTGATTTCACTTCGTGATGTTGCAGGAGAAATATTAGGGAGGATAGATAAGTCTTCAATAGATATGATCGTACCGCTTTGGTCTATTGAGTACATTGTGAAATCAGATGTACTCCCTATTCGTAAGAGGATGGAACTATTTTTATTGAGAAATTTGTAGCCTGGTTTTATCTTTGAAAAATAGCCATTCAAAATCGTGTCGATTAATATATCACCGTCCTCATTTATTACGCTGTATTTTATTTGAGGGATTATGTCGTTTAATATGCTAATGGATCCGAACCGAGAACCATATTCGTCTAAGGTGATGAAATTTTGAGGTGTTACATCAGAAGGATCAGGTAGGTCAATAATTTTAGAAAGCCCTCTATCAGGATCGTATTTTAAGATGTCTTCCGAAGTATGTGTAGACATGAGATAAGCACCCGTCCTAGTTTTAACAACATCTATAAATGGCTGGGGTGGTGGTTGATTGGGGTCATAAAAACCACATACCCCATTTCTGGAATTAGAGAAGACTGAGTTTGTAAATCTTAATTTCCCGTACTGACTAGATTGTGATAGAATGGAATAAGCCACACTAGGAGCACCGGGGAAACCTTCGGCGTAGCTATTTATAATGTTTCCGGGGATTGGAGTTGTTGAGTTGATGGAGATGAGGTTGCCGAGAGTATCGTAAGTCTCGCTTCTTGTAATACTAGCTCCTCCGCTCCTTGAAAAAATGCCTAGGCGATTTGGCTCCAAAACTTGAAGATGTCTCGCAAAAGAAGATGCAAAGTTTAGGTTTCCGTTTTTTGTTAAACTGCCACTAATTACATCAAATTTCCCTAGGAATAAACTGTCGCTTGTGTTAGATTCTAGTATAGCGAAAATTCCATTTTTATACTTTGCAGCATTAAGACTACGAGGATTTTCAACACCAAACTCTTCGTAAGAATACTTTGTTATTGTCTCAAGTGTGGGTAGCTCGATTGTACGAAATCCATGTTCATAAAATAATAAGGCAGTCTGGTTATTGATGATGTAAACATCTTCTAGTCCATAACCTAAACTATCTAAGCTCGAAGCGTTGACTAAATCTCCCTCGGAAGTGAAGAGATAAAGAACGAGTGAATCAAATGCAATACGTGATGGTGTTCCGATGACTAAATCGAAATGATCATTACTGTCAAAGCCTTTTTGTCGAACAACACTGGAACTAAATTCAGCTTGATCGGGAAGAATAGTTGTTGATTCAACTTGGCCAAGATAATTTAAGCGAAAGATCTTTTGATCTCGCCTATTTCCAGAAGTCAGTAATACTGAAACTCCTGTTGGATAACCTGCTATGTCAGATATTTCGAAATCATCTCCAGATAAATTTGGTGTAAATTCCCAGACCTGTGTCCCAGTATTAGCAAAGCCTCTGATGCTTATAATATCTTTGTATTCCCCATTTGTAAACGTATTTTCCATTCCAGCTAGGACTACTCCTCCGTCAGGAGTTAGAACCCCTAAATCAAGGGCGCAATCTGCGTGTGCTTCAGCTATTTGAACCATGGTAATTTCACGCTGACCGTAAAGCAATGAAGTTGTACTGACCAGTACGAGTAGTATTAGGATGTATAAATGATGCATGTTCCTATTTAAATTACACTAAAGGTAAACATCAAGGCGATAATGATTATCGACCAGATTTCAATTCTCTACATTGAACACTGAGGAGTGCTACTTTGTATCCATATCATGGCCCTACTCACCTTTACCGAACGCGGAATCTACTGCCCGCAAGCCGACGTCTATCTTGATCCATGGCGTCCAGTAAAAAGAGCTTTGATCTCGCACGGGCATTCTGACCATGCACGTTGGGGACATCAATTCTATTTGTCGACACATCGCACAAAGGCGATTATGTTACATCGCTTAGGTGACATCAATGCGGAAGGAATAGGTTTTGGCGAAAGCAAAACGATAAATGGCGTCAAGTTTAGCTTCCACCCGGCAGGCCATATCATTGGCTCTGCCCAGATTCGTTGCGAATACAAAGGAGAAGTTTGGTGTTTTACTGGAGATTATAAGCTACAGAATGACGGCATTTCAGAGCCATACGAACTTGTAAAGTGCCACAGTTTCATCACGGAAACAACTTTTGGTCTTCCTATATATCGATGGCGACCACAGACTGAGGTAATGGACGAAATCAATGATTGGTGGCGCGAAAATGCTGCTCAAGGCAAAACCACGCTCTTGACAGGCTACTCTCTTGGAAAAGCACAGCGCATAATTGCTAATCTTGACACGAACATTGGTAAAATCTATACGCATGGTGCGATAGCCAACATGAATGAGGTGCTGAAAGAAGAAGGAGTTGACCTACCGGAAACCATTCAAGTCACCAAGGAAATTGATAAGAAAGACTATCCTGGAAATCTTGTGATAGCTCCACCGGGGGCAATCAACGGGCCGTGGTCCAAGAAATTTAAGGATGCGAGCACCGGAATTGCCTCTGGTTGGATGGCTTTACGAGGTGCTCGTCGGCGCAGAGCAGTTGATCGAGGCTTTGTGCTGAGTGATCACTGTGATTGGGCGGCACTCAACACCGCCATTGAAGCAACAGGATGTGAAAATGTCTTCGTTACGCACGGATATACTGCGGTTTTTTCTAAATGGTTACGAGAGAAGGGCTACAATGCGCATGTCGTAAGCACCGAGTACGAAGGAGAAAGTTCGGAAATAGGGGAGGGGACAGAAAAGGCGAAAGAAGATATCTAATCGAGCACAAGTGAATTATCCAGGGTATTGCCACCACCTGGACCTTTTTCATACAACTCGTTGACAATTGGTTGCATGAACCAGATACCAATGAAGAGGAAGAAAAATGCGAAAAAGGGCCCGATGGTATCGTCAGACCTTAGGTGACGCTGCAGTTCGGCTCCTTTCAAAGCCCTAGAAAGCTGGTAGCATACATACACTGAAAGACCAAGGTTTGCTAGGGTGGAAAATATGCTTACCACGTACATTATCATGAATGAAGACCCGAAATTTCTGAGGTCAGAAGGGTCGCTTTCAAAGGTTAACATCTCTTCAAATCCTGTTGAATACATGTAGCCGGTGAGTACCGTATTCAAAATATTGAAAACGACCATTAAAATAATAGCCAAAGAGACCAATTGCATGTTGGGCTTATACACATCTGGGGCCATAGGGGATATACGGTTGTTAACCGCATACATCCAGCCATAGTTAACGAGTACACTCAGCAACGCAAGGGGCAATACGCCTATCATCATCTTAGACATGAAGTCGGACATGATGATCGCCGCATCTCTCGGTTCAGGGTTGACCCTTATCATGGAAAAGAAATCGGCAAAACCGAAGCCCATGATCACAAACATGAGCAGCCAAGGAATCCCAAAAGCGAAAAGAAAAATTTGCCAGTGTTTGGCTTTTAGCAGCGTGTCCATGCTACAAAGGTGCGAAGGAAAACTAAAGCTCCGAGGCTTTAGTTATTGCCAATCTCCGTAGAACTGCTCGTCGAATAGCTCATCCAAGTGAGCCTCTCTGGTCGTCTGGTTATAGTTCTCTCTGCATCCTCCAACGCCACTCGCCATCATGCTGATACAAACTCCATCAGCATCCTCATCTTCTCGATGCGCACGAATTCTTTCACAGTGCCCTAATTCGTGGAATACAATGTACTCTTTCAAATTTTCACCCACTTGATTCCAAGTTTCGAGGTCAATGCGAACGCGATTTGGATTAAGTTCATCGAAGGTGCAGTCTCCCGCAACTCCGTTACCACCAATGCTCACTAGGAATCCATGTACCTCAGAGAGATCGACATCGATTCCTCGTGCTGCTGCTTCACTTTCGTATCGCTCATAGTACGGCCAGAGGATTTCATCTACGTTTTCGTATGATTTCGAAGCTACTGGTGGTTCAGGTTCAACATCACTTGAAAAAACGGGCTGCTTTTCGCAGGAAAAGAGTAGCATTGAAGCTAGAAGAGTGAGAAAAAAGAAGCGCATATCTGAATCTGTTGCCTTGATAACGGCAAACATCAGACCTAAGGTATGAAATGGAGATTTAAGTCCGAAAGAAGCCTAGATTTTAAGGTGTGTGTGCTTGCGCCAAAACCTACTTTGTAGTATTTACAAAAACCTACGCCTAGCAGACTGAAAAAGTCTTACATTTGCGCTCCGATTGAAAATTCGCCGGCGATGAATACTTTCCAACTTAGCGGAGACCCCCGCACAGCTACTGGCAAAAAGGCCACTAAAGCAGACCGCGCTGCGGGCAAGATTC
>CALDTK010000322.1 GCA_937924035.1 uncultured Saprospiraceae bacterium | reverse complement strand
TCTTAGTGACCTGTTTTTCGTACTCACTAGTTTTGCAGTTTTCATTTGTTGAGCCCAAAGACGGTCATGAGTGGTTAGTATGAATTGTGTATCTGGAAAAGAATTTTTCAAAAGCTTAGTAACCGATCACCTCATTTAAGATTTTTTGGTGGCTTTTTTTGCTGCGCGTTTCTTTGCCATTGCTCTGTTTATCTCTTGTGCCTGTTGAATGGCAACCGGTATTGGATTTGTTAGAAATACTTATAACTGGTGATGCTTGTACAGCACGTGCTGTACATTTATTAGGTAGCGTCAGTCTGTTGTGACAAGACACCGGCCAACACTTTGTCGAACTCTTTGGTAGTGGCCTGTTCAAGGTTATCTTCCATCTCAAACACATCACCAAACTCTGCGAACGCCCAGCGCCCGTAGGCTTTAAGGTTATTTACACCGGGCACCCAATAGGTATCCATCGTGGCGCTCTTGTCTTTGACTTCAATGATCAGCTGCAACGGGTCTTCCTGGCCATCGTCTATGTGTACGATAAAATCCGGAAAATAAGTGCGCACGTCTGAGCCGTAGCGATAAGGCACTTCAAGGCCCAGACTGTGGTTTTTCACATAGGCGCAGACCTTGTTGTGGCTTTCCAGCACGCGGCACAACTCGCCCTCCCAACCGCTGTCCAGAATTACCCAGTTAACGTGTGATTTGTCTGCGGCGGACTCCCAGCGGTCTGTCTTGCTGGTATTGAAGTTAACAAAGCGAGATGAACCTGTGGAATTGTAGGGATCGAGCATTGCTTTGATGTTGCTTTCATCCTGCATCTTTTTGGTGATGGCGACAGTAATTCTTTCACAGGCCATATCTGCCAGCTGCTGGTACATCAGCTGTGCGGGATAAGTACCACCTTTGCATTCAAGGCACTCTTTCATCCATTGATTGGTAATGCGTTTTAGCTGACCAAACAAGTGCATTTTGGGCTCTTCACCGGGATCACGCCACTTACTGTAGAGCAGGCGTTGCGTCAGGTTGTACAGCACAGTGGACTTGCGCATGTCACCAGTGTGCACCAGATTCAAGTCGATTCCCTCACCGATGATACCGGAGTTTGTAGTGATCGACGGGCCAACCAGTTCGGGGGTTAGTGTTAACTTTGAATCTTTAGTAAAGGTTGCCTGTAGTTTCTCTTCAGGGAGTTCTACCCGGTAACCTTTAACACGTGGGAAACGAATCTCCAGTGCATCACGCTCTGGGGATACGGCTTTGACTGTGACGGTTTCTCTGGGTGGTTGTGGTGTGGATACTACGGGCTTTGCAGTAAAGTCGAACGGGATGCCCAGTACGTCTGCATACTCTACGTTGAACAGGCCTTGCTCGTTGAGCTCATAGGACTGGCGACGCAGACCACGGCCTATCACCTGTTCACATAATAGCTGTGTGCCAAAGGCTCGCACGCCAAGTACGTGAGTGACGGTGTTGGCGTCCCACCCTTCGGTAAGCATGGATACTGACACCACGCAGCGAATAGATTCGCCAAGCCGGTCTTTCTTACCGACGGTGTTCATGACCTCGCGAAGCAGATCCTGATCACTGATGTTCTCGCCGTCTTTGATGTTGCCGGAGCGTTCTATAATTTCACGGCGGAACTGGTCTATTTCGTCACCGGCCATGCTGCGAAAGTTTTTATCCAGCGCTTCACCGGATTCAAGCTGTTCGCTATCGATTAGCAGTGTGTTGGGGCGCGCCAGGGCATTGCCATGTTCGTCGTGGTTGCGAAATAGTTCAGCGCACCAAACTGCGGAATAGTTGACCCGTCTTCCTGCTCTCGCAGATAGCCTGAGATATAGTCATACACTAGTTTTGAAGTTGAAGTGTTGTTACAAACAACGATAAAACAAGGTGGCTCTGTGATACTGGCGTCCTTCCAAAGATGAAAGGTTTTCTCGTAGTGACCGTACAATGCCTGAAGCGCGGTTTGCAAAAGTGGTGGTAAATCCAATGGATCTATAACACCACCAGCCCCGCGCCCTTTCTTCGGCATTGCCTTGCCAATATGCGCCCACAAATTACGCAACATTGGCATATCGTGACCACTGGGCAAGTTATCCGCAACAGGTACTCGGGGCAGCTTAACGATGCCACACTCAATTGCATCCATTAGCGAGAAATCACACATGGTCCACGGGAACAGTGTCCCCTCTGCATAACCTGAACCACTCAGGAAAAACGGTGTGGCAGACAAATCCATCACCCGCGCCACACCAAGCTTACGGTTGATCGCCTCGATACCGTTAATCCACAGTCGGGCAGCCTCTGCATTTTTTTCAGCGGTTTTTCTGTCATCGCCTTTTAGAGTTTCTTCATCACTCTCTTCAGGAGGCTTTTCACGATAGCAATGGTGTGCCTCGTCATTTAGCACCATGAGGTTTTTCAAGCCCATGAGATCCGGCAGCACGCGCTGCAGCATCTGCCCCTCCGTTTCGATGGTTTGCAGAGGGTCACCACGGCCTTGCAGCAGTTGCCTGCCACCCTTGGACAATTCCATTTTCTCACGCAGCTTGAAGGCATGGTAATTGGTGATGACGATTTTGGCGCGGTCGATGTCTGGCAGCATATCGCCGGGCACTAGTTCGCGGGTTTTATAGTAGCTGTCTGGATCGTTGGGTTGCAGTACGCGCAGGCGGTCTTTGATTGTCAGTCCGGGTGCGATGATCAGAAAACCGCGAGTGAAGCGCTTGCTGTTGGGGCGGCGGACCGCATTGATGGTTTGCCAGGCTATTATCATGGCCATGACTGTGGTCTTACCCGCGCCGGTGGCGAGTTTTAGCGCCAGCCGGTCTAAACCCGGGTTGGCGTTATTGTTGGCATCTGCAAGGTGTTCAAGATAATTCTTGCCCCGCGCTCCTGTCGTTGGTGCGACCTCAGTTAACCAGATCGCAGTTTCAACCGCTTCTACCTGACAGAAGAAAGGCCGAATACTGCTGAATTTATGGTGGCGCCAATACTTTAATAGTCGCGCTGTTTCAGGAGTGACGCGCCAGTTCTTTTCATCTGAAGTGCGCCAGAGATCTACTTGCGCTCGTACCCCGCTGATAATGCCGGAGTGGTAACGCTGGTCGCTATCGCCTACGCTATTACCCAGATCTAACTCTGCAGTTTGCCCCTGGCCGCGACGTTTTGGTTTGGGTATAGGGGTTACAAAGTCGACGCTACGTCTGCTATCTAAAAGTTGCTGCGTCGGCTGACCTGAATCATCAAGCTCCCAGTGTTTAGCTGGGTAGTCATAGGGGGAGTTTATTATCGGCCGTTCAAAAAATTGATCTGACAAAACTGACCTTACCTATATAAATGTGACCAATTGCAGACCGTATGTTAACCGATTGAACTGCAGAAACAAAAGGCCAGCGTGCTATTGTGACTATTTAGAACAATGCACACCTCGCGTCACTGTAAATCCGTTCATTTTACCTTTTGCCCTACAACACCAGTTGCACCTTATTCCTTTCATGGCTGGGAAAGCTAGACAACGAGATCGAAAAACTAATGAACCTCCTCTTTCGCAAGCACTGCTAGCTGATTGAATACGGACTCCAGACTAGGATGACTTAAAGTATCAGAACCGATATGCAAAACATACTGACCGTCAGTATATCTTAGCTCGCAACCCAGCGCAGATGTATACCCTCGCGCTTCACTCAAACTGAGTACTTTGCCCTTATTCTTTGGTGGTTTCCAGGGCGTTTCCTGCACAGCATTTCTTTGTACATTTGTAGAAGCTCTTCTTGCAGGCTTATGAGCTGAGCGAGCTTGTAATTCCTTTTCATTTCTACCGCGTGACAGCCATTCTTTTTTTGATCCTCTTTTCTTCGCCATTTTCCCCACCTCTTTATTCAGCAGCTGGAGGGAGAATTACCCCACCCACATTTTATTTCGAAATGAAAGCCATATTCACTTGTTACAGTTGTTCTGCAGATCGTCTATCCACTCTCTCGGCAACTGTGCCGGAAGCGCGTCTATTTTGAACTTGCTAAACTGCTGTAAAAGATAAGGCATGAGTACACCTTCAAAAAATTTGCTAATTAAAACCCATTGATCATTTGTGATGGGGCTGTAACCATGAGCTAACAGGGAATTATTGCGAATACTTAGTAACTCTTTGACTTTATCTCTATTGCTGGTCCAAAACTGGTTTGTAGATGGCAGTCTCTGCCCCTTCTCCATAAGACACCTGAACAGATTCTGGAATTATTGATATAGGCACAGCCTCTGTATTAATCCCTGCATGTTCCGTAAGAACCACTGACCACACCACTCGATTATTCTATGCCCTGGCCGTTGCATCTTCGAAGCGATGTCTTTCCGCGCACCTTAAAGCATTTAACCAAAGATCAAGTATTTTTAGTGGATCACTAATGACTGACCCTTTGCATATTTTCTTTACCTGAGTTACGTGTACGCTGTAACGCTCATCAATAGTGTTTTCAATTAACTCAAACTGATTAAGGGCTTTTACGTGATCAAACACATCCCAGGCAACAAAGGCATTGCACGCTGCTAAGACCTTCTGGTGGGTAATTCTATCTTTTGTGTCAAGTGGCTTTAACTTTTGAAGGCGGCTAAGTGACGATGCGTAATTGTAGGAAATCCAAAATTCCAAAGCTACACGCAATTCATTTTGAAATCGCGGTCTTCCAACTTTTGCTGTTTGTACGAAATGATGACCAGTTTTGATTTTTTCTAGATTTGTACGCGGCCCCGCTACGAACTGCAATTGCACCTTGTGATTATCAACAGCTGCCATAACCAATGAGGCAGACATTGTTTTTGTACCCCCAGTATAGTCACACACAACTTTACGGTATTCTGAAGCCAGCGTTTCTAATAAGTTAGAAATGGCACTATAACTCTGCTCTATCTCATCTGCATTTATTAGCAATACGCTAAATTCATTTTCTTTTAAGCCAGCCTGTGTGGGTATATTCTTTAGTGTGGGTTTTGCATCAGCGCGGTCTGATTTTATTATCTTACCTTCATCCTCAATCTGGCTGTAGGACCCACGAAACCCTGATACCTCATCATCCATTGAGCAAACAAAAACTACAAATTCTGCCTCCACCTCTTCTATTGCGGATATGATTGGTTTGTGTGAACCACCCATCGTCACAAATATGCGACGCCAACTCCCACGCCTGAACTAAAGACAATTACAGTTACTACGAGCGCTTTGCGTTTCATAAATTAGAATTTCCAAGCAGCCTTAGTTATTCTTGCGCCGAATTATTGCACATAAAATCTCGTCTATTTACTTGCCACAATATGCTGGTATCAAGCTCTATGCTTAACAACTACCGGTGTGTATTTTTCTTTATACAACCCTACCTTCAAACTATTCTTAACACCCAGTAGCTCGTTTACCAATTTATCACCGCCCCCCCGTCTGTTTTTCAATTGAGGCCATGTACCCTTGATACCCCAAGCCCCCATGCCTTTATCAAAACGGACGCGGGTGGTTGCACCATCGCTCCATTCAATCTCTAGCGTGCGATGGTGCGCTAGATCCCATCTATCCTCAATTTTTGCATCTACAGAGATTCCGTAGCCAGTTTTAAAATAGAGTTCGAACGCTATTTCTTGCTCTGCAGATTTACCCCAATCCTTTATTAGCGAGTCTGCTGGTTTATTATCAGTGTTCTTGTTAACTCCAGCGTGAATAATTACATTCACATCTTTATTGCCGCTAGCGTCAATTAATCCAGCCACAACTTCCGCAAACAGCATCAGTGTTAATGGTGATGAAAGATAAGAATCTGAATACACCAACTTTGATATAGCTTGCCCCTCTCTCAACCTTTTACCTAGCTCACCATGAGAATTACCTAATTTTTTCCAAACCTTCCCACCAAACTTTCTAATAGGTCCATCAAACTGATTGACGATGTCGAGGTCAACATCCTCTGGGGACAATTGCGGGCGAAGCAGATCACTATTAAGGTTTTCACAGACAATCAACGGTACTCGTTCAGACTTAACTTGAAACGCACCATCGAAATTCCAGAAGTCATAATTTGGAACAAATGCCTCTATTTTTTCTGTACCTATCGACAATATTCCACCAGCAGAAATCATTTGAACTCCGAGCGTACCACTCTCCAGCCCTTCAATTCTTTTTTGCGTACGGTATTCAATACGTACACCAAATCGAGATAACACCCATAGATCATCTAAATCTGATTCATTGTATTTATCTATTGCACTTGTGGGTAAGACTAAACTTACTTTTTCAAAAAAACCCAACCATGAAAGACACATTTCCTTAACGTTAGTCAGACCAATATTCCATTTACTTGGGTCACCTTTTAGATGCAGTTTGACCTCTTGATAACCGTTTCGTGCAGAATCCAATACTTCAGCCAACACACCAGTACTGCAATATGTTGTATCTTGACCGAATATTTTTGTGTGTGCGGGGAGATCAAAATAGGGTTTTATTGAGTCAAGAAACTCAATAGCAACATGCCGGTCTAGCAGCTCCATATGAAAACGTGTGTCATACCCTACCAGGCAAGACTGACAAACAGATTCGCAATTGTCTTCACACTCCAGATAGCGTCTGGCTCCCTTAAGCATTGCCTGAATATTTCTTTCAGCTGAACTGGCAAAGCCAGCACCACCTGAGCAACTGTCAAACAATACTATGCCGGACGCCGCCTTAACTTTACCGGCTAGTTGCGAGGGCTTCACCGTGAAGCTCATCTCATTAGCATTCACACCGTGTATATCCGCTAATGATTGCCTAAGTACTACTGCGAGTGTCCATGCAAGCTGATCCTTTTTCTTATGTTCAAGATAGTCTCCACCATTAGGGCCCTTGAGATAAAGCTCGAAAACATCTGTCTGATTTGTAGAGCCAATAAATAGATTAGTTTTTAGCGAATACGGTTCCCCGGATCCATCGCAAAACGTACTATCATCTGCACCGGATTTTCCTCTAAGGCGCTTATGTGATTTTGAAGGGTTCAGTGAATCTGGCGTATCGCCATCTGCCTTCATCGATTCAGCCCGTCCACATCTAAGGCAAACGGCGTATCCTTTGCCATTGGTACCAGAACTGTGATGAAAAATATGCCCCGACTGGCTGCTCTTAAAACTTCCGAGTGCTGGATTAAACAGGGGTTCTAAATCGGTATTAGCGGTTACCCATGGCTCTTCTACCGGAATATATGCCTGGTAGGTAATATCAGTACCAGGATCACTATAGAAGTCGACTGAAAAACCAAATGGCTCTACATATTCACGCCGATCATCCATAAGAATTTCGGTATCACAAATATCACACTTGTTATCGAATCCGGCTGACGAGGCATTACCAATATTTCCACAAGAACCACAACGCCATTCTAAAGACATATTTACTGGTGTTTTCGGGTCGTATTCATTCCGAAGAACCACGCCAGCAGACTTATATACTAATCCATCAAGAACCATATCCGCACCCGGTGCGTACTCCCGAATTGCATATGCCATATCTCTTTCTGGCAGGCCTTTTTTTAAACGCCGAGCTGTTTTCTTATCTATTTTGTTGTTTTTAAACTGATGAATAGAGAATGGATTGAACGAAGCCACACCGGTTGGGAATCCATAGTTAGGCAAGAATTGTCGCTTTGCCAATTCCGATATTAGATTGGTCTCAAACAATCGGCTTATGTCATATTCTAACTTTCTTCTAAACGGATCTTTTTCAGATACGCTACCTAATGAAGCTATTTCTATTTGCGACAATCGCACTTGAGTAATCCAGGTTTCAGCCACGCGTTCCATATTTTGTGATGACTGATTTAGCAATTCTACATTTGAAACGCTTGTTAGCACACTTTGACTTTTTACAAAATTAGTAGCTTTCTCTATATCCTTCGGAACTCCACCTACCGATAGATGTTCTATCCAATCTTTAAATTTGATATAAGGGGACTTATCGCCCTCTTCTAGATCCGGAGAAAAGAACACCCCACACTTCATGTTTAACAAATTCTCATTTTCAATTGAGAATTTCTCTCCCAAAAAGGTAGATAGAAACAAAGAGTTTAAATGTCTTTGTACTATTCGCGAGCTATTTAGTGAAATGTGTGGGGCGGGGATACTGGTCTCGAATGGCCAGAGCGGATTTACAAATACATTGCGTTCGTGAGGATTGTCTTTACATATGGTAAATGCTAACGCCTGCGTCTCCCCTCGCCTGCCAGCGCGTCCCGCACGCTGAAGATAGTTTGCAGGATGGGGTGGCACATTGTTCATGCCTACCACGCTGATACCGCCTATATCTACACCCATCTCCATGGTAGTGGAGCAATTTAGTACGTTGATTTTTCCAAGTTTGAAAAGTCCCTCATAAGCCTGCAGTTTATCAGCTGACTGTTGTGCTGAATGCTCTGCAGTTCTGAAGAATCTGCCACCTTCAATAACCCTGTCTGAAACATCGGACCATATACCTTCCGACCGCATTTTCTTTATGGCATCATTGCTTGACAACCACCCTCTCACATCTTCACGTCTTTCTAAATCAGACACAAAATTAGAAACATCCTTCTGATAGATCGGAATCTCCTTTTCGGTACAGCGAACTAAGTCACTGCTGGTTTCAAATGGCAGGTACGGAGAAAAACCCTTAAAAGTAGTGTCTATAAATCGATTAGTTAGTGGGCAGACCCAGGCCTTGACAATCGGCAGGAAAGCTATCTTTCTCCTGTCTAAATGATATTCAACGCGATCAGGTACTGGTTTTAATATACCAGTGGTTTGAGTTAGTGTGCGCCACGCGTCTGCCAGTATTTCGTTAATTGCATCTTCATGACTTCTGTTTTCCAAGCTAACATCAGCAGATATTGCGATGAGACGGGCCAACCGATTGCTACGCTTTCCGCGTACTTTCGGCCATTTCGTTATTCTAGAGGTAACAGCTTCCTCAGACCTTGGATTCAATACAGTTTTTGGAAACACCTTTGCCCCCATCCAGGACGTCCACGATCGCGGTATATCAACAATTGTGTTTTCTCTTACATGAAAATCTAAAGCGACTTTTAGAAAGTCTAGCCAGTCATTGTTGTCAAACCCGAAACCTTGCCACTGAGCAGGCACGGAACTTACCGATGTAAGATCAGGGTAATGCAAGGACACCAAGCCAAGCGTCTCTAAGCTGTTCTGCCGTTTAGGCCGCCTAGCAAACTCACGTAAAAGTAAAAGTTCACTGAGTATTGCCTCACCCTGTTCTGTTGAAAACAAATCAGGATCAAGAGACCTATAATGATCTAAAATATATCTAGATACATCGATACTACCCTGAACCTTTACGATCATATCTGTCCAGGATATTGGGGTGATTTGGGCTGAACCATTTAGTTTTGTGGCAGCGTCATCTCTTAACTTTTTATAATCCTCTGCCACTTCCGCATCAATAGACCGATATTTCGCAATGCGCGCATCATATTTCTCTATTTTCTCCGCCAGTTCCTGACGAGTTACATCGTCTGTCTGCTTTATCTGACTTGCTACAGTGTTATATATAAGCCCCCTTACGCAATCCCGTTCTGAATCCTGTTGTAACTTTACAGATATTCTCGCGGTACCCTGTCGACTATCGGTAAACGTTATAAGCCTTCGTCCACGTGAGGGTTTTTCGCCAGGCTTATCACTCTCTTGACACGACTCTAATAAAGTTGGAATTGTGTTCGAAATATAGAAAGGCGTACCAAGATAGCTACGGCGAAACGGCTGATTATTAGAAGGGTTGTATCCACAACCGCTGCACTGCGTATTATCTTCCTGAATCACAGATAATCGTAGAGACTCCGAACCAGGACCTACAATCAATCCAGTCGATCTATCTATACACAACTCTGTTGTTGCTTCGTTATTTCTGGAAGAGATATACCGAAACTCACTGTCGGCATCATCAATGCTGTCACCACTATTATCTTCGGAATCTTCTATCGTCAAGCTAAACTCATCAAACGATTCCTGTTTGTACTGTACTATCGAACCATTTGTATCATTTGCTAGTAGGTGGGGATCGTTACACTCCCTGCAAAAGACCAGCTCAAATATTGGCCCTCCACAATCACACCGTAGCTTTCTTTGTGTGTACACCCGCCCAAACGGCCAGTTCTTGTCGAGTGTGGAGCCGTCTTTTTTTCCACATGAAATGTCAGCGCAACACCATAGACCACTAACAACCTGGTGAAACAAGTGCCCTCTCAACGGCAAAAATGCATCACCATTATGCGAAGTTGAAGAGCAAACATCTATTAATTTTGCAGTTTCAGCGGTTTTAGTTTTGACATCAAAAACTGCCTTGCTCAATGAACTAAGACGTTGTGGCGAACTGCTGCGTGTAAATTCAGAGCGTAGTTTTCGACTAGCACTGGCGTTACATAATTTAGTATATCGTTCTTCTGATTCATCCGTCCCGCTATCTATAGATGTGAGTTCATCTATTGATTCGGCTGTATTGGCAGACTCTGGTAGTGTCGGGACTACTCTCTCACCGCCTATAATTTCTATTTGATCTTTTGAAACTCTGGCCAGATCCGATAGATATGATCTGAGCTTTTCTTCCGCTGACTCATCACCAATAGTGGCGGATGTAGCAATGAACCGTACATCATCCGAACTCACCCCAAAAGAATGCATTACTCGGCGTAGAAGAAGTGACAGCTCGGCAGCTTGCGACCCAACATAACTATGCGCTTCGTCTAACACAATCCAACGCAATTTGCCTTTTGATTCGTTAAGTATCGGGGCATCTACCTGCCTGATAAGCATATACTCAAGCATTGTTGCGTTTGTTACCAACATGGGGGGCGGTGCAGCGCGTAAACTCTTGCGGGTTAGTATTTCGTTAGGATATTTTGATTGATCTGGGTGTTTGTTTTCTTCGGTATTTCCGTTGTATAAGCAAAAAGGGATTCCTTCACCAAACGCACTGGTCCAAGCACGCAAACGCTCTCTTTGACTATTAATCAGTGCATTGTACGGATAGATAAAGAGCGCTCTCACACCATGCAAGCGCGATTTAGACTCATGGTATTCCCTGACTAGATCATCAAGAATTGGCACCATAAAACATTCGGTTTTTCCAGAACCCGTACCAGCAGTAACCACTATCGATTTCTTTGTTTCTTCTTTCAGTACTTTCCATGCTGTTAATTGATGCTCGTAGGGACACCAACTCTTATCAAACCGCTCTGCCTTAGCCGTATCCATCGCATCTACAAGCGATGGATGCAATATATTTCCGGACAAAGACTCCATAGTCTGAGTGGCTCTTTTCCACGGATACATTGCCTCGAAAACGGGATCACTAAGGAATTGAGTATTTCTATTCTTGCGCGAAAACTCTTCAATTAAATGATCACGAAGGCCTTTATTCGTAATACTCAATATACTTAGTGTGGACTCGATCGAGTTTCGCTCTATACGCTGGATAGCGTGACTAAAATAGTTATTATTCGCCATCTGCAGATATCCTCACTTTATTTTGCTCATGAAGCCAGGCCACTACCATCCCAAACACACGATCGAACCAGTCTCGATCAAAGTCTGCAATCATCTCTAGTTTAAAGAGATTAACCGGTTGCCCCATCCATCCATAGTCATCATCAGTATTGGCGCGCCAGGCAAGAATTACCGGTAACATCGCTACGCTAACTTGATGCTTGAGTCTTACAGGCACCATAGTGCGCACTTTCTCTGGCAGGCCTTGCATTACTATATCATTGATATCTTTATCCAGAACCTCTGGCCACGAATCGTCTGCGTGTGTCCGTTTTAATTTTTCATATAGGGTTGTAACACTGTGGCCTAATACCCCCTCAAACGGCATTCTCATTAGCTTTGTTGCTTCACTTTCGATGTCAAACATTTCTCGCTTTAGAACATGCGCTATCTGTATCAGTGAAGTCGAAATTGTTGAAATACTCTCTATCCTAGAGATCAGTATTTGGTCCACTACCTCAGCCTCTTCTTCATCTTCTGCTACAGGGAATGTTTCTCTCAGCGCTAGAAGTGCGTCAACCCAGTCAATTACACGGACAAGCGCCCAAACTATGGGAAGTTCATCCGTCATTTTATTTAGAAGTAAGCCTTTCTTGCTGAAATTTCCGTTGACTGTCAATGCCGCTAAAAACTTCGGCTCAGACACAGCTAGAACCCAAACATCAAATGTGTTGATTGGTAAGTGCTGTGTCGCTCCCCATAATTTAGCTAAGTAGTCCCAGCTTTTGTGCTGAAAATCACCAGCCATTTCATTCATAACTTTACGTAACGCCTCCTCACGCTCTTCTTTAGAGTGGAAACGAATTGCCTGTTGGAGTGTTTTAGCCTGACTAGCTGGTAGTTCTTCTGTTAAGTCACTCTCGCCCAGCTTGATCCACAACATTGGGCGCACGCTGACTTTGTCGTTGGCCGGAATTATCATCCATGCACCAGACTCCATCCGGTCAGTATTGATCATCCATTTTCCAGTGCGTGTAAAACCAGATTCCTCAGGTTGCAGGACCAGTGGCTTCTGTTCTGGTTGTTGTAGTCGCATCGCGCACAAGTCTATTGCTTCTAAGCTTTGTAGATCCAGACTGGAAGAATCCTCACGTGTAAGTGCAACAGAGGCTTCGACAAAATCAGGCTCTAATGAGTATTGATAACGCCCTATATCTAGCTTGAATGATTCACTGCCGTTAAAAATAAAAGACACGCGTACGAAGGCATCTAAATTGGTACTTGCACCAAGTAGATCTCTAATTATTCCTAACCAACTAATCACCGATAGTTCTTGAGGAACATTACCGATTTTCAGTTTAGTGCTCACATACATATCACGTGTATGTTGATCCAAAAGTGAGCCATCAACTAACTCGAAGCGTAATATTCCGCTGGAGTTACTCGTCGCAGATTCCTCAAAAACTCTAAGCCGGTAGCCATAAAGATCATTCAGAAATAACCGCTGCCTAAAGCTAGTTGAATTACCAGTAGAATCATATAGAAGAGCACCTCGCGCAGGAAAAGGAAGACTAAAATTTAAATCCCAACGATGCCCCTTTGGCAGAATAGATACAGCTACACTCAACGGGGGTATCTCTTCTGCTTCCAGGTGAAGTAAAGTTGCTTCATCATTCACAGTCACCGCAGAACTAATATCTGGCTGATCTGCCACTGTAACGGTGTGCGCTCCACATCCTTCTATTTCAATCACACCTTTTTGCGTAGAATTTCTATCAGGATTCAGTTTGCTAGAGAGCCCACCTGGAAACAGCCCGATTCTTCTACGCCAAACCACATTTTTATCAGAATCGTATTTCCGAACTTCATACACCCCATCATCTACATCACGAATTGAACGCCAGGGCTCACTCACCCCGAGTGGCTTTGCCGCAATCACACCGGTATCAGGTAATGTCCGACCAGTGAGCGAGTTGTAGGAATATAACGTGGGAATTTCTGTAAAAATATCTGCTGGTCTAACAGCGTTAACTAGTTTTCTACCGCGCAATGTATATTTTATATATGAATCACTTGCCCCAGTTTTTACATTGTAGATTTCTTCGTCACTGCCAAGCTTTACTCTCCCCTTCAGCAATCGCACAGTGCCCTCTAGATATTCCGCACCTTCATTCAACTGCGTTGTTTCTGTAAGTTTTTCTACCTCTAGCCTTTGAGGCACATACAACAAGCATTGTTCATCTGCCAGAGTCTGACTCGCAGTACCTATTAAGTACCACTTATCACCTTGTCTTTTAAACGTCCAAGGTATGTCGGTCTCTAGGGTGGAAGCATTTGGCAGCAGTAGCGAGCCTATTTTTTCCCCCAACTTTCGCGCGACAACACTAACACCTTCCGAAGCGTGCGCGGCTGGTATTGTAGCTTTCGTTGACCCGAAACGATAATACTCTCGACCATCCTTTTCGACCTTGACAACGGCGCACCATAAAAACTCCTGGCCAGACTCAACAACCACAAAAACATCAAACTTTGAATGGAATTGATCTAGACCTAGCTCTTCTAATTCACTACGGCGTATGTATCGCTTAGTAGTCAAATTTGACACCAATACAGGAGACGTTTCTGCATTGACTAGATACCTTTCCAGTTCAATGGACGCTGAGCGCGATTCTGTTTTGGTTTTCCCGGCTACCGAGATTAGCTCATTCAAGACGTCTCGAGCTTGCTGATTATTTAGTGGCAGTGGAAACTCATGCCACCAATCTGGTCTATTTTTGTCGAGCCAATCCAACGCATTATTATTCTTTTCCGCCAGATTACATTCCTCTCGAAGAGCAATCACTGAATTCGCGATGTCTTCGAGTATCTGACCCACCTCCTTAGAGCGGTAGCTGCGCGGAATACTACTGCTATGAGCCTCTAGTAGCTCACTTATGGGTAGTTGTGTGGATATATGCCGCTCTATCACGACACTCAAAATGTTTTTCAACCAACCACTACCACCAGCTAATTGATTTAGAGGTAAACCACCTTCTGTTGCAACTGTCCCAAGAAAATGGCGTTGACCGCCTCTTACTCTTACCTCACGGTTCCAACGAGCTAATCCCAACTCAACAATTGCATTGCGTTGCCCAATGGAAATTTCCTCTGTTAAACCTATCGACGTAAGAACACCCTCCCAGCCCCACTTGCCACTGTAGTGGCGCCGCCACCACTCGGAACCATAAAACACAAAGAGAGAATCCCAATGCAGCATTTCCCCTCTAGCGTGGTAAATACCTCTAGATGAGCTATCAACAACAACTTGTTTTAACGAATCATATTCTGAGTCAATTAATCGATAGCGGTACAGAGGACGGCCATCAGGCTTATCAAGCTGATGCCGAGCTAGCAATTCCTTGCGCCAGTCAATTGGTCTCATTACGCTATTCCTCACAGCCAGCTGATGAAAAAAAGTCCACCAACAATATCGATTTTTCAGTCACCCAGGCCGGCCTTCCAAATTCCGGCTGAAGATTAAACTGTTTCCAGAATGTTACCGGCAATTGCCGTTGCAATTTGTGTCTGAATGTAAACTGCAAAGGAAATAACCATATCCCTCCGAATGAATACTGCTTCCGAGCCAGCACCAAATAATGAAGTGCGTGGACTATCCTATCGTGCTCTGTAACTTTGCAAGTCATATCCAATACCTCCAGGCTACGAACGATATTTTCTTTGCTGCATTAAATTATATTTTTCAACATCGGATAGCTTTTCAAAGTCTTCACGGTTGTCAATCTCTTCCTCAGCAATGACAATCCCCTTTTCTATTCTGATATACAGATCCTTTTCATACAGACACCCGTAGCCCATGTGCACATAGAGGAGCTGTTCCCCGACAACGACACGAATCTCCCCCGCGAACCACTCAGCAAACACTGGCAACGGAACATCAAATATTTCTTCTATAGAGGGTCCATAAGCATCAAGATCAGTTAAGAAAAGTTTCCCCTGTACAATTTCCCAGGTTCCCTTGTAACCTCGCCAACAGGCGGTATGAGGTGCGTCGAATTGAAGATTTGGACTCTGGTCATATAAATAGCTGCGCAATGGCTCAGCAGCCATAAAAAACTCTTCACCCTTGTGAACCAGTACTTCCATTACTTGTGCAGTCATATCAGTGCCTCGTTTATGCGAATAAGCGTATCTATGCGCTTAATTCATTGGACGAGCGCCAAACCGAAAATGTCAGAATTATTTTCTGTATCGGCAATATTCGGCAGGTAACCGCACTAACTCGGAGCGCACAACTGCTTATAGATCAAGCGTCTCTGGAAGAGAGTATTAAGACAAGGGGGTTAAATTTTAATTCTTAAAATCCAGTACATACCACTGTCCGATCTCCAGAGATTCAATACCGTGTTGCAGAAGCGCCTGGCGAACATCTTCTTGAGGTTCCTCATTGAGTCGAAAGATCACCCTGCGTTGCGACCTGGCTTGTTTCTCTGAACGGAACGTTGCTTTCTCAATCTCAAGCAGAGCCACCAATGACTTTGCAGACTTATTAGGGTTCGCGACCGTGACACTGACGTCAATAGTCTCAATGTCAGAAGATCCTCGAACAACAATTTGTTGACCCCAGTCATCTGACTCAAATGACCGTGATCCCTGAAAGTTTAGTCCGACGGCTAGCGCCAGACAGGCAGCCATAGCACCTGCCATTGGTGCCCAACGCCGTTTAGACCGAGCTTGTTTTCTTGTGCTATCAATAGATACAACTGTACTATCTTCAGATTCAGCAGATAGTGTCAGGTCTACTGCAACAGGTGCTTCAATTGGATCGCCAGATGAATTATCATTCGGAATTAGTGCAGTAATACCCGCGATTTGGCGCTGCAGTTGTAATTCGTCAACGCTATCAGTAACAGCCGCATCAGTCCCTATGTCGGCAGACGAATTTCGCAAGGAGTGATAAGCAGCCAGTGCCTGATTCAGCTCAGCCTCTGAAAGATCATCTCGCGTTGATCCGCTCCAGGACTCAATAAATTCATCTTCGCGTGTAACACTCATGACTTATACCCAGATTCATTAGCACGCCGGCTCTTAGACATCGCCACACATCTCCAGAGCTAACGGCTTGAACTTCCGTATACACTGATTACCATGCTCTTTGGCAGCCGTCGCACTTTTACCCACTTGCTCCCCAACCTCCTTCCAGGTGTAGCCAACTTTCCAATAAAGCTGAAGGATATCGAAGCACTCAGGGGCTTTGTGATTGAATGCAGCCCAAGCCTCGCTCATGCAGTCTAGTGACTCGAGCGGGGATCCCCCCGACCCACTACTTAGACCTTCCGAGGGCAGTTCCTCCACATCGTCCCATGAGCGTTTTTTCTTTTCATCCAGAAATGTGGTTTTTGCAACCTGATATAGCCAGGTTGAAAATTTAGCCTTGCTATCAAACTGACCTACTTTCTTGAATACTTTCATCCAGACTTTCTGACATAAATCTTCCTGACGGGCTTTATCATCGGGTGAAAAGCGTCGCGCAAGATTGCTCACCATAGGCTGGTGCCTATTGATCAATGTCTCCCAGGCCACCTGAGCAGCCGGGCCGCCTTGGGATGCAGTAGCAATCAGCTCCTGATCGCTTATGGGGAGATCTAACTCATCGGCCATTACTGAATTGATACTTTCTCTGTGGGGATAATTTTCGGCAGGGAATCAACTGCCCACCTATCTATCGTACAACATCCGTTAAATTTGTACACCTGGGCCCACTCTACCACAGTGACTCCGCAGCTACTTCCCAGCCTCATTCTTACCAGTCAACTGAAGCGCCAGGTACGCAAGAGTCGCACTCCGAACGCCACTAGGATCATCACAGCCCTCCGTCCAAACAGAACAAAATTCCACCAGTCTTTCGGCTTCACTCTGAGCTTCTGCTTCTGAGCGCCCCCTTTTAGTCTGATCATCGTCCACTGTATGTCCAACAGATAGCTATTTCGATCCGACGCCGTAAGTCTACGAGCTAAAGCCAGGCCATCAAGAAAATAACTATCACCGACGCACAACTTAATATTTCCTGATTCGTTTACAGATATGCCCCACGGTCACGACCACTCCGTTACAAACAATTAGATAAGTATTTAAGTGCTTTTCGATTTGTGCGTATTTTTTCCGGCCAACCTCTTTATAGATATTACTTCTCGCACCTTGATCAAGGTAAATCTGTTCACCGCCAGATTGGCAGACCCGCTGTCCAAACTCCTCTACAAGCTGAACTATTTCAAGAGGAATCCCACGTTGTTGAATTCTCTTACTAGCGTGTTTAGTGAGACTTCCGACAAGCCCATAGTCGGTGGTGTTTATTTGAAAACTCATATTCCTAGCCCTAAATGAAGATTGCATAGAACTAGACGACAGGTGCTTCGTATTTGTCAGATCTTTTTTAAACAACAGGAATTGGCTATAAGCTTTCACTCCTGATATAGAAATATAGCCACTAAATTCGCTCGAAAATCCTGAACCGTGACCTACACCCCCCTATCAATAGTCGGTCTCCATCCGATATTTCAGCAATAATTCTGACATTTCCTGGCAACCCCTCGTCAAACAAAAGGTAGACATAACAACCGAGTGTTCTGATGACAGATGTAGTATTAAAAGCGATACGCGAAAAGAAGCTAAGTAATGAAAATGTGAGTTTCAGCCGCATACGCGCCCTTGCCGCAAGAGATTATTCGATTAAAGACCAGCTCAATCGTGGGCGGGCGGTGTTGCACAACACAAATCAACTAGATCAGTATCTCTTTACTTACGGGCGTATGATTGAAAGTCAGTGGGAATTTGCACTGAAAAAATACACTGTCCCAAATATCAAGCCTCAAATAATCGACTATGCGTGCGGACAGGGACTGGGATCCATGTTCCTGATAGAATCCTTGCTCAATACCAATGCTGAGAATTTCCAAAGGATCATCCTTATCGATCCATCCAGCGTCGCACTAAATCGCGCAGTGGGCACACTAGACTGCTACCAAACAGGCGCACAACTCATACCTATAAATAAATTTTTTGAAGAAACTAGCGCTGGAGATATTCAAACAGACAGCAGATTGGATACCCTGCATGTATTTTCAAATATCCTGGATATCAACGATTTCAATCTGCAACATCTCACTGACATAGTGGCAAGCACTACTGGCAAGCATCATTTTATCGCGCTTAGCAACGACAGAGATGTGCACGGAGGATTACACCGTGTGCTGGATTTTCCAGACGCTCTAAGAAAAAAAACCACAGACTTCAAATCAGAGTGGGAAAAATTCGAGTGTAAAAATGGAATGTCGGCTGTTTTTCTTCAAGGGCAGTTTTCAGTACAATAATTCAAATAATGACTGACTTATTCAACAATTCAACACTCCCATTCTCTTTGCCCCAGGCCAAAGGCTTTTCCAGTCATTTCGATGATGATCTTAACGTCTTCAAGATCTCCATACCCGATGGACAGCTCCTCTATGCTGTGGACTTTCTCAATAAAAAAATAATTGATCGCACTGTTGAATTTTTCCTGGAGAACAATAACGGACCCCGTGGTGATGCTGAGTGGGCAGAGCTGTCGGCAGACCAACTAGCAGCTCAGGACTTTCACAATATTCGCTGGAAGCAGGACTACATTAGCATGTACGGAAAGCGCCACCCCCTGCCACGACTAACAGCCTGGTACGGAGAGCCCGGCACAAGCTACAAATATTCCGGCATTCAATCTACAGCAAACGATTGGACTAACAACAAAGGCCTGCAATACCTCCGAGGGCAAATAGAAGCACTCGCGCGAGTGGAATTCAATAGCGTACTGTTAAACTGGTACCGTGGTGGATCAGACAAAATCAGCTGGCACGCTGACGATGAAAAAGAGTTTGGGGAAAACCCTGTAATTGGATCACTAAATTTCGGTGTCACTCGCGATTTCCAAATCCGCCGAATAGATAACCATAAAGAAAAATTCAAGATTCCCCTGAGCAGCGGATCTGCATTGGTTATGAGCGGTGCAATGCAACATAATTGGCAACATTGCGTGCATTCAAGTACAAAAATTAGTGGTTCACGTTTCAATTTAACCTTCAGACAGGTTTTGCAGGGCTGACACGGGGTCTACAGCCCACCTACCTACATTTTGACTTGGCGAGATATTCATCGCTGCCTGCTTCATAGTGACCAACTACGGAGCAGAGATAAAATCTGGCTCGTTCGCTGTACCTTGAGACGCAGCGGAATTGATCAGGTCTTTCATTTCACTTTTTCTGGCGTACTCATTAAAGCCGATACTAATCTCAGTGCTATCGCTCGCCTATTGTATCCGCTACCAGAAATCAAAGAACTACAGGCGGCCTGCCCCTTACGATGCACTCGAGTAATCGCCTGCTTCAGAGTCGGCGTCAATTGTTGTTCCATTAGAATCACGACACTTACAGCCTGAATATTAAGTTAAAATCTCAGATGGAATCTCGGCCTCCAAACCTTAAATTTAATTCGTCAATGCGTTTCATATTACTTAAGTGGTGCAAAACGTACTGCATTTGCTCCCGAATACCAAATCCTTTTTTCTCCGCCTCAATCATTAACATGCCAACTCCTGAGAAGAATGAGTGCTTGTTTGAGGCATTTATTTCACCGGAAAACACCTTCTTCAATTCAAAGACCAACCAACTTAAACTATTAGGATCTTCAGATAAAACCACTACATCTTGCTCATAGCCACTTCTATTTGGATCACCCGAAATTATTAAATTCGCCCCACTAAATAACTCACTCTCCGCAGGTAGGCTAACGGCCTGCACCTTCTTTATAAGCTCAGGCAACGTATTTTTTTCAGTCATTGTTCAACTCTTTTATACTTTGACATTCTTTCAGGGTTTCGGAAATTACGTAGCTGGATATCTCAAGCAACTGAAGATATGCCTTCTCTAGTAGTATTTCGTCTTTGATCCGACCTTTTCCTCTATGAGTAAGGTTACTCCGGATAGTGTAATAGTAACTGAGCGATTTCTTGGGATTAGTAGGGTCTAATTTTACTTTTTTTAATGTATCTGTCCTATAAACCACTTCCCCATTTGCTTGTACTTTACCTATAGCAACTTTGATGTACTCATTGCTCGCCAACCTGGCGATCCCATTCATTGGTCCGCCTCCGAAGCTATACCTAAGAAAATTAAATCTTTCAATAATGGTCCATAAAAAAAGATAACGCATTTGTAAGTGAAACTTATGTAGGTAATTTGATTTACTTTCATCAAGTAGCATCTCCAAAGCCTCAGTAATATATGGGTCTTGTAGAGTTGAATATTCTCTCTCGATCTCTTCAAGGTCTTCTGACCCATTGTCTGGTTTTTTACCAAATAACATGTTGGCCTTAATATCGCCGACCATTTGTTCTTCCCATCGAAATATGAGATCAGGCTCTAGGCTCGAAATGTAATCATAGGCTTTTTCTTGACAATCATCTTTGAAGTCGAGCAAAAACCCCATTACATCTTGGTCGCCATCTGAATAAATAAACACTCCATCGCGAATTCTGACACAGCCTTTTATCTTGCAGATTTTTGAAGTATTTACAAAATCTCTAATACCTAAAAATGGTATCTCCCCGGGCCTGAATACCCCATAGGTAAAGAATGGCAACTGTGTATTCTTTGGTTTAAAGGTTGGTTTGTCTTTTTTTTTGCATCTATCGCCGGGCATCAAATATCCTCTGTAGAACAGAACAGGTTTAACCAGAAAAAAATGTAGAAAATCCTACTCACGGAAGAGTCTTCAAGCCAACTTCCACCTAGAGATAGGTATCAGCCTTTGTAGCACTTGAATTCCACATAGTCGACAGTCACTGGCTTTCCATCTGCTCCAATCGTCTGGTACTTTTGCGTTGCTTTGTCGACAACGAATTTGAATAACTTCGAAGTCATTGTTCCCTTGTGACTGTACCCTATCAATATTTTACAACTTCCTCTTGTGCTCACTTCTCCAGATTTTCGGAACTTGGTAACACTTTCAAAGCCCATGTCTTTTTTAAATCTGTAAGTAAGTCCGTCGTGCGTATATCCGATCACTTTAATTTCTTTGCACTTCTCTATCAGCACCCAGTCAGTACATCGATAACCAACAACCTCACCATCAACGAAATACGCACTATAGGCAGCCGTAGGCTGCAAAGTGAGGATTAATACTAGGGAAAATAGTAGCAAACTGCCTTTAGACACCAAAATAGATACCTCCGGTTAGTGCTTTATATATTACTTGTTGCGACCAATGAAAATGCGCCCCAATATGCAGGATGTTGTGACGTATCCGATGATTTAACAAACTGAATAGCTTCACGCAACGCGCCCATCTTTTGTGTCCCCTTGGTATAGTAATTATCCATTAGTCTTGTGGTGATGCTAACTGCGGCAGAAGAAGCCACCGACCAATTTGAGACTAGAAGTGATTTTACGTTCGTGTAGACGAAGGCTTCTGCAATACCTCCGTAAAGCTCGTTCTCAGCAAGCGTTGAGTTACCAGTATTGCAAGCCGAGAGAATCACCCACTCAGCATTCAAATTCAGTTTTGATATTTCATACGCGCTTAAAAAGCCATCGTTCTCTGAATTGCTACCATTCTTAGATGGAGGAGTCAGAACTATCCCAGTTGACAATTGATCACCTACTTTCGACATTATCGCATGAGATGCGAAATGCATTACGTCGACTGTATTGTTCTCAAGCGAACGGATCAGCTCTCGGACTTTTTTCTCAGAGGAGTTCTTACCCAAAAGCACGGAAGAAGAATTTGCTCCAACTGTTTCGCTCACTGAACATACCTCTTCAGCAGTCTCAGGTAACGGGGGTAAACCCAACAATACGGTCCTATCAGCAACATCTAATTCAGAGGACCTTAGCCCTTCATGTGAAATAGAGCCGCCGAACAACCTGCTCAGCAAAGGCATGTCTTGCTCTACACCGCTGCACTGGGATATGTTTTTTGCCCTTTCCGCAGCCGCAACTGCCACGGATCCAATAATTGGATGGTTCTGATTTCCCTCCAACAGCGGATTTCCAACGCCAACATAGGTTACTACCTTTTTAGTAACATTATTCTCACGGTTTTTGTCTGCCATAAAAGTAGAAATTGATGGGTATACACCGTGTGAAAACATATCCACAAAATATTTGTTCTCATCCATATTTCCATCAAGAGACATGTCAGCCACCAGTACATTAAGTGGTAGCTGAGATAATGGTCCATTCGGTACGAAATAGATATTATTGACCTCGCTCGACAACGTGGAAAATAGAAGGCCGTACAAGTTATTTGCCAATTTAGAATCAAATGGAAGACTATTCATATCCGGTACTACATTTTTTCCAGCAATCTCCGGAAAGATACTTGAACATCGTGAATCCGATTCCGACCAGGCTGAAACGTCAAGACCACATCTGAGCCTCTCCATGTAATCCTGAAGCTCCTGTGTACTCAGCGGTAATTCTCGCAGTTGGCTTTCTGAGTTTGAGACCTGCCAAATATATGTTCTTCCATCCATTTGATACGAATCACGTGTGGAAACGAGCATCACGAGAACTTCATCATCATCCAGAACACTTCCCACCTCTTCTAACTCAAATACTTTTGCGAATGATGTGTTTTCACCAACAGATAGTATGTTTGTTATCTCGGAAATTAGGCGGTTTTTCCTTTCTGCCAAAGTCAGAATTTCGCGGGCAGCTTGAACTATCTGATCTGCAGAATTGGTCTTCTCCACATTCAATATTCCCTTTAATATTTTATCCCGTTTAGAAATATGCTCGAGACGCACAGATTTCCACTCATCAATGAGCTTTGCAATTACTCCTTCAGAATGCTCTTCCTGAAGTGCATTAATTTTTAATAGCGTGGCGGATCTTGACACATTTTGGTTTTGAGCAAACGCGAAGCTTTCTGCTAGCTGTTTTAAAGACTGTGTGTTTTCATCTTTCAACTTTGAATTTTGCATGAAAAGACCATACCTGGCGCTTGCCACTTGACCAACGTTCGATTGAAATGAATTTCTATCATAATCAGAAAACGGCATGCTCGACCTGCTGTCTAACAATAACTGAAGCGTATCGACATACTGGTCAATGTCTCCCACACTAAAATAAAACCGCGACATTCTCTGTAAATGAGTGACCATGCTAATCTTATTATCAGAAATCAATTTCAACGCAAAATCATGAACCTTTCGAACATGACTTGAAGCAGCATCGTATTGCGCACGACTGACTAAAAGCTCACCCTTCAGCCATTCAATTTCATACCTTTGGCTGTGATTCTCAGCAAATTCACTTTCTATATATGGTTCAATGCTTTTAACTAATTCAGAGGCCATACCTTGCATCTGCTGCTCGATAAGACTCCGGCTAGTTAATATGACTTCATCTACGAAATTACTTTTCGTATAATCCGGCACACTCATAAGACTATCGTATGACCGCTCTAGCCATTCTTCGGCTATCGCGTGATCGCCTATTTGGTTGTACTCGTCGGAAAGAAGGCGCGTGACCCTTATTCCTTGCAACCCTCTCTCTATACCAAGATTTGACATTGCATTAAAGCTCGATTCAAACAATTTGATTTTGCGATCATGACTAAGTATTCCGGTGTTTCTATAGAATTGAGAAATGTCATTTAGCCGAGCAATATTTTGACGTGAACTTACGTTAGCTTTTTGAATTGATATACCATACTGCAACAGCTTATTTGCTTCGGCGAGCTCAAAATCTCCTTGCTTAGCATGTATTACGCTTCGGGTTTCGAGAGTTTGTCGATACAAACTTGAGAGTGCCTTATGATCTATACTAGAATTTTTCAGCTTAGCTTCGAGCTTTGAAATTAATTCAAGAGCTTTTTCTGTATCTCCTAATTTAGCAATCACATCAGCCATACCAAGCTCCATTTTGATAGACAGTGTCTTGTCACCACCCAATTCCGCAATTTCAAAACTATTACGATAGTTTATTAGTGCTTTTTCGTAATCACCTATGTAGTGCTGTATTGGCGCTTCCAATAGAGGGGAAACTATCTCAATCCAAGGTTTCGTACTGGGTTTGTCTCGCAGGCTATTTAGTATTTTATCTAACGCTTCAATGCCTTCCTTGCGCTTACCAGAGAGAATCATATTAAGAGGGTATCGAAAAATTGCCTTACTGTGTTCGTCAAACTTGCTGAGGTCGATTTCATCTATCAACTTCGGCGCAAGTTGATCGTATATCGCTGAAGATCTTTCAAAATACATTCTTGACTGGTCGAAATATCCAAATATCTGCAACAGCTGCCCATGCTCCTCGAGTACATTGGCAACCTCAACACTATCCTTCCCTCTCATTCTCTCCTCTATTTGTTCCTTTCGCTTAAGAAATTCTCGGGCGTATTCGTAACGAACATTGTCTCGGTTGACTTCAACCATGACTGATATTGCTTGGACGTATGATCTATAATTCGTTTCATCAAGATATACATCATTAGAAAACATAGAGTCATGTCGGGCAAAGTACTCGGAATATATTTCTTCCCGTTTTTCGGCATCTTTGTCATCATCGGGAAATAGCGATGCATAAATTGCTAGTATGTAGGACAATTGAAATTCTGTTAACTGATTCTCCACATGCTCCGCAGTTCGTACCGATTCGTAGTATTCCTTTGCTTTTTCAGTTTTCCCAAGCTTCAAATACAAAGTAGCTATAGTCGAAGCAACTAACAATTCACTATAGTCATATGAGTTAAACTCTTCCCTCCACGCATTATAGACTTGGATATGTACTTCCAGAGATTTATCAATACGATTACTAAGATGCAGTAGCTCTGCGTTTGCTAGTAGAAACTTATAGGTATTTTTATCTATTTCTTTGTTTCGATTTCGAATAAGCCACAGCGCTCGGTCCGACTCCTCAAGAGCATAATCGTAATTACCAATTGCGCCTTCAAGCCTTGCTTTTTCTAAGTGAAATTTAGCATTTAGGCTGCTGTTCTTACCAAAGACTTTGGTTGACTGCGCTAGTCCAAGATCTGAGTATTCTTGCGCCTTTGAAAACTCCCCCACCCCTTTATGCATCCGTGAGTAGTATGCCAAATACTCGAGATAAGTCATCCAGTCATATTCTGTAAATTCCGTTGTTAGAGTGGGATCGTCAATTATTCGCTGAACGAGTCCGTTCGCTTCTTCATCTTGGTCGTCAGCAAAAATCAGTGCACTTTCATCGAAATAGATATCAAAGCGATCCAATTGTTTTTCAATAATCGAAAGATCGAAGTTCGATTCAGAATTCGAGGGCGTTTCATTACATCCACTCAGCAAAAACATCAGATATACAACTACCGTAAGAATGGAAATTTTCTCAAAAAATATTGTTTGCAAAATCTGATTCTCAGTACTTTAGAATATGCTACATGTTTAGCGAAATTTATTAGTTCGATCAATTAAAATATCAAAATAGTTTGTCCAACGTAATTACTTACAGCAAGAGAATATGAATAATCTACTACGTCTCATTTTTTTTGTTTTTCTAATCAGCTCTTCTGTGCTTCGTGCGCAAGATATTAAAGCAGGTAAGTTTGGTGAAGATGGCTACCCTGTTAACTGTGGGGACGCTATGTATTCTAAAGATGATAAACCTATATGCTTCATTGCAAAAAAAGAGAACATTACCATCTCCAGTTACATGGCAGCGGTTTATGTATTTCAAACTCTAAAAACGATCAATAAGTGCGAATTCATTCTCAAAAAAGAACATAAAGATGGTTTAGAACAAATACAAAATATGTTCCCAACAGCCTACAAAATTGCAGAAAAATATGGCTCATTATCAACAGTAGATTGCAAAATTTCTGAATATTACTTTCAAGATATCCTAGAGTAATACATCCGACTCCTGAACCACGTTGGACACGTTCAAATATGCCGTCAAGTTCACTACGCAAGCAGCTAGGAAAAACACCTAAAACCGCATCCACAGGAGGCACATACACAACAACTAATCCAACCACATGCGCCACACTCTAGATCAGATGCATTGTCTACTGAGTGCTTACACGAATAGCAATGAGAATTACGCGAACGTAAGCGTTCAGGAGAAACAACCCCACAAAAAGAATGACCATCGGAATGTAAGTAATATTAGTCGACCACACCTGGTTGGGGCGATCAATGTTGAGTCCTCTGAGCAAGTACGGGTAGATCTTGTGTTTTTTCATTCGCCAGACTCAAATTGCGCTTTGGGTAAATGGTTTCTATCGCATGGGCATTGACTTCTTTCTCTTAATTGCAGGGGAATGCCACTTCCAGTAAACACAGCACCGATAAGTTTGGTATTACTCACATAAAGGCTGCATTAAAGCTACGTATTAAGCGCTAATTCCAGTGCTCATCCCTATAGTCGATAATATGTAGAAGTGTCATTACCAAGCGAATGTGTCGGTCTAATTACCAAGCCATTCTGTCGTAGCACGATATCAACATTCCATTAGTACTGCAATTAGTGAACTCAGATAGCATATAGAGTTTCTATAAAGCGGAGATTCACCAT
>CALDTK010000321.1 GCA_937924035.1 uncultured Saprospiraceae bacterium | reverse complement strand
GACAGATCTTTCAGAAATTGTTGCCTATGAGCACAATCAAGACCGCAGACCCAAGGCTTCGACAGTTGTTCTAGTACAAAATCCTGTCACCACAGAGCTTCGATTAGCCTCTTTATCTACCGACCCAATTCAAGTGTCTTTATATGATCTTTCTGGTAAGGAATGTGGCATGTTTGAACTAGAGACAGGTGAGAATTCATACGCTTGGCCAGCGGGCCTTGGTGCAGGAATGTATCTACTGAAAATAAAGACAAGTGTCGGTATTGAGAGCATGAAAGTGGTGAAACGATAGGGTTAAATACAATCAATATTCCCCTTGAGACTTCAACTAGAATCTAGAGGAACTTCTCTACAATGAGCGGCCCGAGTAAAGAAAAATTGCGGCCTACCGAGTAAGCCTATACCTTGACAACCAATGCGCTACGTTTTATTACTTCTATTCAGCCTTTCGCTTTGCATCCTTAGTTGCACATCGGACAGCACAGTCGCAAACACCGAGAGGTCGACTGGTTTTGAGCTTTTGTCCCCCGAGCGTACAGGTATCACCTTCGTCGGAGACATCAAAGAAGACGCTTCGCGCAACTACTTCCTTTACAATTATATTTATATCGGAGGAGGAATGGCTGCGGCTGACTTTAACAACGACGGCCTCGAAGATCTTTATGTAGTCAGTAATACAGACAGCAGTAAACTATACATCAATGAAGGTGATTTTCGCTTTCGTGATGTAACCCTTGGTAGTAATACAGCGCTCGCTGGCTTATTGAAGACAGGGGTAGCCATCGTTGATATCAATCAAGATGGATTGCCTGATATTTACCAGTGTGTCACAGGGGAACTGAGCAGCGATAGACGGAACAGACTTCTTGTCAATAATGGCGATTTAACGTTCACGGAAAGTGCGGAAGAATATGGTCTAGCTCTTGAAAATCCAAGCACCTCTGCTTCTTTCCTCGACTACGATCGAGACGGTGATTTGGACGTTTATGTCATAAATCGACCAGTAGATTACAGTCAAAATGACAAAGTAAAACTCGAAGAAGTAGACGGGAAAGTGCAACGTATTACCAAACCTCAAGATCCACTTGAGTCAGATTTATTATTGTCAAATGTCAATGGAAAATACCAAGATGTAAGCGCAAGGGCTGGTATTCAGAATAGGGCCTTCAGTCTAAGTATTGCGGTGTCAGATTTTAATGATGATGGTTGGCCAGATGTCTACATCGCGAATGACTACATCGAGCCTGATTTGCTTTACATCAATCAAAAGAATGGTACTTTTTCAGAAGAAGCTGATTCGTGGTTTTCCCATATGCCTCACTTTAGCATGGGGTCGGACGTAGGAGATTTGGATGGTGATGGAAAGAATGAGCTACTTACGCTTGATATGCTCTCAGAAGGACATTACCGGCAAATGACCAATGCCACGGTTATGGACTTTCGTCGCTATTCTACCTTGCTGAACTACGGATACGGTAAGCAAGTAATGCGGAATATGTTGCAAACCAGTAATGGGAATGGAACTTTTTCTGAAGTCGCTTGCTTCGCTGATGTTTACAAAACAGATTGGAGTTGGGGCCCCTTGTTCTTTGACTATGACAACGATGGGCGAAAGGATATTTTTATATCGAACGGATTTATTCGAGATGTGTCTGACCTGGATTTTACCCGATACACTATGGATAGTCTTAAGCAGGCTGGAATTAATACGGGAAATATAATGTCAGCATTAGAGATAATGCCTTCGAGAAAACAATCGAACTATTTATATAAGAACAAGGGGGGGCTAAGTTTCGAGAACGTTACGCGTACTGAAGGTCTAGATCAACCTACATTTAGCAACGGGTCTATTTATGCTGATTTTAATAATGATGGCCGTCTTGATCTTGCGGTGCATAATAACAAGGATCCTGTTTTCGTCTATGCTAATAGAAATGAAGGAGGGCACTTCCTTCGGGTCAGACTTAAAGGGGAAAAGGGCAACCTTGATGCGATAGGGGCAAAAGTATCTGTCTACACTGAAGGTGAGATTTTTACGACTCATGCACAGCCTACACGAGGCTTCATGAGTGCACAATCACAAGTATTGCACATCGGAATTGGTGTTCACACAAAGATCAATCGAGTGATTGTCGAGTGGCCAAATGGAGGTGTTTCTTCCTATGCGGGTGTCCAGGTGGATCAACTTTTTGAAGCCAAGCAACAAGAGGGGGGAATTGCCATGGATGCTGTCAGCGCTGCAGTTTCAGGCGCGCTTAGTGCAGGGTCTTCGCTTTCGCTAAAACATGAAGAAAACGCTTTTCAGCATTTTGAAGAAGCGCCACTCTTGTATCGCTCTTTTGCTGCTGAAGGACCTGTGTCTGCTGTAGCTGATGTTAATGGCGATGGCTTGGATGATGTTTATTTCGGAGCTAGTCTAGGTTTTGGCGGAAGCTTAGCTTATCAGAAAACAAATGGAAGTTTTCAGTTTGATGGAACTGCTTTCACCACGGACAAAATCCACGAAGATGGGGCTGCTCATTTCTTTGATGTTGATCAGGACGGTGATCTAGATCTCTATGTTGGGAGTAGCGGCGTTGCCAATCGAGGAGATGCTCAGTCTTTACAGGATAGATTATATATAAATGAAAGTGGGAAATTCCGAAAGCAAAATGGAAAACTCCCTGCCAAAAAATACCATACCTCTGCTGTGACCTCGATAGATGTTGATCAAGATGGGGATTTAGATCTAGTTGTTGCTCACTTTGGTAACTTGAATAATTATCCTGAGCAAGAACCAAATGAAGTGTACATCAATGAAGGTGGGAGCTTTATTCAAGGTCAGTATTCTCTTATACAAGAGTGGAAGGATTTAGGGATGATTCAAGCTTTACTTACAGCTGATCTTAACGGCGATGGGGAGCTTTCCTTGGTGGCCGCTGGTGAATGGACAGCGATTAGCATTTTTAGTCGAAAGGGCGACAGCTATTCATTAGAAGCTGGAAATGGGCTTGAAGCGAGTAATGGTTTATGGCAAAGTCTCGCGGCAATAGATGCGGATGGCGACGGTGATCAAGACCTTATAGCGGGTAACCTTGGCTTGAATACTCGCTTTGAAGCAAGTGTCTCTTCTCCATTATTATTGGCGGGAATTGACCTAGATAACAACCAGCAAAAGGATCCATTGATCTTTGGGAAGAAAGGTACTGATACTTATCTGCCTTATGCGCGGAGGGAGGAGTTGACGAAGCAAGTTCCTGCTGTTGCGAAAAAGTACAACCGCTACGCTGCTTATGCTGGCGCGGATATGAAGTCGATATTGGGCGATAAAGCAGGTCGTGCTTTTCCTAAAGTGGAACAACTTGATTCTAAGCTTTTATTGAATCAAGGAGGCCGTTTTGAATTGATTTCCTTACCTAATGAAGTTCAGTTTAGTGCGGTTAGAGGGATAGCTGTTTTGGATGTTAATGCAGATGGAATTGAAGATGCGGTTTGTGTCGGAAACATCTTCGACATGGAAATGCATGGCGGTTCATTGGATGCTGGAAAAGGAACGATTCTATTGGGTGACCGTCAAAACCCTTTGTCAAAGCAAGCACTGAGAGGTGATTTCTATGCACAAGGTGACACGCGTTCCGCCCATGTTTTGAACAGCGGGCCAAAGAGGCAACTGCTAGTGACAAGGAACAATGCTGCAGCAAGTCTGCATCGCCTATTGAAGTAATTTGACCAACTTCTTTACTGCCTTCTGAAAGTAAGAACGAGGCAATTCAACTATATTTCGCGCTTTATAGAACATCGAAATCCACTGTATGAACTGGGATCAATTGACTACTCGCCAAAAAACACTTCAAGTATTACGTGTCCTTAAGTCGCTATCCGAGTCAGATGGTCACATTAGCCAGGACGAGCGAGATTTCATGCAGGATCTTGGTAGACAGTATGGCCTAACCAAGCTAGAAGTTGCGAGCGAACTTGGCAATGGAGACGATGAGGTTATCCTTCCACTAGAAGAGCAAGAGCGAATGATGGTGCTCTACTACTTAGTTTTCCTCATGCAGTCTGATGGTGAAATAACCAAAGAAGAAGAGATTTCGATCTATCACTTTGGACATAGACTCGGGTTCAGAGAAGAGCTATTACGTAACTTCATAACCCTTGCAAATAGGTACCAAGGTGAGCAAGTCCCGGCTGAAGAAATGCTTGATAAGATTCGGGTATTTATGAATTAAGATTTAGCGATTTTAACGCTGTATCAATGGATAGGCCTGTCCATCAATCACTAGTGCATACCACCCAGGTTTTAAGGAAGACTTTTGGATGACAAGTAATTCATCATTTGTAGAGTAGGTTCGGATTTCTCTACCAAGTGCATCTACAAGCCGAGCCAACGTTTGAGCGGAGGCTAATCCATCAACTATCCATCGGTCTGTTTCTTCTCGGATTAGTGGTTTTGCCGAAAGGCTATTTTTAATCGTAACGGAAACAACCTTGCTGTACTCGACACTCCCATCCGTATCTTTCTGGGCGAGCTGGTAGTAATAGATCTCGCCTTGATCAACATCTGTATCTACTGCACCATAGTTCGCGCCATTAGGGCTTTTAGCCGCTACTTGAGACACGAGTTTTGCTGTGAACGGATCGAAATCTTTGTTGTCCGTTCCTTTCCAACGCAATACGTCAAATTCTTCCGCATTAAGCTCATTAGCTGTCCTCCATGTTATGGCAACGGAATTTTGGTCTGTTGCTAAAGCATCGAAGTCCGTAAGTTCCACAGGAAGCGGGACACTCGAGTCATAGCAAACCTCTATTCCCCAACTGGTGAGGGTACCGCTACTATTATTTCTATCGTCATTTATTTCTAACGTCCAAGTGCCATTGGTTACGCCAGAATATAGTGGACTAAGACCATCAAGTGGCTGATAACTGAGTCCGTCGATCGGTGGACATGGCCAAGAATTATAAGCTCTACTAGATTCACTATCGAATGAAATTGAGAAATTATCTTGTCTGCCACATGGGTCATACATCAGGCTGTAGGACTGGTTACTTGGATTAACAATGTCCATTTCCAGATCGCTGACTCGTGTGTGAGTGCCTTGTACGTTGACAATATTTATGTCAGTAGGAAGACCAGGAACAAAGGCAGAAAGCGTGCTTGTAGTGAGCGTATTTTGATTTGGCCCTATTGCTTTAGGTACATCCGTACTCATGAACGTTTGACATTGAATGGTCGGAGCTGTTGCTGAAATTGAAAAAGTAGATGAGAGGTTATAGAATCGGCCATCAGAACACGTAGCCCGAACACGAGCTTGATTCGTTGCAGGATAACTTGTTGGAATGGTAAAAGTGAAACTACCGTTGTTGGGTACTCCAGTTGCCAAAGTTGTGGTGAATGTTTGGCCACCATCAAAGCTCAATTCTAAGTCTACCAAAGCACATGATATGGGAGCAACGTTGGTGCTGTTGACAGACCAATTCAGTGTTGTACTCTGTCCATAAACCCATGTTGTATTTGAGTTTGGAGAAGTCACAGCAAAAGGACCATTTGCACTCCAGGTAACCGTAATGTCTGACTCTTCGGTACAACCACCAATTTGATTGTCTCGAGCAATCGCTCGGAACGTTGAACTTCTTCCAACCGTTGGCAATACCTCCCACTGATTGCCGGCCCCACTGACAACATCAGCATATGCAGGGAAAAACCTTGTCGGGTTAGACGTTGCCGTTAGGCTTCTAAAATTTGGCCCTGTCGTACTTGTCGAACTCGGCGGCATGGAAGCGACTCCGTTGTCATAATGTTCCCATTGATAGGTGAGCGGATCTCCGTTTGGATCTGATCCTGTTGCGGTCAGTGAGAAAGGGGTGCCTTGCGGCAAAACCACATTCACGCCTGCATTTACAGTCGGCTTACTGTTTGAAGATGAGACGACAGTGGCACAACTGTTCCCACTTGCTCCCGAAACGAAATTTCCGATTTGAGTTAGTGATATTGCGTGAAAATAAGGGTCAGAATTATTCTGAACGTCTGGAGCACAAATACCAGCATAGCCCATAATTGTTGATGCACTTCCAGGCTCGTAAGAACTACTTCCAGTTCGATTACAGTTGTTGTTTTGGGTGTGAGTCGCGCCAAATTGATGACCCATCTCGTGTGCTACATAATCGATGTCGAATGGATCGCCAACAGGGACGTCTCGCAGGGTAACGCCACCACCCTTGTCGCTACCACAAACAGACGAGAGATAAGCTACTCCATTGCCACCATTTGCTCCAAAGACGTGGCCTATATCATAGTTTGTAAAGCCATACACAGCATTTAGATTAGGTGTATTTTGGTCGAGCATCGCACCCGCATTCCCATCGGTGTATGGGTCTGAACCTGGGTTGTAATAAAAAGTATTTGCAGTGTTACTAAGTAGGATCATTCTTACGGCAGACTCAGATTCAAATACGCCGTTTACTCTGTTCATAGTTGTCGTGACTCCAGCAGATACAAGGCCGCTTTGCGCCGCTGAGGTCGCGCCGAAGTAATTGCTGTACTCGCCAGTTGTCGCTATGGCAAGTCGGTAGCTTCTGAACGTACAGTCTCCCGCGCGCTGAGCAGTGCCTCCACCATTCTTTTCAGGGTTTATTCCTTCAGGGTCGAAGCTGCAATTGAAACCGTTCAGCGATGTCAGTCCGTCTCTAGCGAAGGCGATATAGCCCGCTTCTGGGTTTCCGAGTAATAGTGGTTCAACGAAACTTACCCCCATTTCACCTGTCACCATTGCTCTAAACCCGTGAGCAGTGAGGTCCGCGCGTACGTGTAGGGTAGGGTTATTGACAGAGGTTCCATAGTATGTCCGTTCGCCAGTATGCACTCCATCTGTATAAAGTGCATACTCAGTAATACTAAAGGATTCCTGAGCTCCAGAAGATAACGGGAGTCGGAGTAGTACTTCAGCGTTGTTTCCTGAATTTTCAAGTGGAGCTTGCGCCAAAACCTGCGTTAAGCCAGTCACATCTAAATCATAGTGGAGTACTTGGTCGTTTACGTTGTCGAGATAAAAGAACGGAGAGTTTGAAGGGATTTCCTTTGGACTTGTTTCTTGCCAAAACGTTTGGGCTTGAAGAAATGGAGCAGCGATGAACGCGAAAACGACGAAAGCAGATAGTTTTCTCAGCAGTGGGGTAGGCATGTACTAGTCTTTAATGCGTAGTGAAAGTAGCTAGATTGTTTAGATCACTGCCTTCCTTAAAATCAGAGATTTCAACAGTGAAGCTTGGTGAGACTATGATTGTTCGCAGAATTAGTGGTGCGCTGCTGTCTATCGAGACTTGATTTTAGACAACAACACTAGAAACTTAAAATGCTAGAGCTAGGAGGTTCTAGCGTTAAAGTCTCGTACTGATTAGGACGCTGTTCTCTTCTTAAATCCTTCGATCTATTCAGCAATGGGGAAAAGTCTAATGGACTGTATCGAATAATTCAATTCTATCTAGGTGGTTTAACCTAAACAGTAGCCCTGCTCAAATATGCCAGGAAACGATAGCGAAAAGCAGTATTTAGAGATGACACTAAGAAGCCAGACGCATAATTACTATGCATTGAATACCAAAAGAATCCGAAATTTTAAAATCAGCTATCTCTCAATATAAGCATTGAACTAGTTGCGATAAGTAGGAGTCAAGAGTACAAACTCAAAAGAATAAAAGTGAGGAGCCTGAGATTTAAGCAACCGTCTCCTTACTAGTATCCCCCTCCTGAAACAGCTTCACAAAATCAGCAATACTCAGCGCACCTAAATCACCCTCGCCCTTCTTTCTCACACCGACGGTTTTGGCGGAAGCTTCGTTCTCGCCAACGATGAGCATGAACGGCACTTTACGCAGCTCCGCATCACGAATCTTACGACCGATCGTCTCAGAACGATCATCTACCTCCCCGATGATGTCATCCTTGGCGAGCTGTTTTTGAACCTCCTTCGCGTAGTCGTTGAAACGATCAGAAATCGGTAGCACCGCAAACTGTTCAGGTGCCAACCACAGCGGGAAATTACCGCCCGTGTGCTCGATTAAGATACTCGTAAAACGCTCCAGACTTCCGAAAGGTGCACGGTGAATCATCACTGGTGTATGCGCAGCATTGTCTGCACCGATATACTCCAACTCAAAACGTTGAGGCAATTGGTAATCAACCTGTACCGTTCCTAATTGCCAGCTGCGACCCAGT
>CALDTK010000320.1 GCA_937924035.1 uncultured Saprospiraceae bacterium | reverse complement strand
GTATTAAAGCTAGACATTCAAATTCTGAATTGTTCAACAGTAGCTGTGAGTTGGATTAGTTGGGTTCTTGCTTTTTGCGATCGAAGGTGGTGTTTTTGGATAGAAATGTGGTGTTGTCAATATAATACTTTCTTTTTTGATTTCCATATGAATCTATAAAGGAGCAAGGATCGCAATGCAGGTCGCTCCTTCTTAGCGCGTGGGTTTTAAGCAAAGGCCACTGTGAGTCTACGCAAGGAAGCAAAAGCTTTAAATTCTTTATGGAGCGTCCCTATTTGCAGTCCCACATCTAAAGTCTCAAATCCTAAAATTCAGCAAGCTACCTTTGCCCTATGTCCGATCCAACAAAGCCAAACGAACAAGAAGCTCCTTTTACAGAAGAGAAGGTAGTTGTCGTGGATCCAGGGCAAGTGCCTGTTAGGATTGACAAGTTTTTGGTAGACAAGACTTTACGGATCTCACGCAACCGCATTCAGGAAGGCGTAAAGTCAGGTGCGGTGACGGTGAACGGAGAGAAGGTGAAAGCCAACTACAAGGTCAATCCTGGCGATGTCGTCAAGTTGATGATTCCGCGTCAGTTCGATGTTGAGAAGACCTTGTTGCCACAGGCTATCCCGCTCAATGTCGTCTACGAAGACGCAGATATTTTGGTGATCAACAAACCTGCGGGAATGGTCGTCCACCCAGGTATTGGAAATCATAAAGACACTTTGGTCAATGGTTTGGCACATTACCTCAAAGATCTTGATTTACCCGTTGCAGAAGGCAATGCAGAGAATCGTCCTGGCCTCGTACATCGTATCGATAAGGACACTTCAGGGCTCTTGGTCATTGCTAAAACTCCTTGGGCGATGACGCACCTCGCGAAACAGTTTTTCGACCACACTGTCAAGCGTCGCTATGTGGCCTTGGTGTGGGGCAGCCCAGAGCCTTCCTCGGGTACGATCAAAGGAAGCATCGCTCGTGATCCTTCGGATAGACGTAAGATGGCCGTCACCCGCGATCCCGAAGACGGGAAGAAAGCAACGACGCATTATCGCATGCTCGAGGACCTATACTACGTCAGTCTACTAGAGTGTCAGTTGGAAACCGGCCGTACGCATCAGATTCGCGTACACATGTTGCACATCGGTCACCCGCTCTTCAATGATGGTCGATATGGGGGAGATCAGATTCGAAAAGGGACGGTATTTACAAAGTATCGTCGCTTTGTAGAGAATACGTTTGACGTCATGCCTAGACAGGCGTTGCATGCTCGGACGTTAGGATTTCTGCATCCAACAACAGGAATTGAGATGAATTTTGAGTGTCCAATTCCTGAGGATTTTGAAGGTGCGTTGAAGCGGTGGCGTGATTATTTGAATTCGCGTAAAGAGGTGTTGAACGCGGAGAGTTAGCAGTTCTTGCAGGATGTGGTTCTTTCTTTAACGCAGAGACGGCCTATGGCCTCACAGAGTTAGGGAGACCGCAGAGCTGGACGCACCTTTATAAGGCACAGTTCATCGCCGAAGGTCAAACAACATCCCTATCTACTTCGCCGCAGGCTTCTGACGCCGTACGCTTTCACGCTGGCGGCACTAAACGCTGTAGGCTCCGTACCTTGACGCCCATGTCAAAATCTGCTCTTTCAAATCGTCTTGATGCGCTCGCGAAGCTCGGTGATTATATCCGCAGTAAGCCTGAATTACTAGATGCATATGTGCAGCGTAGTTCGCATCACAACGGCTGGTTTACGGCCGAGAATCAGTGGCGAATGTTGGAGGCGATTGCTGGAGATTATTTGGATCGCTCTAAGTTGGACGCTTGGCTAGCTGGCTATTCCTTTGCCAAAGGCAAATCGAGAACCGTGGGATTGGTTCTCGCCGGGAATATTCCGCTTGTGGGCTTTCACGACTGGTTGAGTGTTTTGGCGAGTGGAAACGAAGCACTTGTGAAATTGAGTGACAAGGATCCTTATGTATTGCCGCACTTGGTGGAACAGCTTGAGAAAATTGATCCTTCCTTCGTCGGCAAAACCCGTTTTGTCGAAAGACTAAAAGACTACGATGCGGTCATAGCAACCGGATCGGACAACACCTCTCGTTACTTCAAGCAGTACTTCGGACATGTACCTCATATCATTAGAGGAAACCGGACGAGTGTAGCTGTACTTCATGGAAACGAAACAGAAGAAGAGCTACGTGGTCTGGCAGATGATGTGTTCGCTTACTTCGGTCTCGGCTGCAGGTCGATCGGTAAAATTTACGTTCCTGCGGGGTATGTCTTCGAACCGTTCTTGGAGATCCTACATGAGTACAAACGCTTTGCGAACCACACCAAGTGGAAGAATAATTTCGACTACAACTATGCGATGTTGACGATCAACAAGGAGAAGTTCTTGGGCACCGGAAGCATCCTGTTGATCGAGTCTGAGGCTTTGCATTCGCGTTTGGCGACGTTGCACTATGAGCAGTACACTGATCTCGCTGATGTAGCGATAGATTTGAATGCGACTGCCGAAAAGTTGCAAGCTATTGTCAGTGCTTCACCTGTCGTTGCACTCGAGGTCGTTGCACCTGGAACCGGACAGCGACCGAGTTTGAGCGACTATGCAGATGGGGTAGATGTAATGGCCTTTTTGAGTGGGCTTGAATAGCTGACTGCATAACAGTACGAAATAAGAAAAGCCCGCACTGATGGACTCGGTGCAGGCTTTTCAATAGAAGGTTTAGACTATAATTAGTCAACCATAATGCGCTCTGAGAGTACGCCTTCACTTGTCTGTACCATTAAGGTATACATGCCAGTTGGAAGGTTGCTTGCATCGAAACCATATCGGTTTCCATTAACTCTTGCCGAGCTCACACGACGACCATTCATGTCGTAAAGTGCGATGAGAATCAACTCAACATCCTCACGTACTTCGATCGTTGCAAAGTCTGCAGTTGGATTCGGGAATACCTTGAAGTCAACATCTACTGGGGAGATGTCTACAACGTCCAAAGCCTGATTCAAGTCAGCTGCAGTTCCAATACCTAACGCTACAAATGCTCTAGGAACAACAAAGCCCATGATCGTATCAACCACCATCTTAGCTCTTTCCGGGTTTGTAATGTTTGGATTCGTTACACGTTCGCGAAGAAGGCGAGTCGCTGTGCTCGTAGTGTCTCCAGTGAGAGCATTGAAACCATTTACGAAAATCGAGAGAGTCATAGAGTCAACCCAATTGTAGGTATTTGCTAAGCTCAAATTGACGTCAGAAACAAATGGATACATGTTCTCAGTAGATAGAGTTGTAACTACTTGATCGCGTGTAGTAAACGGAACGTCTGAAAGCGCGTCTGATCTAAGTGTGAGGAAATCTTCAGCTGTGCGAAGTACTGCGTTGGCATCATCCAATACAGCGTTTGCGCCAAGACGGTTAGCTGTTGCAACAGTTGCACGAGGTCCTGCGACATTGATTACGAACAAGCGCTCAGTACTAGAGATTGGAACGAAAACGTCACCAACAGCAAAAGGAGCATTACGATCAAGAATCGAGTGCAATCCAATACATGGAGCATCGCCAGCATCAACCCAAGTGGTGTCACCCATCGCTCCACCAATTCCTACAGAGAACTGAACCTCACTTGAGAATCCTACGTTTTGTGGGATGTTAAGCTGGGCTTGATTTAAGCCATCAGGATCACCAAATGCTGCTTCAACAAGGTAAGGAACACCGTTTGCGCCGATGAACTTTGCTAGTGAGTTTACATCTGATACAGCATCGAGATAGTTATTGTTGTATGCATTGTAGCCACCAGTTCCGTAGCCCATTACCATCAATTTGTCGCCATCAATACCGTAAGGGTTTCCGTTGTTTGCAATAGATCCTCGAAGGAAGCGAGCAAGTGAACGAATGTCCTGGATACCGCGGTAACTAGCTTGAAGAAGTGAGCCAGTACGTTGATCTACATCTGTAGCAGTAGGAATCCATCCTTTGCGATATTCTGCAATGATTGCTGTGTATCCGAGACGTGCAAACCTCTTTGCAGTTTCGACAACTACACTATCGTCAAGCTTACCGAATAAACCACCTCCGACAAGTTGAGGGAAGTATGAACCGGTAGTATTGAGAATCACGCATGGACGGCTCGTCTCTGTGTCACCCACTGGCATGTAAGCCTGAAAGTATGTTGGAGTCGGAGCTGGGTTTTGTGCCCCACCTGAAAGGATTGCAGGTAAGACAGAAACATTGGTTTGGTAACGAACGGTGTCTGTAACCATCACATCCGTAAATGTTTCAGCTAGATACCGCGTCTGCCCAAAGGCAACAGTACTGACCGCGAAAGCCAGAATTAGTAGAAATTGTCTCATTTTTAAAAGGTTGTTGTGTTCTATTTACGAAATTCGTAGAGTATCGAAGCATAAGCCAATCGACCTACGCGTGGACCCCCATACGTTTGGAAAACTTGATTGTTAAGTATGTTGCTCGCACCAATCTTAATGGTAGAGTCAATCTTATCAATCTTTAAATTTATTTGAGCGTCAAGTAGACCATAAGCAGGTATCAAGCCTGTAAACTGTGGAGACCCCTCGAAGAGAAATCCATCTACCCACTTGTAATTGGTGTTAAAGCCAAAGCTTTGTTCAGCCCCAAAAAGTTGAATTGGAATATCTCTAGCTGCAATCCCGACATTGAATTTATGCTCAGGTGTGTTGAACGCTGGGATAATCGGATCATCCGTTTGGGTGTTAAGGACATTCCAAGAATAGTTGGCGTTGAACGCGTAATAATCACCGAAGTAAAAGTTACTACCTATAGAGAACCCTTGTGTCGTAACCTGCTCTTGAGCATTCGCTGCAACCCTAAAAGCTTGTGTATTTCTTGGAAGACCAAGCACAAAGCGTGTGTCTAGACCAAAGTTAAATCCGATGAAATCATCGTAAAAGCTATAATAGTAGGTTGCGTCTAAAAAGAGCTTTTCCCAAAGTGTTGTCCTTGCTCCGACCTCTACCGTTTTAACTTTCTCAGGGCGAATAGGCGCAACATCAAAATATTCTAGATCAGCGTCGTTGCCACTATTGAGTCTATCGACAAAAGAGTCAACCGTAATTAAGCTGTCAACCCCATTGAGGTTACCTAAGAGTATTGCTCGGCCGACGTTGTAGTACAAAAATTGGTCAGCTAGGGTAGGGTTTCGAATCGCACTAGAGAAGCTGATGCGAAGCGTAGTTGTTTCGTCTGGGGTATAAACTAAAGATGCTGCAGGTGAAATTAAGAAGTCGAAATTTTTGTTTTTATCGAGACGCAAGCTTCCTGAAACTTTCCACTTATCCAAGAAGGTTGCTGTTCCTCCTCCATAGATTCCGTATTCGTAGGTATTGATGTTTCTACCGGCGGTGTCTTGCAGAATAGTACCTCTACTGTTTGGTCTGTACTGGCGGTAATTTGCGCCAACTCTTAAATCTAGATCCGTCAATTTATCTCTCGGTTCTATGAGATCATTGAACATATACTCTCCATGAACATGGCCTAGAGCTGAACGGTCAAAAAACCTCGTACCACCTGGCTCAGAGCTGAGTCTTGACGTGATTGCGTTAAAGGCTGAATCGAATCGTGCTGTACCCGGCTCAAAGCGAGGAACTGCATCAATCTGGTTTCTTAGATTCTGATCAACAATATTGCTTACTTCTTGATGATAACTAAACAAGCTATCAGAAATTGAACCTTCAAAACCTCGTATTGCTGCCCTGAATTGATCAACATTGAATGTTCCGTCTCCATTAGGAAAGTCGATGATACTAGGAACATCATCTCCAAAAGTTGAACGAATACGCGGAGTAATCAAGCTTTGATAAACTCCTTGATAGGTCTGTGACCAAACGTCTTCTCCCTGAGCTGCACGCTGCAACTCTAGTGCTGTAAAGTATGGATCGTAGCTATCGCCTGCATCCTCGTGGGTTACGTAAGCTCGAAGGAAGTACTTGTTTCTTTTTGACAATTCCAGCTTGTGCTGAAAGAATTGAATCCCTCGCAGTGAAAAACGATTATCTCCTTGGAAGATCGTCGTTCCTGTAGAGTAATTTGATGAAGCTATTAAGGTCGGACTAGATAAATCTTGTTCTGGTTTGAGGCGAAGATGGAAGGCTACGCTAGCCTTATAATTTTCGGCGTTGTAATCAACGAGGTCTTCTTCGCTGTATCCTGTTCTGTGAAATCGTCCTAGGCCGATTACATCTTGACGATCATTCTGTCTGTCAAATTCGTCTCCATAGATGTTTACAGCATCATATCCTCCAGGATTACTTCTGTCGGTATCCGTACCGTCAACTGCATCAAAGTTGTCAGCTACCCAGTCATCCGCTTTAAAGCCGTAAGCGTTGATTTTGTAAGCAAAAAACTCCTGTCCTTCTTCATTTTTGACAGCATGTGCCCATCGGAAACCTCCTTCAATAAGTTGGCGTTCTCCAACTTTAACCGTTGCACTCAGTCCCTGTTGCAGAAAGGGATCTTTTGTCTCCATTGCAATCACGCCATTAAAGGCATTCGGACCATAAAACGCTGAGCTAGCACCTACAATGATGTTGACAGAGTTTACGTCAAGATCACTTGCCCCGAGAAAGTTACCTAAGGAGAAGTTTAATCCAGGGCTCTGATTATCGACTCCATCAATAATTTGGAGTGAACGAACAGGGTTTGTTGAGTTAAATCCTCGTGTATTGATAATCTTGAATCCAAGACTCGCAGCGGTTAGATCCACATCTTTCAGTGCGCCTAAACCGTCGTAAAAATTTGCTGCTGGAGTTTCTTTGATCGCGATGTTATCAAGTGTTTCCATCGTGAGTGCGGACTGTTGTCGCTTTTCACTGATACGACGACCTTTGACTTCGACAGTAACCATCGTCGTGGAGTTATCTCCAAGAACAATATTTATTGGATCTGCTGAATTCTCAACGTAGACAGTATCGCTTGCATAACCTACATAGCTGATCACGAGCTTTGTAGGAATTTCAGGAACGGTCAATTCAAAATTTCCATCAAAGTCGGTGGTGTTTCCAGTTGTCGTTCCAGCAACAACGACGCTTGCTCCGATTAGTGTTTCACCGGTGTCATCAGAAACGTTGCCACTCAACTGAACTTGAGCTTGAACCGTGCCTCCTAAAACTAGGACTAAAACAAAAAGAAGATTAAAGCTTGTAAACCGTATTATCATAGGTGGGGGGCCCTAGACTTAAAAGATTGGGGGTGGATGCAATATAGCAAATTACGTACACCTTAGAGGTAAGTAGTAATTAATGAAACGATAATCCCAACGGCGATTGCTGCGGTTTTTACCCACGTTAGACGGTGTTGGTCTTCGTCATCCAATTCAAATAGGATTGTTGTACTCACATGGAGTAATGATCCTATCACCAGACCAAGAACGTAAGGAACATATGCAGGGTCTATGATTTGAGCCGCAACGACAGCTCCGAGTGGCGACATGCAAGCAAATAAGGCAAGTAAAAGCCAGATTGTGAGTCGTTTGTAACCAGCATGAGCAAGCAGTACGCTCAAGGCAAAACCAGCTGGAATTTTGTGTAAAATCAAACCTGTTAAAAGCTGATTATGCTCATGGCCGACATGCTGAATTTCATTGATTATCGACAGCGGGCTTCCTTCCAAGAATGCATGTAGCGATAGTCCAATCAACACAGGAAGTGCTAATTGCTGGCCCTCGTGCACATGCATGTGTCCATGCTCAACGCCTTTCGAAAACTGTTCAAACAAGACTTGTAGAAAGAATCCTACCAGGATCGCTAGCCCTGGACTGCCGGTATTGTGATACGAAAAGGCTTCTGGAATGAGGTGTAAAGCTGTAATGCTCAGCAGGTAAGCTCCACTAAAAGACAGGACGAGGTGCAAGTACCTTCCTCTCAATTCAGGAAAGCGAAGCCCCACGGCGCCTCCAAAAAGGACCGCTCCAATAAGCATGGCAAATTCAAGAATACTCAATACAAATGTGCTTGATTGGCGAAGTAAAGCTTTTGGAGGCTAATGGTTGCTCTGAGTAATAAACTTCCTTTAACTAATGGTCGATTTTGACCATAAGGAGTAGCGGTTTGCAAGCCACGCACCTAGCATCCCAATCGAAGCTCCAATAGCTCCGCCCGCTGCAATGTCGCTGAAGTAGTGTCGACCTACATACACCTGGGCAAGCGAAATGATTAAGGCCCATACAACTACTATCCATTTCCACATGGGCCTTTCGGCAAAACAGGTCAATCCAAGAAACACAGCAAGCGCAAAGTGATTCGCGGCGTGTGCGCTTGGGAAGGAAAGGCCTGGCCCACAACCCGTAAGAAGGTCGAGCTTCTCAAGCAAGCCCACTGTATTACAGGGCCGTATGCGACCAACGAGAGGCTTGATAATCTCTGCAGCTACCGTATTTGCTAGTCCTACCGTCGCACCAGCAACGAGAACTAGGTAAAACCCTTTGAGCCTTTGCTTCCAGATAAGCCAAGCAATAAGCGCTATATAGACCGGTATCCAGTTATCCTGATCTCTCCACCAAGGAAGTATTCCGTCCAAAGTCTCCGGGTGCCAACCTTGGTGCCAAGCCAAAATGAGAGCCTTGTCAAGTACATCTATTGCTTCCACGAAGAATTGCTAATTGTCAGTTGATCACTTTTAATAAGCAAATAGGCGTTTAGCCCGCGCTCTGCTTATTTCCGAAATCCGAAATCCGAAATCCAACGTCTCAAATCCCTAATTCTCTATCAATTATCGTCCGGCAACTGCGGCTCGGCTGGATCATCATTCGGGACCTTGTATTCCTTGTCCTTTTTCCCGAATACGCTCACGTTGACATAGCGCTTCGGGTTAAGACGGAAGTCCTGTAACAGTAAGTCTAAATTCGTTGCTGTACGATCCAATCGAGTATAGATATCGTCTTCTTTGATCAACTTGCCAAGCGTTCCATCACCATTGTTGATACTCTGTGTTACACCAGCAAGATTCTCCATGGCCCCGTTGCTCGTTGCGAGTGTGCTCTTTAGATCAGTGAGCGTTGCATTAACCGCAGTTAAGGTCTTCTCGAGGTCAAGACCTGCAAGGCCTGAAGTCGTTGAGTCCACGTTTCTAAGGATCGATTCAATCTTAGCGTTATTGTCTTCTAGGTTTTGAGTGATACTCGCAACGTTCGAAGTCGTTTCTGAAAGGTTACTGCTTGAATTTGCAAGGAGACGGTCCAGTTTTGCCGTAAGGCTAGCTAAATTTTGAGATGTAACCTCCATATTTCTCATAGTGCGACCAATACCATTGGTATCTGTTCGAGAAGTAATCGAGTCAATGATTGGGCCTGTATTGTCGCGTACAAGATCGAAGTAAGGGGTAAGTGCAGCTGGGTCACCGATTAGACCCGCAATCATACTTTCTTCTGCCGCTGTTAAATAGTCACCGCTTACTGCGCAATCAGCACCACTGCATGCTTTCTCAAATTCAAGCGAAATAAACCGACCACCAAGAAGCCCATCGCTTTTGATCAAAGCGCTTGCAGATTTTGGAATTGGCAAATCACCTTCAAGCGTAATGGCTACGATGAGAGATCGGACGTTTTCTTTATTCAATTGAATATCAGTGACTTTTCCGATGCGAAAGCCATTGATAACCACTTGATCACCTACACCAAGTTGGTCTACATCTTCATACACGATGTAGAAGGTGTTGGTGCTTGAAAAGACATCATTGCCCTTCAAAAACTGGTAGCCGATGACTACAACGGCAAGTGTGACAAGGGCTAAAAGGCCGATTTTGGTCTCTCTTCTCATTCGAATAAATCGTTCTTAGCGTAAGCGTTGGGATAGCCAAAACATACGCTTTATCCTGAGTGCATAGATAATGGCATCTGGCTAGGTATTCACAGTCTAACGAACTTTTGTTCAGACAGGTTGAAGCCACTTGTCCTATTTCTCCGTCTGAAGTTCGCTGGCACTTAATTTTTGTTCGCCAATGTAGCCTACTGTAAAAGCTCCTGAAAAGCCTTTGCGAACGGCCTCAGCTTTCGCCAATTCAGCTTCAGCTTTGCTCTTAAAAGGTCCAGATTGATATTTTAGATAGGCACCTTCTCGAACGAAACGAATGCTAGAATTGAGCGAGCGCCACTTTTCACTCTTCGTATCTATCTGCGATGTAGCTGCAGCGATCTGAACGAAAAACTCTACCTGAGGTCTCTCACTTTTTTCAGTCGCTGTTACTCCGGTGACTTTATTGATAAGAGACGCGTCCTCCACTGGAGCAGAAAACACGGGCATGAACTCTTCTGAAACCACCTGCTTCTTTTGCGAAGCCAAACGAGGAGCATTACTTCTTTCTGCTCGGGTACGAGCGTTTAGATAGTCTGCAAATCCATTGTAAAGCGCTTGAACGGTAAGCTGCTGACCCTTCGTTCCTGAGAGATAAGCTTCCTCTATTTTGTTGGACAAGTATCCCGTTTCCACTAAAACACTAGGCATCGCAGTTTCCTTCAATACCATAAACCCAGCCATGCGGACTCCTCGGCTTTTGCGATTTTCTCTTTCACCAAGCCGGCGCTCAATATGCTCGGCTACGGCAATGCTTTGTTCTTGGAAAGCATACTGAAACATCGATAGCGTAATATGGCCGGCAGGTGAATTTGGGTCAAACGAGTAATTTTCTTCTACATCAGACTCGAGTCTGATTGCTTCGTTTTCTCGCTTTTCTACGCTCAAATTGTGATCGGCAGTATGCAACCCCATCACATAGGTTTCAGATCCATGCACGTTAGCATGACCCGCCAAGGCATTACAATGAATGGAAATGAATAGGTCAGCCTGGGCTTTGTTCGCTATGCGTGCCCGTTCGTGAAGTGCGACAAATTTGTCGGTCTCTCTGGTATAAATCACCTCGATCTCAGGATGCCAAGATTCGATTTTTTTTCCAAAGGCCAATGCGATTTCCAGCGCGACTTTTTTCTCATCTACGTTGGCACCAGAACAGCCCTCGTCCCTACCTCCATGACCAGGATCAATAACTACGGTTCGAATTGCTTGATTTTGCACTTTTCTTTGCGCACCTTCGCGAAGCGTTAAGGTGTCGTTAAGAAACGACATATTGGTGGACGCTTGACTTGCAATCGCCGTTGACCAAACAAGAAGAATTACGAAGATTTTTTTCATCAATCAGCTTTCGAACGTATATCCTGTTGCTTTTACCCTCCCTTCCCCATTCTGTTAAAACGGCTTCAGTAGCGGTCAATAGGCTAGCACAGTCTTCGTTTTGGGTGTGTGTATCGGTTTTGGTGTGGCTGATATTTATCGGACAACAAACAGCATGAGCGCAGATTATTGGAAATCCTGCTGGTAAAGTTAACGCCTCTGTTGATTCAACCGTTCAGATTGTCGAAAAATCTGATTCTCTTCAAGTCAATTCCTTCGACTTCTTCTCAAGAGATAGCACCCAGGTAAAAATCGATACGTCGGGCATAGACAGCT
>CALDTK010000319.1 GCA_937924035.1 uncultured Saprospiraceae bacterium | reverse complement strand
CAACGTGCGTAGATTTTTATTCGCCTTTCTCATCTGCTCGATCGCTGGTATTGCCTCAGCGCAGACAGCTCCTATTCCGCAAACACGTGGACAGCAGGATACGAGTAGTAATCCGATGATCATCGATTTTGCTGAAACGTTTGAATACCTCGTTGAAGATACCGTCACGATTCAACGTCTCACGGGTGAAGTTGAATTGCGGCAAGACAGCATGTTCATTTATTGCGATGAAGCCGAAATCAAAAACGACAGCATCGTTACGGCGCGAGGGCAAGTCGTCATCTTGCAAAACGATACGATTTCAACTTTTGCAGACTCACTTGAGTACTTCGCGGAAGAGGAGATGGCTTATCTATATGGTAACGTTGTCCTGGTAAATGGAGCGCAAAAGCTCTTTACCGATTCTATGCGCTACGACGTTGGCAATAAAATCGCTTACTATAATTCACGCGCAAAACTCACCAATGGCGAGGCGCAGTTGTCTAGTCTTAAAGGTTCATACGATGTCAATTCGAACTATGCAAACCTTAAGGACAGCGTCTTTGTGGTGCGCGAAGATTTCAATTTGATTGCTGATACGCTCGGCTTTGATACGGAACAACGCATCGTTTATTTCGAAGGTCCGACGGTAATGGCGACGCCTCAGTCACGGGTGTATTGTGAAGATGGGTTTTACCGTTTGGCAGATACAACAGGGCAATTTCGACAAAATGCGCAGGTGGCACGAGGTACGCAACGAGCGATGGCTGACACCATTTTTTACTATGGGCAAGACGATCGCTTCGTCCTTTCGGGCAAGGCAAAATTTGCAGATGGAACGCAGCGAGCGCAAGGTGATCGTATTGAATATTTAGAGCGACAGAACCTCACGACGCTAACTGGTGATGCGACGTTTGTCGATGGCGAACAGCGCGTTTCAGGCGAGCGAATTACCTATGATGGCGAGACTGAGGTCTTTAACAGTAGTGGACGAATTTTCATTACAGAGCCGCCTTTTCTGCTAAACGCTGATAGTCTTTGGTATGACGAGATTACTGGGATAGCCCAAGTGAAGGGAAATGTACTGTGGCGTGATACGCTTTCTGATAGATCGATCACGGCACAGCGACTTGACTATAAAGCTGAAGGCGATTACGTGAAAGCTTATGGCGGGCGCCCGGTGTTTTCTACGATCGTTGAAGGCGACAGTCTGTGGATGAGTGCCGATACGCTTTTGAGCTTCTTGCAGCCACCTCCAAGCCCTATTGCGGCAACAGAAGTCGTTGACACAATTGAGCTTGCTACTAGCGCAATGGATTCTGCGGCAGTAGTGCAAACTCCGGTCGATACGAGCTCGCGGGAAGACTTACGTCCGCTGCCAATTTCAGACAGTACGGATGTTTTTACCACCGTAGATTCAACGATAAACGAGCCCGCATTGGTAGATGCCGATAGCATACGCTTGCTGCTTGCGTACAAGGATGTTCGCATTTTCAAATCCAACTTGCAGGCTATTTGTGATTCACTTGTGTATAGTGGTTCGGACTCTACCTTTCGGATGTTTGAAGGGCCGATCATGTGGTCGGATACCAGTCAGTTCATAGCAGATACGATCAGCATTCAGCTGCGGAATAATGCAATCGATCAGGTGAAGCTGCAAACCAAGTCGATGATCGTCAATAGTCCTGATGAGCAGTTTTTCAATCAGATCAAAGGGCGTCAGGTGGATGTTGATTTTAGTGCTGGTGAGATAGATCGTATGTACGTCCGCGGAAATGCAGAGTCGGTTTATTACATCCTTGATGAAGCGAAGGCTTATGTAGGGCTGAACCATGTCAAGTCTGCGAGGATGCGCATGCAGTTTGCGGAGGGAGAACTCAGTGATATATACTTTTACGATCAGCCAGATGGGGATTTACAGCCGCTCAAGCCCCGTGGCGAAGAACCTAAATTGCTCGAAGATTTCAGATGGGAAACACAGTTAAGACCTGCCTCCAAACTCGATTTGTTGTAGCAATTTGTGTATTGGGATTGGTGTTTTTTGCCTTCCCCGAACGGTGCACAGGACAGTCTACCAATACGATTGTCGAGGCTATTGAACTACTTGAGAACAACGAACCGGCCAAAGCCAAGGCTATACTAGTGGAAGAGATTGCAAGCCACCCAAGCGCCATTGCCTATGCCAATTTGGCAACTGCTGAGCTTGCGATGAAGCAACGTGGTGAAGCGGCGTATGCTTTTGAGATGGCGCGTGCATTAGGCGGGTTTTCAGAAAGTGAGGCCTTTCGGCAAAACCTGCAACAAGGTCTACCTGCCGAACTGAGAAGTCTAAGCGACGGACCGCTTCGTAAAATCTTTCAGCCTATTCTTCGTGTCGTACCTCAAAATGGCTTTTCAGTACTTGCTCTATTAGCAATGATCCTAGCCACGTTTATTGGGCTGGCGATGATGTTCAGGGAAGGTTTTTCAAATCAATCTTGGACGAAGGGGGCACTTTTTGCTTTAGTGATACTCGCTGGTTTAGGGGTTGTTTTGGCGAAAGCTCGGAGCAACTACCGTAATCCAGAAACGGCAGTAGTGATGAACTCCACACAGCTCTACCAGGCGCCCTCCGCTCAGAGTGAACGCGTACGAAGCTTGCCGGAAGGAGCTGTCGTGAGCGTCGGCGAGTTATTGAACCAGACCTATCGCGTCACTTTACCAACAGGTGTAGACGGTTGGGTGCCAGAAGGTGACCTAAAACTGGTCAACATTCCTTAACCCTAGATGCTTTCATGTATAGATCTTTCTTCGCAATTGCGGCTGCGGTGTATTTACTTGTGCAGCTCAGAACTTAAAGTCATCTGTCATGAATCAAAATAAGCTCAACTTTTACCTCATTGCTGGAGGTTTGGCGCTCGTCGTACTGTTCACACTTGGGTCAAGTACGTTTTTAACGATTGAAGCTGGTGAGGCTGGAGTCCTTTTTGAGCGTCTTGGAAAGGGTTTGGATAAAGAGAACATCTATAAGCCTGGTTTTCACGTTGTTGCCCCATGGAATACAATGTACATCTACGAAGTGCGCGAGCAGCAGATCGCTGAGAAGATGGAAGTGCTCTCAAGTAACGGTCTGACGATTGTGACTGATGTGACGGTGCGTGTAGCCCCAAATCAAAGTCAGCTTGGCGAACTTCACGAGACCTTTGGTCGTGACTATATAGAACGACTGATCAAGCCGGAGATTCGTTCTGCTGTGCGTGAGGTAATAGGGCGTTACACACCAGAGGAATTATACTCTACCAAGCGTGCGGAGGTAACAACAAGTATCCAAGGAGGATTAGAGAAAGCACTGGGTGATAACTATGTCAATCTAAAGGCCACCTTGATCCGTGATATTGAGTTGCCAGACCGTGTACAGTCTGCGATTGAAGAAAAAATTGAGGCGGAGCAGAAAGCTCAGCGCTATGATTTCCTACTTGCTCAAGAGCGCAAGGAATCTGAGCGTAAGATTATTGAGGCGAACGCGAAGGCCGAGTCTAACCGAATTCTCACTGCGAGTCTCAACGATCGTATCCTAAAGGATAAGGGAATTGAGGCGACGTTGTTGTTGGCGCAGAGTCCAAATACCAAGGTTGTCGTTGTCGGCGGCGGTGGTGATGGGTTGCCCTTGATTTTGGGTAATTAGGGTTGGGGGTTAGATCATTTCAATAATTTGTTGTTGAATCAGTATTAGAGTGAGGAATTGGATATTTCTATTTTATGACCTGGGATGTATTCGGAATACTATGTGCTCTCATTTTTGCCCTAGTCGTTCTGTTTTACACAAATAGGTTAGCTAGAAGAGATCCACGTGGTAATTCTAATGAGGTTGATAGCTATATTGAAGAGCTCGAATCACAAAATCCGATCTCGACCGAGCAAGTAGGTGCCCAGGGAATTAGGATTCACCAAAGTTCGTATTTAGTTAATCGACCTCAGATATCAGGTGGAATATGGGGAGCGATTGCAAATACTCAATCCAAGTATAAGGAAGGGATCACTGAAAGTCTGTACGAGTGCACTTTGATCGTTGGCACTAGTTCAGGCTTACTTTCTAGTCCCCCGCTGAAGACATCTAGAATTGCTCTTGAGTTTTTATTTGATGAACTTGGTGCAATTGATGTTCTGTGGTTCTCTACTTCTGAAGGGATCAAAGGGTTTATTGACATTCGGCCAATAGTCGCAAGGTTTGGGAAGTAGAAAACAGTGTCGTAAGAATAATCATGGAGTGCTTTCTTGAAGCTAACGTTACCAAAATTATTGATTTTAGTAGTCTGTATTGAAAAGGAAATCCAGTCTGTCAAAAGCTAGAATATTATTGCATAAAAAGCGTTAATTTTATGATTCAGCTACTCAAGTCATGAACCTACAAGCCGAAAAAATTCGACTCATTGAATGGCTCGTCCAGGTCCAGGACGTGCAGGTCATCAAGCAGATTGTTGAGCTCAAAAATCAGAAATCCGTATCCGATTATGAAGCACAGCTCAAGCCGATGACTATAGAAGAACTAAAGTCTAAGTTACATGCATCCATGGAAGATGTAGCAGCAGGAAGAGTTGACAGGCTTGAAGATGTGATGAAAGAGTTTAAGTAATGGCTAAAGTTGTCATAGTCGCATTACAAGCGCAGCGCAGACTTTACGCAATACAGGGTTATCACGCAGGGCAAGGAAATCCCAAAAAAGGAATCCGAACTGTTCAGAAACTTGGTCAGTAAATGGCGAAACTGAGTTCACACCCTGAACTCGGAGCTATTGAAGAAGAGCTGTCGTCTGATTTATTACAGTTTAGGAGCTTTGTTGCTCTTAAGGATTATAGGGTATTTTATTTCATCTAAGAGCAGCGCGTAATAGTCATTGAAATCTTTGATGTGCGAAAGATCCCAGTCGACTAAAGCTAAGCTCCTAGTTTAATTGAAGTATTCTAGGGATAGTTTAAATGTTTATTGATGGAGCCTTGAAACTAAACTTCGATAGGCAAGTACCGTCTTCAGTTAAACCATTTCCCCAACCTTCCCCTGTATCCCCCGCACAATCATATCCCCGTGGTGGCGCGTATTCTCAATGAAGAGTTTACTCGTCGCAAGTCCTGCATTGATTACGCCAGCTAGGTAAAGGCCAGGCACGTCTAAAGATTCTAGGGTCTCTTTGTTTAGACGTGGTGTCTGTGCATCATCATCGTGCATCTGTATGCCGCAGGTTTTTAAGAAGGTGTAATCAGGCTGGTAGCCTGTCATGGCCAAGACAAAATCATTGGGGATCGTCAGCATGCCCTCGGGGGTGTTCAAATCAACCTCATGTGGACGGATAGCCGCGACCGTCGTATTGAAATGTGCTTTGATCGAGCCCTCAGCGATACGGTTCTCAATGTTCGGCTTTATCCAATACTTGACGCGCTCATAAATCGCCGAACTGCGAATAGCCATCGTCACTTCAGCACCTTTCATGTAAGTTTCCAATGCTACGTCGCAAGCGCTATTGGCTGCCCCAACAACGAGTACTTTCTGATCTATGTACAAATGCGGATCATCGAAATAGTGACGGACTTTAGGAAGGTCTTCTCCAGGGACGTTGAGCATTCTTGGTAGACCGTAAAATCCAGTAGCTAGCGTCACAGCATGGGCAGTGTACATTCCTCGAGAGGTGTTTACCTCAAATTGGCCGCTCTTCGTTTTTTCCAAGCCTGTCACATCGGTGTAGGTCTCAATGTTTAAGTCATTACTCTCGATCAATCTTCTATAATACTCAAGCGCTTCAGAACGGGTCGGCTTATCGTGGTGGCTGATGAACGGAACTCCGCCTACCTCCAATTTTGCAGAGGTCGAAAAGAAGGTCATGTTGAGCGGGAAGTGATAAAGTGCATTTGCGATCGGCCCGCGTTCAATGATAACATGGCTCAAACCTGCCCTTTTGGCTGCAATGGCGACGCTAATTCCCGCAGGA
>CALDTK010000318.1 GCA_937924035.1 uncultured Saprospiraceae bacterium | reverse complement strand
CGAAAAGAAGCAGAAGAGAATGACTATGGTTTAGTTAGGTGAGGTGCTAGTGGACAAGGGTGACCATTATCCCCATCCTGGAGGACACATTCCGCCTCCTCCATTGCCGCCACCGCGGTTACCTCCATTGTTGCGAGTTCCATTACGGCCTTCGCCACGACTACCTCCTCTATTATTGCCCCTACGGCGTTCAGCACGAAGGATGTCACGTTCAAAGGCGCGTAATCGGTTAGCTTTTCGATCAAGGCGAACTTCCCAGCTTCTCAACTCACGTGTAGAGAGCAAGCCGTATGGACGCGATGGTCGGTCACGTCTGCTTACACGAATTCCACGTCCATTGAGCGCTGCGTTGCGACGTTCGAGATTGTACTCCAGATTATAGAGGTCATCAGACCATCGAACTAAATCGTTCTGAAAACGACGACGTTCTGAGCGCGTCATGTTACGGGTACTACTACGGTAGTAGTCGCTCGAATTGCGAGAATTCGCGTTTGAAGTTGAAGCGTAACTGCCTCCGTCGTAGTTGCGGCGTGAGTACTGAGCGTTAGCTTCGTATTTCACACCAGCAAGGATTAATAAGCTTAGAAAAAACGTTAGAGCTTTCATGGCATTTGCGTTTGGTGTACTGCAATGACGACCAAAAGCACTGGATCGTTACAATTGATGAGGCGTTTTAGCTTGGATTTAAGAGTTGATGTTAAAGGGGTGTTGCCATTAATTGTGCTTATTCAAAATTTTAAGACTTTTCCTATTTGTACCCAGTTTGAAAGTGTCTCGTTAGAAAGGAATAGAACCATAGCTATGAAAGCCTTTTCGATCTTTGTATTCTTGTTTCTTGTGCCCCTTCAATTGCTCGCGCAAGACCTAAGTCAAGGCCTAATCCTCAACGATCTGGATCCACATCCAATGCAGCCTATGCCCAAGCCAGGCTATTTGGATACTATCGTTGATCCATCATTTGGGACTACCATTCGTCGCATTTCTGATGCGGGTCCTGGAGGGCTCATAGTTCCGATGTACAGTACTATTCAAGCCTGGAACGCGGATGAGAGCTTAATGATTGTCTACCAAGTGGGCGGAAATCATCGCCTACTTAATGGCAAAACATATGCGTTCATCCGATTGCTTGATGACGTTAATCCAGCAGATATCGAACAAATCTTTTGGGACTTTACAGATCCTGACCTTTTCTACTATTTAGAACGGAATACCTACAAGTTTACTTCCTATCAAGTATCTACTCAGGCCAAGACAGTACTCGTTGATTTAAATGATTTACCGATAAATTGTACTGCATTTGAAATGGGCAATGACGTCCAGATGATGAGTTGGGACAGCAAGGTGTTTGGATTCCGCTGCGATGATTCTTCGACTTTTCTCTTCGATCTAGCAACCATGACGATTAGGGGGGTGTCGGTTTCTTCAGTAGGTAGCACAGCGGCCATGCCAGCCCCAAGTGGCCTACGAACTTACCATCGAACCAACGTGTACGGTGCTGACGGACAGCTCGATTTCCAACTCAATGAAAGTGGAATAGAACATTCCTGTCTTGGTCAACTGTCTGATGGGACTGATGCACATTTTGCAATTTCATTTGCTCAAGGTCCTCAAGGCGGTTGTCTTGGAGATATTATCGCGCATGACCTCACCACAGGTGAATGTTTTCCAGTCATCGGAACAGACATCGGATATGCATATCCTAAGTCCGGAACACACATTTCGGCACTTGCCCATAAGAACTCTGAGGCAGGATGGCTCGCCGCTTCTATGATTGGGTATGATGAAGACGGCCAAGATTTGTTAGATCAAGAATTGGTCATTGCTCGAGCAGTAAAGGGAGCACCCGAAGTATATCGAATTGGCCACCACCGCAGTGATGAAAATGAATTTGATTACTGGGGGGAACCGCACGCAGTCATTAGCCCTACAGGTACACGCGTGCTTTTCGGTAGCGATTGGAGCGGTAGCGAGGATGGGCAAAGCGTAGATTGCTATGTGGTCGAACTTCCTGCCATTTCTCAGGACACAACAACTAGTTCGATTGGAGAGGTGCAACTCATACGGCTTTCGCCAAAACTCATAGACGGTCAACTTTTCATCGGACTTCCCCCTAGTATCTCCACTGCACACCTTCAGGTATTTGATGCGGTGGGTCGACCTATATTTTCAAGTAAAATTCAATCTGGCAGCGGTATTGACGTTCGTGATTTGAGTTCAGGTATGTATGTAGTACGCGTTGAAGGAAATGGCTTTAAAGGCGTAGGTAGATTTTTGATTGGACAGTAGCTTCGAAAACTTACGATCTATAAGGAAACCGAGCAGAAGTTGACGTTTCGACTTTGCCTTGTAGTGTGTATCGGATCAGAATCCAGGGTGCTGCCAGTGTAGGTATTAGATATGTCATGTTGAAGTAGGAAGGGCTCTCTTTGAGGAGAGGTTCAACCTATTTTTGAGGAATAGTGGGGTCTTTTCTCTGGACTTAAGAGAACGTACCCTGCCTTCATCCTTGCAAATTACGAATGCAATTCGTAATTTGCAAGGATGATAAAGCGACTTTTGACTCCAAAGCTGCAGGAAGATCTAGCATTTTCCCCTGCTGTTGGCTTGCTTGGGCCTCGTCAGGTGGGAAAAACTACGCTTGCACGACAACTGGCTGATGCCGTTGATTCACAGTGGTTTGACCTACAGCGTTCAAGTGATGTAGCAAGGCTTGAAGAGTCAGAGCAGTTATTACCTCAATTTGCAGATA
>CALDTK010000317.1 GCA_937924035.1 uncultured Saprospiraceae bacterium | reverse complement strand
AACTCATACTCCTTCACCAAAGCTTTTTTTGCTACCCAGTCTAATCTTCCGGTAGGGTTACCGTCCATGTTATACTCTTTGACCAAGGAAAGAAAATCTTCATCCCGTCTCGCTAATATTTCAGACCGGATGGAATCAATCTCTTTCATAGAAAGCTGCGTGCCGTCTAGGTAGATGTATTGAGAGCTGAACACCAATCCTTTTGATCGTTCCAGAGGTTTGACTAAATAGCGCCCTTTGTAATTTGGGTGAGGTAGGTCAAGGATTTCTCCAAGTTCTGCATTAGTTAATTCTACATTCCGTGAGGTGTCAGCATTCGACATTGACGGAATGAGTATCTGCCATGAAGATTCCTTCATTTTCAGCCTCTCGGCTTGGCTTTCAGTTTTGACTTTCTGTAGTGTTTTCCTTACCTCAGCTTCCGATTGTGCATACATGCAGGTTGAAGCTAGGCTTAAGGTGAGAAGTAATATCTTTTTGTACATGTTGTCTTCAAATTGTAAAGCAAATAAATCCTACAGGTTTTGTATGTTATTTGTGGTGGATGGATGAATATTGGGAGTGTAAATAGTCTGATAAAATCGCTCTACCCTATTCCTAACACCTCACCTTCAGAAACCTCCAATATCGCAGCACGAGCCGCAGGTACGCTTCTTACACCACCTGCAAACTTTACCTCACTTGCTTTTTTGAGCGGGTATCCTGTCAAACGATTGTGGTAATAATAAAGCAAATGGAAGTCTTGACTCAACAAGCGACCACCATCCATTGAAAGTGGTTTTTTGTCATGATAGAGCTGCATGTTTGCTATCCCATCTTTGAGCACCTCACTTGGGTTTTGTAGCACTCCTTGACTCAGCTTAACGAGTCCTTTCGACTCCATTTCTAAAAGTTTCTTTTGGACGTTTCCAATCGTCGTTTGCATCAACTCAAGATCAAAAAGGAAATCGTCTTCCACCAATCGCAACACTCCATACAAGTCCAAGTCTGGGTGGAATTGGGTAAGAATCCTGAAGGCGACATACGAAACAACGTGGCTTGTGAGCACTACATGGTCTCGATGAAAACGATCTACAACTGCGTCTCCAAGTAGTTTGGTGTATTCGCGCTCTCGTTGGCGATCAGCTACAATCGCACCATCTCTTACAAAATAATCTTTCAGGTCTACGACCGTTCCTGATACCGTTGTGCTCTCTCCACTTTCATTGATGTGGTTTCCAAGTACATCAAGCGGTTGGCCCATCGAAACATGAATCTCGCTTGTCGAACCAAAGAGTTGCCAAAGGAATTTTATAAATCGAGTGTAGCTAAATTGACGAGAAGGTGCACCTAGGTATTGCTCTTTACCTGTTCGTTTTAAGTGGTCTTGGATTAAAAACTTAGCCTCTAATACAAAGTGATAACTAAGTACAAGCGGGACAATGATCACCTTCTTTTCACTTCCATCTTCGAGCAGCCGCCGCTGTGCTTCTATCGTTGTACCAAGCAAGCCAAGCTTTACTGATTTCTCAATAGCCCCAGATCGATTTCGTGTTCCTCCAGGGTAGAAAATCGAGTTAACTCCTCGATAGATTGCCAAACGACTGAAGCTTTTAAGAACTTCGAGATAAACTGGGTTCTTTTTTCGTCGATCGACACGGTAAACCCCTAATCGATTGAAGAAGTAGGCTACCCAACCTGAATTCATGAGATTCAAGCCTGCACCATATGTACTGTGCGGAATACCGGCAAAGCCATCAAGGACATAGCCTATGAGCGCACTATCTAAATTCGAGAAATGCGTTGGACAGATTACAATATGGTGATCTGGAAAGAGCTTTCGAACTTGTTCTACTTGCCCACTAATAATCAACCGATCACGTAGCTTAACTTTTGCTCTTGCAATCCTGCGAAGGTTTTTTCCTGCGGCCGCATTCAAAAATCTATTAAAGCCTAACGTCAAAAAGCGCCGAGCAAACTGAAAGGTCGATATCTTAAATGAACCAACTACCTCTTCTGAATAGCGATGAATGATCTTTCGCAGGAGATCACGCCGATTTTCGGCCTCCTCTTCATTGAATTCATTCAGGCCAGCTACGACCAGCTTTTTCTCTTTCCGCCGCCACCAAGCATATTCTTGAGGAGGGTCAACCTTCCAAGGCTCTTTCTTCGTACGAGTCTTTTCTGAATAGATCACCTTTTGCAGGAGATCCACCAGCTCATCGTTGTCTTCAAGTATACGCTGAAAGCTCTCGCTATCGAGTTCCTCAACCACTTTCTTTCGATCCGCGTGATATTTGTAGATCGGCCAATCCTTTAAATCAGGATAAAGGTGTTCGCGTTCAATTGAGGCTTCCTTCACGCAGGGATGCTTTTACGTATGAAATCGAGCATTTCATCTCGACCTAGATTTTTGGTGCTACTTGTCTTGAAGTACGGTGGTGGCTCTTCCCATTCCGCAGAAAGGGTCTTTAGGTTGGTTTCCAGCATTTTGTTCGTCTCGTTTGCCCGCCCTTTGTCCACTTTCGTGAAAACCCATGCTTGGGGAATTCCACGTTCTGCTAGCCAACGAATCATCTCGTGATCGATGGCTTGAAGTGGGACTTTGGCGTCCATGAGCACCATCGCACAATATAAGGACTCACGATTAGCTAAATATGTGCGAATCATCGTCAACAGACTAGAGCGGTGTTTTTTGCTCAGTTTGGCATACCCATAGCCTGGAAGATCTACCAAGTTCCATTTTTTCTCTGCCTCGAAAAAATTGATAAGCTGGGTTTTTCCTGGCGTAGAACTAGTCTTAGCTAAGGCTTTTCGGCCAGTTACCATATTGATCAGACTACTTTTCCCAACGTTCGAACGTCCAATGAAAGCAAACTCAGGTAAGTTGGGAGGAGGCGCGGCGCTGACCTTAGGAAAGCTGCCAATAAATGAAATGTCTAGGTGATCCACGGGCCCAATATGCGGCAATGGAAACATAGCTGGGTAGGAATACAGGAATTCTGGGATATAAAATGCATTTTTGTGGTCTCATTCAGACTTTCGTCTCCAATCTCTACTACCCCACCGGTGAAAAACGCCTTACTTTTTCTAGTCACTGTCTTTAGTCTGAGCTTCGCAGGCTTCGGCCAAATTGCGTCCGTAGATCACCTTTTTTCAGAAGGCAATTTGACAAAAAGTGAGGCATCACGGTCTATGCTTCTTGCAGGAAAAAATAAATCAGGATTTCAATTCCTTTTCGGCTTGAAGGCGGGAGCTTCAACTGCTAACATAGCTGCTGACGAAGTTGACTTTACAAATGCTGGACGTCAATTCAAGATCGCGGTAGAAGAGAATGAGTTCTCTTATCACATCGGTGTCTTCAGTCAATTTCGAGTTAATAATTGGACGATACAACCCGAGGTCCTTTTTCGAAGTTCGCGATCGGATTATGCTTTCTCTGAATTCGTCACCAGTGAATTTGTCACGTCGATTCGAACGGAGAAATACGCTTATGTCGATGTTCCTCTGATGTTCGCTTACCGAGTTGGTGCATTGCGCCTTCAAGCTGGACCAGTTGCTAAGTTTTACATCGATAGCTCAACAGAGTTAATTGGAATTGCCGAATATTCAGAGTCCTTCGACCAGGTTGAGTTTGGTTACCAGGCAGGCATTGGACTTGATATTTGGAGATTCGTGGTCGATTTAAAGTATGATCGCGACCTAGACAATATAGGTGATCACATGAGCTTTGCCGGTCAAACGGTGGACTTCAATGCCAAAGCGGGTAGGTTTCTATTCTCGGTTGGCTATTCCTTGTTGAAACCTTGACAGAAAGTAAGTCGATACTCAACAGTTGATTTTTGAGTTAGGGGTTCTCCTTCAACTCACTACCTTGCGACTTAAGCACAAAACACTATGGCAAAAAAGGTCAAAAAACGGGAGCTTGGAAGAGGTATCAAAGCCCTTCTTCAGGATTATGATGCTGCCCCAACGCCTAGACGTACAGAAGTAGTCAAAGAGCTCAACGCTGAACCCTTCAGGATCCCTGTTGATGCAATTGAGCCGAATCCATATCAGCCTCGGGTAGTTTTCGACGAAGAGGCTTTGGCAGAGCTCTCAGCCAGCATTAAGGTCTTAGATGTCATTCAACCTTTAACGGTAAGACGTGTCTCTGAAGGGCGCTATCAGTTGATCAGTGGTGAGCGACGTCTTCGTGCTAGTCGCATGGCTGGCCTTGCCGATGTGCCAGCATATGTGCGTACGGCTGATGACCAAGGAATGCTCGAAATGGCAATCGTTGAAAATATTCAGCGGGCAGATCTCAACCCAATAGAGACGGCTATAGGTTATCAACGACTAATTGATGAGGTTGGACTGACGCATGAAGCGTTGAGTGATCGTATGGGCAAGCGAAGAAGTACAATAACCAATTCACTTCGCTTATTGCGTCTTCCTCCTGAGCTTCAACAGGCGCTCAAGGCAAAACGAATTTCGGCAGGTCATGGACGCGCACTCGCTGGACTTGATGATATTGCCATGCAATTAGCTCTGCTTCGCCAAGTTGAGCGAGATGGATGGAACGTACGCCAAACAGAAGAGCAGGTTAAGCGCATTACTCAACCTAAAGCTTCTTCTCAATCAAAAAAGCAGGGAGAAGCAGGTCTTTCGCCTGTGCTATCTGATATTCAGAGACAACTCGCTGGACACTATGGCTCAAAAGTTTCTTTAAAGCGGCAAGCGAATGGTAAGGGTGAATTCGTTATTCATTTTGGAAGTGATGATGAATTCAACCGAATCTTAGAGAAACTCCGCGGCGAATGAAGTATTTGATCCTCTTTTTATCTATCGCATCTCTATCTGTTTTGGCGAAAGCACAAACTGACGTAAGCGAAGCTGAAGGACAATTGGTGCAAACTGAAGCACAAATTGATACGATAGAGAACGAGGTTTATGTGGATACCTTAGGTGTTGGGTTTTGGAAGAAAATACTTGCTCCAACTTATCCAAATCCTGAGCGCGCAGCAGCCATGAGCTTTGTTTTGCCAGGTTCTGGGCAAGTATATAATAAGAAGTTTTGGTACATCAAGGTGCCGGTTATATATGCGGGATATGCTTTTCTAATTAACCGTGGTGAGGTTAATAGGAAGCTTAGAAATGATTTCCAAACAGCCTTGGTCAAGGAGATTAATGGAGAGGTTCACGAGTTTACTGGAATGATCATTGGGACTGAAACGGCACTCAGAATAAATCGAGACAGACTGGATAAGAATTTCCAGCTGTCTTATATCGGAGTCGTGATTTTGCATTTCGTTCAGACGCTTGAAGCCTACACCACTGCGCACCTTTTAGAGTTTGATATGGATGAGTCTCTGACTATTGCACCTACCATAATTCCTTCAGATCCCATGGGTTTTGGCGGAAGCAAAATTGGCGTTACGATTGGCCTCCAACTAGGCAGGTAGCCCCTTGAACCTCATCTGGTAGTGCGGTATTCCTACTTCCGTGAAAACCTCACCTTCAATCGCCCAGTCACATTTTTTGTAGAACGGCATAGCAACTTCTCGAGCATGGCAATAAAGCTTCGTAGCTTCTTGTCGCAGTGCGTAGCGTTCGCAGAAGGTAACTAGTGCACGGCCGTAACCTTTCTTTCTAGCGTCAGGATGGATAGCAACTTGTCGCATTTTAAAGGAACCATCCTCTCTTATCTGCAATGTGCAGGTACCCATGATTCCAGCTTCTTCCTCGTATAGCCCGATATGAACCTGATCGAATTCTTCTTCAAGAGGATCATTGTTAATAGAAAGACCTAGCGGCTTTCGGAGCACGAGGTCTCGGAGTGCTATGCCCTCTAAGTACTCGGGCGTTCCGAATTCATATGGTAGGATGATCATGTAAGTGGAAATACAGAAGAGCTCATCAAAAGTGCTTTTTGCAAAGCTTCATGGTCTACGCCAGCAGAAGCAACTTGGTCTAAGTATTTCACGATGTTTTCTGTTGGCATATTACCTGTGAGGTCATCGGCAGCCATAGGGCATCCTCCATATCCTTTAAGTGCTCCGTCAAATCTGCGGCAGCCACTTTCGTAAGCACTAGCTACTTTCTCTTCCCACGTAGTTGGTGTGGTGTGTAGGTGAGCACCAATTTCTACTTCAGGGTATTGTGGAATTAACTCACTGAAAAGATAAGAAATGCTGTCTGGATTGCTCACACCGATCGTGTCAGAAAGCATCATTAAATTAATTCCTCTCTCCGCAAGTTTTTCAACCCACTCGGCTACCACACGGACATTCCAAGGATCACCATATGGATTACCAAATCCCATGCTTAGGTAGACGAGAAGAGTCTTGTCATGTG
>CALDTK010000316.1 GCA_937924035.1 uncultured Saprospiraceae bacterium | reverse complement strand
TTCTAGATCCCGCGAAATAGTATTCCTTGGATTCGAAACGGCAGTCATTTCCAAAGTACCAATTGTCAAAGTTGACGAATGGCAGCAACGTGTGTTCTCCATGGGATCGGCTTTACTGAGCTGCACACAATGCGATCGAACTAAAGTCTATAGTTTAATGCCGGTAACTGGGGTTACCGGCATTGATTGTGCCGCTGACAGAATGGGATTTACAAGTTTGGTTAAACTGTACCTTCCTCTGCTTTGTCGCCTATCACTCCATCACTTATAACATCGCACCAGATGTCAGGTGGTAATAACTAGGGATATTGGAAATCCAGATCAGGATACTTTTTCGCTAGAAATTCATATCCTGGATATCTTTTCCACCGGAACAGTCCATATCAATTGCCCCGATGTGCATCTCATACGGAACCGGCTCGGCCGATAGGTTCAAGCTTTCCAGTGTGGGCGTATCGCTTGTTATGGCTTGACTAAAAACAACAGCGGCAAAGAGGGGAATACATATTACTTTCATTTGGATGCTTCCTTATATTGTGCAATTAATTGCACGATCAGAATTGTGATGGTCTGTTGGAACTAATTTCGCAGACGTGCCTTACCCTTAAACTAACAACTTGCGTTATAGACTGCTTGAACCCACTCGGGACGGTCAACAAACGGATTGCGATTTCCTTGGAACTTATAACTACCATTGTTTTTACGTTTCTCTTCAGGGGACACAGGGTCTGCACAGTGCCATTCAAAAAGTATATCGCTGTTGGTCCAGCCTAACTGGAGATCATCGGCTCCTGAGGCATCCTGCCCCTCGTACCGCACGTCCATATAGAACAATATTCTAGCGACATCGCCTTTCACTTCGTCAGGTGGTTCCCAGCTATCATGATCAGTAAAGCAAGAACTGCATTCGTCGTGCTTGGCACCTCCAATATCAAAGTACTTATTACTCCGACTAGTGTTTACTGAGCGGTCCGCAGGGACAATGTTGTGTATGTCTCGCTTCGCCTTTGTTCGCTTTAAGCCATACGACTGTGGCCATACATGCTCACGGTTCCAATAGTCATTGTTAGCCTGATTAGAACCAGATGCCTTATTGCTTTTTGGGGTTACTCTTCGCGTGTAGAACAGCACTACAGATTCAGACTCGCTTGCCGACTCGTGGCTTGCTTCTAAGTAGCGCCAAATGTTTTTGTTAGATATGTAGGTGTGCTTTGAGATAAGGCCAGACAACGCCTCTCTGAAGCCTTCAGGAGGAACGTCATTCAGTGATTGGTAGTACTCATCTACAACCGAATTTACTGCTTCATCTGCGTAGACAGTTGGGGATAGTAATAGACAGCATGTAAGCGACAAGACAAGCCACCATAGGGCGCTGCGGATTTTTAACTTGGCATATCCAATCATCGTATTAGTGTAGTCCTTGCTAGCGCATTGAGCGAACTTAGACTATTCACTCGGATAGATCACGCCATAGGGTGTAGGCTGCAATCTCTTCAACCAGTGTAGCGGATTGATTATGAGTACAAACCTTGCCTCGATGACAGTGAAAGTAACAGCAGTGGTGGCCCTTATGGCGCTGAGCAATGTTTCTTTTGCCGCCAAGCGTATTAGTTGCAAGTCATTCGACAACCAAGCACAAGCCCAATCGCACTATGATGCACGCCAAAGAGGTTGGAAGTCTTTAGACCGCGATAAGGATGGAGAGCCGTGTGAGTGCCTTGTAGGTGGATCAAAAGCAGGGAAAAGCATTTGCACTAGATGGCGAAAGAAGAACAACAAGTAGCTGGTTACTAACGCCCCTTGTAGGAAAATCCTACAAGGGGCTTTCTGCTTAAGCGGATTCCAGCTCTGACAGCACCTCTACTTCAGCGGCTTGCCATCCCTTCTCGCTCTTCACTTGCGTGAAGGTCACCGCCTGACCCTCTTTTAGCGTCTTATAGCCCTCTGCGAGTATGGACCGGTAGTAAACCATCACATCCTCTCCAGCCGCGTTAACGATGAAGCCGTAGCCTTTAGCGTTATCAAACCACTTTACATTGCCAGTTGATTTTCTCATTACGTCTTACCTCTATACATCGAGATTTTATCGTGGCCGATGATTAGCCTGTGGGCGTTGAAGTAGTTCACAAAATTCCGTCGATGACAGAGTTCTTGCCTGCTGGCGCTGATACAGCTTCTGTTGATTACTAATGGCCTTTGCCGTTTAATAACTTATATTGATGAATTGCGGATATGTAAAAGGAAATTACTATGCGGATACCCGACTTTAGATTTTTATGTTTAACAGCGGTATTAAGTGCTTATCTAATGCTTATGCCCTTACCAGCCATGGCTGGGCTATTCGGCCCATCTAACAAATGGGAATGCATTCTCGAAGAGATGCCCGGTACGCAAAATAATGTAGCTGCAGTATCTATTCGGCGCTCTTGTGACACCAGATTTAGCGAGCAGGGGAAATGGTCGAAGTCTTTTTTTGGGCCGAAGACATTCGATGAATGTGTAGCAAAGTACGCTAAGAACACACTCAGTAAAACAGCAGTAATTAATATCCGCATGGCCTGTAAGTACATCGTACAGGGCCCTCCGAAAATTGTAGACTATGCGGAAGAATTCAAAGAATTCAGGAGGCAGTCAGAAGAAGAAAAAGTCAAAGAAGAACGTATAAATAAAATTCTTGCAAAAAGGAAGGCTAAGAGAAATCGAGAGCAAAAAACACTACCTTCGGAAGTAGAAGTCATCAAAGATTGGCAGTGGGGATCACACAAACCGAACTTCTTATACGCATCCACATATTCTGCTCAAAATTCTACCTTTCAGATTTCTTGCGAGAAAAAAATAAATGCTGGTTGCTATATTCAGCTCTATAGTACGCGTCGGTGTGGAGAAATCTCTCATGTTTCGGTGAATATCTATATCGGAAATAGTGTGATAAAGCCAATTGCCCAATGTTCTGAAGTCACTTTAAGCCCGGCGGGCCCCAATTTAGAATTATCTAAGTATTATTTATATTCTTTTGATTTCGGGGGGATGTGGAATCAAACGTATGAGTTAATGAAGGCAGGATCTCAGATAACCTTTAAATTGTCTGATGCAAAAAGCAATATAATTGATGAAACATTTAGTTTGTATGGGTTTACTGCAGCAATTAATAGAGTTTGGGCTTCATTACCACAAGGTGGCTAGCTTGCTGCCTGGTAGGCACTTGACCGCCAGATAATGGAAATTATCTTTGCGTTATCTTGTGCACATATAGGATCGTAAGTCCTACTACCGAAAATATAAGGTCAGGTGAGTGAATACGTCAACAAATCAACCCATGAAGGGGCACAGTGTATTGAGCCTGTGTAAAGAATAGCTACACCCCTGTGCCTCAACTGGCGCTTCCCGGCCAACTCCGGCCATAGATGCTCGCACCAGCAACGTCCGCTTAGCTCAATCATAAAAAATGGTATAGAAGCTTCGATCATAAAAACATATCAAATTTTACTTCACAGTTGCCATTGGCCCATCTAGGCTACCGGGAAAAGTTAATTCGTGATAAATTTTCAACTGCGCTTCAAGTAAAACCAAGATGTAAATGGTGGTCACGAGACAGCCAAAGAAATCCAGACATTGATTGACGCATTTAGTCGAGACGGATATACCTGAGAGAAGTCTCTCCGGACGCTCAATGTTCCCGCTCCTAATGTGCGCTTTTTCTTTGCTTTAGCTCTTCGCAGGCTGAATGACTGGGTGCCTAAGGTAAGGGCAGCGGAAGGAGACATGCTACCGAGTATAGTGGTCTACTTACTCATTTCTTTTGTTGCAAATTCCTGATGGCATATTGCACATCACTGGATTCAATGCTGAATCCTAACGGTAGGCAACTGTGGAACATGATTGCCCTCAGAAAGATTTACGCGCAGTAGCGTCATTAACATATGTTTCTGACGTGCGTCGTTTTGCTGATTGTCGGCACCACAGTTATAACTATTTTGTGCTCGGTGGCGAAAGTGGCGTGCACTATCACAGAACTGGCAGCGATCTGACATATCCTCTTTGAAAAACCCGAGTGAAGGTGTCACGAAAAACTGATTGGTGTGTCAGGGCAGAAAAACGACTAAAGCACCACAACCGAATTTCGGCATCCGGGATTTCGTGCTCAGAGGAATAGATCAGTAAGCCACCTATTACTGCGCAATTCTAAGAGTATAGGATGTAAAAGACTGTTTCTGAGTGGTATTATAATCCCATCAATATGGCAAACAGCGTACCCTGTTTCGACGTTCAGCTATGTATTGTTGGGAGCTGAGCTACGTCAATCCACTCAACGAAAATAGAGGAGTACATAGAATGCGTTCTATGAAATCATTCGGCATGAACATTAGCGTACAGAGGAGCCCGGTATTCATTGGAATATGCAGCGCTATTGCTCTAACGAGTAGCGCAGTCTACGCAGCGCCAACACAACCGATAGTCACACAAGAGGGATCCGCATTACGGTTGAACTGGAGTGGTAATACCGGAACTTATGTAGCCGTGGACAGAGCTTTAAACTGCTCGAGTGGAAGCACTGGCTCTTGTACTTACTCAAACCTATATTGGGGTGCGCCGACCAACACTTTCCTCGATACGGATGTGACTACCGGTAATAATTACCAATACAAGGTGCACGACAGCAGCCCTACGAACAACAATGGTTATTCGGCAGCACGAATGTTGAGTACTACCACTGAAACCGGCACTGGTGATACCGGAGCAGACACACCATTTGCAAGCGGCTCCAGAATTCAATTTCCGACGATTGGATATTGGGTCATTAGAAATAAAAATACTAATTCTGAAATCTGCCAGGGATCAAGTTCTAACGGCACAACGAATGACTACGGCAATGTCGCTATGCAGTGTGAGTCATTGCCTAACGGCACCTACACTTATGAAAACCTGAGTGGAAGCGGTCCGCAAGAAGATGGAGAAGTGATTGTAAATGTCACGAGTGATACTGGCACTGGCGATACCGGCACTGATACTGGCACTGATACTGGCACTGGTGATACCGGAACAGACACACCATTTGCAAGCGGCTCCAGAATTCAATTTCCGACGATTGGATATTGGGTCATTAGAAATAAAAATACCAATTCTGAAATCTGCCAGGGATCAAGTTCTAACGGCTCAACGAATGACTACGGCAATGTCGCTATGCAGTGTGAGTCATTGCCTAACGGCACCTACACTTATGAAAACCTGAGTGGAAGCGGTCCGCAAGAAGATGGAGAAGTGATTGTAGACGGGACGGGTGGTAGTGATATTGAAGACACCGGTGCTATTGTGGTTGTAGGCAACAGTGTTATAAGGAATAGATCAAAAAGCGCCTTTTTCTTTACAGAACAAAGCACACCCATAGAATCTATACCTTTCGGGCATCTCAATGCGGACGGTGAGATTTACGGTACGAATAATGGTAGCTTGGTGGATGGTGAATATAAAGCCAGTGCAAACAACATTACCTACACAACGCAGTGGGGCGACAACGATGACGATTCAAATGCGTCAGGGTCAACAATCCATAGCGCATATGACTACACTCCTCGTTCAAATAGTCAAGCATATGGAATCCAAGGTGATTTTCGAATTGAATGTCAGTGGTCACATTTTGCATACGATGATCCGATAGTAAATCACGATAACAAAAATGCTAACCAATCGCACCTTCACATGTATTGGGGGAACACGTCGGTCGATTTCAGTACTGACTTGACACCCGGCAGCAGTAATTTTATAACCAAAAAAGGTGGTAGCACCTGCCAAGGTGGTCCTCTTAATAGATCATCTTATTGGATGCCAGCATTGATGCATGGCGACGACAAAGTGATGGTGCCACGTGAGATTATAGTTTATTACAAAGCCAGAGAATATCTGGATGCAGCTGAGGCCAGTGCAAACGGACTAGTTACTAATACATTAAGTCAGATCGTTGATATGCCGCAAGGCCTGCAATTGATTAGTGGTAATGGTGATAGAGATGGAGCTGAGTTCCCTGGTACCGATATTGATGAGAGAAACCTAAACAAACGGGTAAATAAGTGGGGTGGGATTGCTGAAAAAAACAGTGATGACTGGACTACGTCCCCATATATTGCGTGGGAGTGTGGAACTAACGGCCGTGATGTGCATAAATTCAATCGCATACCAACACAGGCAGAGTGGGAAACTCATTGCAGAAATCAAGGCCGAACAGGAAATCCGGACGAGGATCTTAATGCTACGATCTATTTCCCTCAATGTAGAAGACCAACTGATGAGATTAACGAGACCAACGAGCTAAGTAGCAATAACTTTAGAACACACGTTAAGCATATAAAACCCGGATCGGGTTGTCCTAGTGGACATGTGCGAATGCCTCAGTTGGGTTATCGAATATACTGGGATGTGAGTGAGTTATTGGAAAGCAGTACTGACGCTCTAAGTATTGATAAGTTGCGACTCTCGTCTGATCCATCAGACAGTGATTTAGTATTTATCGACCGCAATTCATCAGAGATTCTTGAAGCATCACCTGAAAAAAGTGTGACTTCACGGCCATTGCTGAATGACACAGTTCGACGGTATCGTGCAGCAACCTGTGATGATGGTGAAGTTCGTGTTCCAGGTGGAACCCTGCATGCGGATTGGGTGGCCGGTTGGAGAGACTCTGTTCAAAAGCTATGGCTGGAAAACTGCAGTCAGGACGGGGTGAATTGTACACTTGGCCAAACAGGTACTAATCTCGCACTAAACGGTGGTAGCATGGATTATCCAGGACATGCTGGATCAATAAGGAATGAGAACAACGTCATCGTTGGATCTTCAGGTTCTTACCTTATTGATGCACCAACAGGCTCTGGTATGAATATGTGTACTGGGACAGCACCAATGTCAGAGCCCGAAACCGTAGAGCCTGTGGCGACTCCAGAACCAGTAACTGATCTCGATAACGATGGAGACGGCTTTCCAGCGTCTGTGGATTGCAACGATGATAACGCTCAAATTCATCCTGATATGAATGAACGCGGTCGGAGAGGTAGAGATGGGATCGACAATGACTGTGACGGTGTTGTTGACTGATACAACGCTCAGGTGCCTCTTTAATTAGGGGCATTTGCTCTTGATCAAAACTCCGTATATCTATCTAAACAAAGCGCCTATATTTAGGCGCTCAAACCACTACTGCCGAAGCCTACCTGTTTCCTGTGAGATACTACCCGGTATAGCCGGGTGTCCTTTTATCAGTAATACATACCGGGCTAACCCAGTAGCGAGTAGAAGAAATTCAAAACGCTGTCACTTGCTTTCGTTGCCGCCATATTCACGATCGGGACGCAGCGATTTCAAGAGAGAAGTGATTGGTCTGGGCGTTATGTGTGTTAAGAAATCACAATGAATTTTCTATAGAAAATTGGATTGTCGCGTAACGAATCCAGTGTATCCCGCTGGGAGGTTCGTTCGGTTTTGCCGACTCCTAGCTAACAATCATCTCCAAAGCAGACGTATTCCCTGACCATCAATATGACACCAAAGGGCACCTTGCTGTCTATGGTAAGGCTTGTAAGGTAAAATCCTACAAGAGTAAACATCAGTACTCGTTATGGTTCAATCTGACCGAAAGCAAACGGCCACGACCATCCAGAGGGCACAACCGGTGAATGCCCGGTTCCGAGTTCATAGTTTCTACTCGGCTTCATTAGTTCGATTTTGTTAGGTGTTACGTGTGATCGTTTGCTATTTCTATCCATGAATGGGACGTAAAGTCCCAGCGGTTTGTGACCCGCGACGGGCTCAACGGTCTCGTTAAACTTCAGAGCGGCGA
>CALDTK010000315.1 GCA_937924035.1 uncultured Saprospiraceae bacterium | reverse complement strand
GCTAAAACTCATTGAGTATCTACAATGCGAGAATCGAACGCCAGGAACCGATGAAAGTGCTGGATCAAGCTGCGGGAACTGCGATAGCTGTAGAAGCCATTCAAAGCTAACGCATCCCGATGTCCACTTCACTTTCCCGGTAGTTGGGACAGGGGTTACAAGCGCTAAAATGCTACCTCAGTGGCGGGAGGAAATCCTAGCTAATCCGTATTTAGACCACAGTGCTTGGCTACGCGCTCAAACTAAAGACAACAAACAAGGAAACATTAACCGGGATGAGGTTATGCGCATCTTACATGATGTTTCGCTACAACGCTTTACAGACGGTTATAAAGTCGTCATGATCTGGGGAGCTGAATACCTCGGCGACGAATCAAATCGACTGCTTAAAGTCATTGAAGAACCGCCCGCTAAGACCCTCATACTCCTGCTCACAACACGTTTTGAGCGGATTTTACCCACTATCACCAGCCGCTGTCGCATATATCGTCTGACTTCTCCTCCTACGGAAGGAATAGCCGAGTTACTCGAAAGCCGCGGTGTAGAACACGATCGAGCGCTCCAACTAGCTTATGCTTCAGATGGAGACATTGGTCGTGCCATTGCAAGCATAGCCTATCAAGCTAGCGAGCAATCTGTTGATCTAGCTACCTGGCTTAGAGAATGTTTTACTGGGAAAGGAGCTCCGATCACCCAATCGGCGGCCAAATTGGCTGCCCTCACTCGCGAAGAGCAGAAGCATTTTCTGCTCAACGCTTTGCGCTTTGTGCGCGAACTCGGCGTTTCATGCGCCGGAAACCCACAGCCACTTCGACTCGCTCCGAGCGATGCTCAAGTGGCTAATAAGCTGGCCGCGCTAGTAACCTGGCCCCAGCTGACAGCGCTCGCTGACGAATTGAATCGTCTACTTGCAGCTGTCGAACGTAACGCGAACGGGAAAATCGCCTTCGCGGCGACCTCGATTCGCATCCATCATATTCTCGCCCGGCAGCAAACGGACTCTCAACCTATGCGTCGTGCGAGCTAAATTTTTACCCCATGGCTTGCGCATCTTGCGGAACCAAAAACGCCGACGGCAGCCCATCTGGCTGCGGATCCAAAGGACACTGTGCCTCTGGCGGCTGCAACCGAATGAGCACTTACGACTGGCTTACCATCCAGGGTGTTCGTGACGTCGCCGAACAGAATTACGTCGAAGTTTCTTTTAAACATGGAACCCGCAAAGACTTTTATTACTGCCCTCCAGAATTAGGAGCCAGCACCAGAGATGTAGTCGTCGTACAAACCGACAAAGGTTTCGATACAGGATATATTACTCTTTCTGGTGAGCTCGTACACGCTCAGATGGCAAAGCGAGGTGTAAAAGCAAGTCTCATCAAATATGATGTGATTCGCAAAGCACATGATCGTGATCTTGAACGGCTCGATGAAGCACGGCTACTTGAAAAGCAAACACTTGTGCGTGCGCGAGTGCTGGCGTACGCGACAGAGTCTCCGATGAAACTTAGCGATGTCGAATATCAAGGTGACCTAACCAAAGCCACTTTCTTTTACACCTCAGAAACTAGAATTGACTTTCGAGAGCTCATTAAGTCTCTCGCAAGAGAATTTCGTGTACGTGTAGAAATGCGTCAAATCGGAGCAAGACAAGAAGCTGGTCGCCTCGGAGGTATCGGTTCTTGCGGTAGAGAACTGTGCTGCTCAACGTGGCTTACAGATTTCAAGAGTGTGAATACTTCTGCAGCACGCTACCAAGGATTAGCGCTCAACCAGACCAAGCTTTCTGGACAATGCGGTAGACTTAAGTGTTGTCTCAACTTTGAACTTGATACCTACCTTGATGCTCTGTCTGATTTCCCTAAAAAAGCCGACAAAATCAAGTTGCCAAATGGGAAGGCTGTTTTGGTGAAAACCGATGTCTTTAAGCGCTTAATGACCTACCAAGTTATGGAAGGGCGAAAACGAGGTCCTTATGTGACCATGACCGTTGAGCAGGTTCATGAAGTGCTCAACAACCCCGAAGCAGATGTTCATACGTTTATCGCGATCGAAAGTGAGCGCCAGACACAACTTGCCGAAGAAACTGCCGATGAGCACGACTATGGCGATGTGACAGATGTAGTGGACATCCCTCTTGAAAAGCGTAGCCGAAAAAAGAAGAGCTCACGCAAGAAGGGAGGTAATCGCCCAGGTGGTGCAGGAGACAAGAAAAAGTCAGATGGTGAAGGTGGGGCAACAAGTAAATCCCGCAGTCGTTCTAGGAGCCGCAACAAAGGAGCTTCCGCCAAAACAGGTGGAGATCCAACGAATGCTCCAAAGTCAAATAGAAGGCCTCGAGGGCCTAAAGAAGGTAATTCGAAAACAGGTGACAAACCTTCAGGAAACCGTCAATCCCGAAACCGAAACAGAAGAAAACCTCGTGGGCCGAAACCTGGCGGGGGTGATAGCGGTAAATAGTACCGAACGCACACATACACGACCAAACTTTAAGAGATTTTTTCAGCATGCAGTACGACGTAACCATCATTGGATCAGGCCCAGGAGGCTATGTGGCAGCTATTCGTTGCTCCCAACTAGGCTTTAAGACAGCAATTATTGAGCGCTACCCTAACCTTGGAGGTACTTGCTTGAATGTTGGATGTATACCATCTAAGGCACTTCTGGATAGTTCCGAGCACTATCATGATGCTGTGCATCGCTTTGAACAGCATGGCATCAAAACGGGAAAAGTCTCTGTCGATATGCCACAAATGATTAATCGCAAGGCTGGTGTAGTTGAGCAAATGACCAAAGGCGTTCAGTTCTTGATGAAGAAGAACAAAGTTGAAGTCATTCATGGCCACGGATCTTTTAAGGACGACCATACTGTACTAATTACAAAGGATGATGGAAAAACGGAAGAGATCACTTCTAAGAAAATTATCATCGCGACTGGAAGTAAACCAATCGCTCCGCCAGTGTTCAACTACGATAAGAATCGCATTATTACCAGTACAGAAGCCTTGATGATCACAAAAGTGCCTAAGCGCATGGTTGTTATCGGTGGTGGTGTCATCGGGCTAGAGCTTGGAAGCGTCTATGCACGTCTTGGAACTCAAGTCGACGTGATTGAGTTTGCTGATCGCATCATTGCTGGGATGGACGTGGATTGCTCAAAAGAACTAATGCGAGCGATGAAGAAGCTTGGAGTGAAATTCCACACCAAGCATGCAGTGAAAGAAGTAAAAGCTAAAGGCAAGACTAAAGCCATTGTTACGTACGCAGCCAAGGGAAAAGACGACGAACTTCAAACCATTGAAGCAGATTACTGCCTGGTTGCAATTGGTCGGAAGCCATACACCGATAAGTTGGGACTTGAAAATGTCTCTGCTATCAAAGTTGATGAGAAAGGTCGCATAGAAGTAGACGACTACCTGCGTACAGGAGCAGATCATATCTATGCTATTGGCGATGTAATCAAAGGTGCTATGCTCGCCCACAAAGCTGAGGAAGAAGGGGTTTTTGTTGCTGAACACATGAATGGCGAAAAGCCTCACATCAACTACAATTTAATTCCAGGAGTCGTGTACACTTGGCCAGAAGTTGCAAGTGTCGGACAGACAGAACAAGAACTCAAAGAAGCTGGCCGTAAGATCAAAGTCGGTAAGTTTCCTTACAAGGCGCTTGGTCGTGCGCATGCCAGCATGGATACAGAAGGCATGGTCAAAATCATAGCTGACGAAGCAACAGATGAGGTACTAGGAGTACACATGGTTGGTGCACGGGTTGCCGACCTTATCGCTGAAGCTGTCGCTGTTATGGAATTCAGAGGATCTGCCGAGGACATTGCACGAATGAGCCACGCCCATCCAACGTATGCGGAGGCTGTGAAAGAAGCTGCATTAGCAGCGACGGGGAATAGAGCTCTGCACGTCTAACCAGAACGCGAGAAAGAAATTCTTGCTAATATTGAAAGCCAAGAGCGTCAAAGATGCTCTTGGCTTTTACTTTTTGACATAGACGGTTTTGCTTGCTAATTCGATTTACGTTTAATCAGAGCAATAGCATCTATTTAAGTCGAAAAACTTACAACACCAGTCCAGTACAAGTGTTACATAACCATGGCTACAACACGCGCCAACGACCCTGCACGCACAACCACGCTCCTAGAGCGTGCTATCAATTTAGAATGGCTAACTCCTGAAGAGGGGGTTTACCTTTTTGAGAATGCTCCTACCGCAGAGCTTGCCTATGTAGGCAACGCCATGCGACAGCACCATGTTCCTGGCGATGTAGTCACTTGGATCATTGATCGGAATTCGAATACCACGAATGTTTGTATTGCCAATTGCAAGTTCTGCAACTTCTACCGCCGACCAGGCCATGAAGAGGCGTACACGACAACTATCGAGCAATACAAAGAAAAGATCGACGAGATGTACGAACTCGGCGGTCGTCAATTGCTGCTACAAGGTGGACACCACCCCGACCTCGGGTTACAATTCTACGTTGATACCTTCTCTGAGCTGAAATCGCTATATCCAGACTTGAAGCTCCATGCACTTGGGCCACCAGAGATTGCGCACATCTCGAAGTTGGAGAACATGTCTCACTACGACGTTCTAAAAGCTCTAAATAAGGCTGGACTGGATAGCTTACCTGGTGCTGGTGCTGAAATTCTAGATGATCGTGTTAGACGTTTGATCAGTAAGGGCAAATGTGGAGGCCAAGAATGGCTGGATGTGATGCGCGCGGCCCACAAGTTAAACATCACGACAAGCGCGACAATGATGTTCGGTCACATCGAGACAAACCTCGAGCGCATGGAGCATTTTGCCATGTTACGTCAAGTTCAAAGTGAAAAACCACCTGAAGCAAATGGATTTTTGGCCTTCATTCCATGGCCATTCATGGATGAGGATACGATTCTCAAGCGCATCAAGCGAGCACGAAATACTGTGACTGGAGATGAGTATATCCGCATGATCGCCATGAGTAGAATCATGCTCCCAAATGTTGTCAATATCCAATCTTCTTGGCTCACCGTAGGTAAGAAAATTGCACAGCTCACCCTACATGCTGGTGCCAATGACTTCGGTTCAATCATGATTGAAGAAAACGTTGTCAGCGCAGCAGGAGCAGCCTTTAGATTTACTGCAGATGGAATTCAAGATGCTATTCGTGAAGCAGGTTTAAAGCCTCAACTTCGTACGCAAGAGTACGAGTATCGTGACCTTCCTAAGAATATTAGACAGCAAGAGCTAGACACCTCCACTTTAGAGGTCGATTAGTATTGGGTAAATACGTAATTGGTTCTTAGATCATCGGGACGCGTTACATTCGCGACATGTCTACTCCAACTCTCGATACTGAGCTACTACAAACGTTTATTCGCCGCAGTCTTGCCGAAGATATTGGCCCTGGCGATTACACCAGCTTAGCTACTATTCAAGAAGGAAGAAGAGGAAAGGCACGACTTCTTGTGAAAGATCACGGTGTCTTGTGTGGAATGCCAATCGCTAAAGCGGTTTTTGACTACTTAGATCCAAGTTGTATGATCGAAGAGTTACTCTCTGAAGGCGATGACATAGCTCCAGGTCAAGAAGCTTTTTACGTTGAAGGACCAATCCGAACATTGCTTGGAGGAGAAAGACTAGTGCTCAATACTATGCAACGACTCTCTGGAATAGCCAACATGAGCCGGGTTTTCGCGAAAGCTGTAGAAGGGACAAACGCCACAGTGATTGACACTCGAAAGACAACGCCTCAGCTACGTTTTCTTGAAAAGTATGCCGTTGTAATAGGCGGTTGCGAGAATTATCGTGTAGGTCTTTACGATCGAATTATGATCAAAGACAACCACGTTGACGGTGCTGGAGGTATGCGCGAAGCCATTGAAGGCGTCCATGCCTACCTAAAGGCTAATGATCTTGATTTGAAAATGACGGTGGAGGTTCGCAATCTCCAAGAGTTAGATACAGTCTTGAGCATCGGAAACGTGAATCGTATCATGCTAGACAACTTCGAACTATCTGACTTAAAAACTGCTGTCCACACCATCGGAAATCGTCACGAAAGCGAGGCGAGCGGCGGAGTTAATTTGGATACCATTAGGCCGATTGCAGAAACTGGCGTGAACTTCATCAGTGTGGGAGCATTGACACACTCCGCTCAGAGCATTGACCTAAGCCTGAAGATGATGTAGGTACTAATTGTCAATTGATAATGATCACGACGCACGTGACGCTCACTCCAAAGAGAAGGATCGTAAGTTGAGAATGTCATGACTCCCTTACGAGACGCAATTGATCAATCTCTTGCTCCGCACGAGAATTTGAGCGCTAGCTACGGAATTTCTCGGCATTATCAATTGCCAACTGAGAATTACCAATTGGAGTCAGCATAAGCCAACGACTATAGCGGATAACTCTTCAGCGTCAATAAGACGAGTAGTAGCAGGCTTGCAATAATGAGCCAGAAACGGAAATCCTTGTAAACCAATGTAGTGTCCTCCATAAAAATACCGTACAGGCTGTAGCCAAGTGATAGGTATAGCACGGTAAAGGCGATCATTGTGGACGGTTCTATTTGGGGGTTAACCCAAGAAAAAAGTCATGATGCCAAGGAGGGGTATGGTCGCGTAGAATATGAAACCACAAGGCGCAATGTCAGATATTCAGCAGATTATCTTATTGCCCTTACAAGGTAAAGAAAGGCCAAATAGCATGCCACTACTTATATACAATTAACCCATAGAGGTTAAAATAGCCTTATTGACCTGAGCAGGTAGCGTTGGACCAGCATAAACTAGCCCGCTGTAAACCTGCACTAGGTCCGCTCCAGCTTCTACTTTTTGAAGGGCACTTTTTCCATCTGTGATTCCACCAACGCCAATGATTGGGAACCCGACGGGAAGCATTTTACGCAAATAGTTAAGCACCGCTGTAGAGCGTTTCAGTACTGGAGCTCCACTTAAACCTCCATTGCCAATCTGAGCGACGGTTTCGGCATCTGTTGTGAGTGGTTCGCGAGCGATGGTGGTATTTGTTGAAATCAGCCCAGCCAATTTGGTGTCTTGCGCTATGGCCACAATGTCATCCAATTCTCCCTCAGAGAGATCTGGAGCAATTTTCAAGAGGATGGGACGCGGTTGAGCGAAGCCCGCATTTTTTGCTTGTAACTCACTTAGCAGGCGTGTTAGCGGTTCTTTTGCTTGGAGACTTCGCAAGCCTGGAGTGTTGGGAGAACTAACATTCACTGCGAAGTAGTCCACAAGCGCATGAAGTCTTTCCAAGCAGATCAGGTAGTCATTCGTTGCCTCTGAATTTGGAGTATCCTTATTCTTCCCAATGTTGCCTCCAAGAATCATTTCATCAGGTCGGCCATGGCGCTCAATATTCTTAGCCAGAGCATCTACGCCTGCATTATTAAATCCCATTCGATTAATGAGTGCCTTGTCCTTCGGCAGTCTGAAAAGGCGAGGCTTAGGATTTCCTGCTTGCGGTCGCGGAGTCACTGTCCCTAATTCCACACTACCAAACCCTAGTTTGGCCATTAATGGATAATAGACACCATCCTTATCAAATCCTGCTGCTAAGCCGACGGGGTTCTTAAATCTCAACCCAAACACTGTCTTTGATAGCTTTGGATCATCAAATCTCCACCCACTGGTGAAGGCTGCTGTGAGTGGGCCACCAAGTTGTAAAGCCTTAAAGCTTTGCATTGTCAAGTGGTGTGCTCGTTCTGCATCGAGCGAAAAGAGTAGCGGTTTAAGTAGCTGGTACACGAGGGTCTTATTAGCTTGGCGCAAAACTACTGATCATCGCTTCCCGAACCCCTGCCAAACTGCTGATGTTAGGAGAACATACCGTTTTACACGGTAGTGCTGCTTATGCGGTACCCCTGCGACGGTATACAGCACGTATAGCGTCGCTAAACTCAAGCCCTGAAGTGCATCAGCTCCCGATCAAGGAGGGAATTCATGCGAATTTTGACTTCGAAAAATGGCTAGCTTTCGCCAAAACTTCAGAAATTCTTGCAGACAAATTAGACTTTGACCGTTGGGAACGTGAAGCTACTGAACTGGGTGTGTATGCAGATATTCCAATTGGATATGGGCTTGGGTCTAGTGGTGCTATAACTGCTGAAGCATACCGTAGATATCTGATTGGAGAGGTGCCCAACCCTACCCTACTTCGTAAGCAACTTGGAGCCTTAGAGTGCTTTTTTCACGGGAAAAGTTCAGGATTAGATCCACTCGTTAGCTTTCTCAACAAAGCCGTTTACATAAGTCCTACTGGTGGTATCGAGGTTGTTGAAGTAACCGAAACATTTCCAGTGGCATCGCCAAGAGGAGGCTGGTTTTTACTTGATTCTGGACAACCTAGAGCAGGTAAAGATGCCATCACTCGTTTTGGCGAAAGCTGTAAAAACGAGCAGTGGAAACGTGATGTACTCCTGCCTATGAATGAGTTGGTCGAGACATTAGCTAAAGGCTTTAAATCTGAGTCTATGATTGGGCTTACGCCAAAACTAAAGGCATTGTGTTCGCTTCAACTAACAGAGCTAGCATTTCTGATCCCGATGCACATTGCAACTCTTTGGAAAGCATGGCTGCAGGAGGATGTAGCCTACCTAAAACTCTGCGGGGCAGGAGGAGGAGGATTCTTTTTAGGCTATGCTCCCGATAAATCTAGACTTCCAGTAGAAGTCATTTGGTTATAATTCCTGCCTAGGCTTTCCGAGAAGTGAGCACGAAAGCAGGAGGAATATTGATAGGTACAAAATCAACATTGATGTTCCCAAAAATGCCTTGATATACCTTCTTTCGTACTAGGCTGTAGTGTATCTGAGAGAAAGGAGCCCCTACACGTAAGGCATCTTTGCAAAGTGTAACAATGGTATCTGCCAAAGATTTTGGCAGCGACACAAACGGGATAGCGCTAACTACACCGTCAACTTCATCAAAATTATTCTTTGTCAGGTATTCTGGCAGCTTCTCGGCGGTATCTTCCACGACGATCAGTCTGTCGTCTTTTAACTCACGGAGCTTTTTACAGAACTTAGGATTTACTTCAAAAGTGAGGAGCTTAGCATCTGGATGCATCGCGGCAAGTATATGCTCGGTGATAACACCATCTCCAGCTCCAAGTTCTACAAGAAAGCGAGCAGAATCAAAGTCAATAGGCTTGATCACGCCTTTACAAAGGGACTTGCTCGAACGAGTTACCGTACCGACCGTCTTTAAATCTCGAAGGCTTTCTCTAAAGAAACTGATTGGGCCCATATAATTGCAAAAGTGTGAGGCTACTTACTCCTCGGTTGATTGAGCAGCATGAAAGCGCTCTAATTCTGGGAAATCTCCAGCAAAGGAAACAACTTCTGAATCTTCTAGACGCAGGCCGTTAAGGTAAGCTACAACTTTTGCTTTGGTAAACCCTTTGCGGAGCAGTTCATCTGCCATTTGACGAGCAGAGCTATAGGAAATGTAAGCTCCGGCACTGTACCTGTATTTACCAGTTAAGACATCACTCTGGATAGTGGGGGAAGGAAGCAAAAGCCAAGACTCATTTTCATACCGCTGTTGAAGTTCGGCAACTTCTACACGGAACACAACGCCATCTTGTAAGTCTCGATAAACCTGATATAAGTCGTTTGCAATAAAATCAGGAACCCGTGGATCATTGAAAGAAGGAGACAGTAGGTAATCATCTCCGGGAACTACTAGAAGCTCGATTCTTCGATTAAACCTTTGCCCTTGGACGCTAGGTTGATCGTTGTGCGAATTGTTGGCTATTGGGTAGGATGAACCTACACTCATCAATTGAATCCTATCCTTTGCAACACCTCTTTCAACAAGATAGGCTGCGAATTGCTCCGCTCGTTTTATGCCAAAGTATGTTCGAAATCGTTGCGCATCCGTATCGTCACTGTGTGTGGTGACGATAACTTTTGAACCTGGGTACTTGGATAGAAAATCAAGGACACTGCTCGACTTTTGAAGATTTCCCGGTGTGATGATTTTGTCATCCTTCGTATAGGTCAGAGGTTCCAAATCAACGGCAACCGGTATCAAGGGCTTTTCGTAAATCGGGGTTGATCCTTCAGGATTCTCAGTTCCTGCAATAAGTGCCTCGCTCGTTCTAGCTTTTTCAAGAACTTGTAAAAAAGTAATCGGTCGACTAAGAATTTCTTGTTCTCGAAGCTTCTCCTTAAAATAAGCGGCGTAAATGTCTTTACCACCGATACTCGTTGTTCGAACATCCGAATCGAAATAGGCTTCTAAGCCATTATTCGCTACTCGAAAATTAAGTTCGTCTCCAGCACTATTGATCGATCTGCCGACGTTTTTTGGTAGTCCCCAGGTTACTTCTCTATCGTCAAATTGTGCCATAAAGACATCAAACCCACCAATCGAACCATCGACCCTATTACTAGAATAGAATAAGGTCCGACCGTCATTACACAAGTATGGGCTACGCTCGTCGTATGCCGAATTTATTGTAGGTCCCAGGTTCTCAGGTGCTTGCCATATTCCGTTTCTACGCACAGTTGAGTAGACGTCTAATCCACCATAGCCGCCTTCACGATTGCTTACAAACAACACTATAGTGTCCTTGAACAAGTGAGGATCTTTGTCACCTGCTCTTGAATTGAGCGGAGAATTTTTCCATTCAGGAGCAAATAAGTTTCTAGCCTCTGCTTGAGATCGAAAAGTGTCAACGAGAATATCTCCTGAATAAAGTTCTTTTCCCTTCCAAAAAAGCAGGACTCTTCCTCCCATTCCAAAATCAAGGGCAACATCGTGTAGTGAAGAATTCAGCAAATAACTAAGTGCATCTCCTGAATTCCAACGACCATTCTCAACTTGGCCTGAAAACATATCAGCGTGCAGTGTCCCAGTCACATCATCGATCAATCCATTTTCATCACGGTAGCCTCCAGATACCCCTTCGCGGATGCTAGCGAAGTACATACGGTCCTGATAATTAGGACTTAATAGAGGATGGAACTCTTCTCCAATGGTATTAATACCACTACCGAGGTTCTCACTGTAAGCTGATAATGCCCCTGAGTTGGGTCCCATTCGTGAGGCGACACCTAATCTCCTGATATCATCGACGATCGATTTGTACAGTAGGTTACTCTCATCAATAGAGCGTAAGTAACGCTTGTAATGTTTTGCAGCAGCGCTGTAGTTAGACTCATGATGGTCAATACGGCCCAAGTACAAGTATGCTTCGTCGGGCATTTTCTTACCTGTACGAATTAAGCCCTCAAAAAGCACTCGACTTTCTTCTAAGTCATTGGTTTTGTAAAGGCTTACCGCCAAAGGATACCAGATATCTGAATCCTCGGGTTTATAACGACGATACACGGTTAGCGCTTCGGCTGCAGGGAAAAACTTACTATTCTCGAAGTACGCCATCCCATTCCGCTTGTAATCACGCGGATTCACCTGCCCACTCAGCTCAGTAGCGATAAAGCTAGAGAGCAAGCAAAGGATGAAGACAACTGAGAGGGGGAGTTTATTCAAAATCGGTTATACAGTACGTTTCGGGTCAAACTGTTCAAGGTAATCGGCGATGCGACGAAGGAAACTTCCTCCTAATGCGCCATCGACTACACGGTGATCATAGCTCAATGATAAGAACATCATGTGGCGAATAGCGATAACATCACCATGTTCAGTTTCTAACACAGCAGGCCGCTTTCGAATTGCCCCAGTAGCAAGAATTGCAACTTGAGGTTGATTGATGATTGGGGTTCCCATTACGTTACCAAACGTTCCTACGTTGGTGATCGTGAAAGTGCCACCTTGAATTTCCTCGGGTTTGAGCTTATTCTGACGTGCGCGATTTGCGAGGTCGTTAACGTTCTTCGCCAAGCCAGGAAGGCTTAATAAGTTGGCTTCCTTGATGACGGGAACAATTAAGTTACCACTTGGCAAGGCTGCTGCCATTCCGATATTAACCTTCTTTTTGACGATTATTTTGTTTCCATCTACCGACACATTGATCATCGGATAGTCAGCTATTGCTTTCACCACAGCCTCGAAAAAGAGTGGTGTGAAGGTGATTTTATCACCATAGCGCTGTTGGAAAGATTTTTTGTTTGCCTCTCGCCAGTTCCAAACATTGGTGACATCTGCCTCAACAAAGCTGGTTACGTGTGGACTCGTAGCCATTGAATTTACCATATGGTCGGCGATGAGCCTACGCATACGGTCCATTTCGATGACTTCGTCACCATTTTCTAGTGTTAGGCCAACAGGTTTAGGAGCTGCTGGCTTTGCAGCGGAGACTACGGGTTGTGTTTTGGCGGAAGTTGAAGACCCTCTATTTTTTAGGTATGCGAGTATGTCTGCTTTATTCACACGACCTTTGTGGCCTGTTCCTGCAATTCCTTCGAGTTCGGCTTGACTAAGATTCTCTTCTTTGGCAATTTTTCGAACGAGCGGTGAGAAAAATCTCCCATCTTCTCCAATCCGTTGAATATCCCCTCCCCCTGCAAGTGGTGCTGATGCAAGTGGTGCTGCAACAGCTTCGATTACTTCAGGAGCAGGAGTAGCAGACTCAGCTGCTTTTGGTACTGCTGTCGCTGGCTCTCCTCCTTCTGTGTTAATGACTGCGATTACTTCACCAACAGGTACGACGTCATCAACTTGAAATCTAATTTCTGCCAGTACTCCAGCAACAGGTGATGGAACTTCACTGTCAACTTTATCAGTTGCAATTTCAAGTACGGTCTCATCGATATCAATGGCATCTCCTACTTGTTTACTCCAAGAGAGAATTGTTGCTTCGATAATGCTTTCGCCCATCTTGGGCATGATTAGTTCTACGGCTGCCATACGGTCAGAGAATGAATGCTAGAAATTTGGATGACCTCTTCTTTTCAAAAAGTAAAAATAAAGGGGCCGGTTAGGGTGCCACAAAACTAGGCCATTAGTAGGAACCTACGAAGCATGTCTATGGCTGTTATTGAAGTACGTGCAATATTGGTCTGTCGGTCGTGCCTAAATGACAATTTGCGGGTAATTATTTGGTCTCTTGTACCTATTGCAACCCAAATTGTTCCTACAGGCTTTTCTGGTGACCCTCCACTTGGGCCAGCAATTCCACTCGTAGCGATGGCGACATCGGCCCCTAAGAGCGGTAACACCCCTTCTACCATTGCTGTAACCGCTTGTTCACTGACTGCCCCATATTGCTCAAAAACATGTTCTGGAACGCCAAGTAACTTCTTTTTCACGCTATTATCATAAGCAATTATACTTCCGTAAAACACCCTACTCGCTCCAGGCTGGTTGGTTACTGAATGTGCAATCATGCCCCCAGTGCAGCTCTCTGCCGTAACTAAGGTCATTTTCTTCTCGATCAAAAGTTGCTGGACAACTTCTGTAAGGCTCGTGTCGCCAAATCCGTAAACTATTTCCTTTGGCAAGAGCTCAACTATTTCCCCCTTCCACTTTACTAACTCCTTTTCTAGGGACGAAACATCATCTCCTGCGGCATTCAAGCGTAAACGAACAGTCCCTAAGGAAGGCAAATATGCCAGCGTCATATGCTCAGGTAGACTTTCTTCAACGGACTGTATTGCAGTTGCAATTTGAGTTTCGCCCCATCCTGCTGTGTGGATGGTCACCTCTTTTCGGGTTTTTGTGGAAGCTAATGGAAGCAACCGAGGAAGTACCTCATAGGTCATGAGGTATTTCATTTCCCTTGGGACACCAGGCATAGCAATATAGATAACCTCATCTTTTTCTATCCAAACACCTGGAGCTGTCCCTTGCTTATTTTCAAGCGTTTGAGCACCTTCTGGCTGGTAGGCTTGTCGTTTGTGTAAAGGCGAAAGTGGCCGCTTTATCAATTCCTTAAAAATGTGCTCAATTCGTGCATAAGTCTCTTCGTTAAAGACGATGGGCACTTCAAGGTGATCTGCAATGGCCTCTAGAGTGAGATCGTCCATAGTAGGTCCCAATCCTCCAGTAATGAGTACTACTCTATTTGTTCTAGCAGCATGAACGAGTGCTTCCCCGATGGCAGCTTTATTGTCGCTGACTGTCAGCGTGGTTGCCAGCTCAATACCATTTTCGTAGAGAAAGGAAGAAATCCATTGTGAGTTCGTATCGAGCACTTGCCCAATTAACAGTTCATCGCCTATAGTGAGTAGTGCTACTTGCATGGTCTAAGAATATGATGAGTCCCGATTTAGTTGCCAAAAAAAGAAGCCCTGACCTCGAAAAGAGACCAAGACTTCCAATTCCCAGAAGTGATTCTTTGTACATGAGGAATTACCATGCACTCACATTATTTTGACGCAAGAACTGTGCAAACGCAAAAACGTCTCAATAGTTGTGAAAAGTTGTGAAAAAGTGATTCCCTCTCTTTTCGCAAATCTCCTCGGCAAGCAAATTTCAATTTTTGAAATTGCGATGTTAGAAGAAATGGCGTAGATAACTTCAATTAAGTCGAAAAATCAAATTTATATTTGGCCCTAGAATTCTCCATTTTGATAAGAATTCCTCAAATACTTCACTTCATCTAGGGAGAAACGATACTCTTGGCCATCCTTTTCGAGTCTCAAATGTCCCGATTGCAAGACGCCTACGACTTTTCCCAATAATTCTTTATTGGTTACTAGATCCAAAAAAGTCATCCATTGCCCAAATCCATACAAGTGAGCGTGGTAACGTTGTTGTAAGGGATAAACATCACCTGCAGAGACCATTCCTTTTAAATGGAGTTGCGCCGATTGGAGCTTTCGGGTCAAAATATCAGTCACCTCGTTCAAGTTGAGTGCTCTCCCGTTCAGTAAGGCAAGGCTTGTGGCTTCAACACTATTGCCAAAATCAACTTGGTTTACATTCAAACCGATCCCAACGATAACGTAAGACACCTGATCGCCGGTCAAAACACTCTCAATCAAAATGCCTGCGACTTTCTTTTCTTCTACGAGGATATCGTTTGGCCACTTAACGACTACGTCTTGTCTATCAACCAAGCTTTGAACGGCATCGCGTACTGCTAAGGCCACGCTCTGAAGAAGTACGAAAAGTTTATCTGGCCGAAGGCCTGCACTCGTTAAGAGAAAGCTGATAAGTACATTTTCGCCAGGGCTAGCCTCCCAAACGCGTCCGAGTCTGCCTTTTCCGGCCGTTTGAAAATCAGCTCTGAGAGAGTAGCCTTCCGGCAAAACTTGTCCAGTTTTAGCGAAAGCTTGTACTTGCTCTCTTAAAGAATCGTTTGTTGACTCAATTTGGACGACTTTTGCGCCAACTTTTGTCCAATCCTCTACGTTTTCTTTGACATACCTTCCCACCTAGCGAAGTTCTTGATGCATGCTCAAAAAACGTTGCACCTTTGTAGTACTCATAAGCTAAGGAATTAGCACCCATTAACTTCGGGTGACACTTAACAAATTTACCACCTTTGCCAAATCAACCAACTGTTTCTCTTTCTGATCAGCAAACATTAGCTCTCAGCGAAATTATTGTAGACAGTATCCAAGACATCAAAGGAAAGCGCATCGTACGTCTTGACCTGAGAGAGATTGAAGATTCACCTGCAGATTTTTTCATCATCTGTGAAGCTGAAAGTAATGTTCAAGTTCGTGCGATCGCCAATAGCGTGCGCCAACGGGCTCGTAATGAGCGTGGCGAGCGTCCAGGGTCCATTGAAGGGCTAGAAACTGGATTGTGGGTCTGCATGGACTACTTCGATATCGTAGTTCACATTTTCAGCCCTGAATCCCGCGAATTTTATGATTTAGAGAGTCTATGGAGCGACGCTCCTGTTCTCACTTACGAAGACATTTAAACACTCTCCATCCTCAATGAGCGTCATTCTATCGAACGAGGTGTTCTTTTTACGACATCTTCACAACCGTAAGCTGGCGCTCAACGTATACCACACAGAACTTTCCTAGTAACCTACCCATCGCATGAGCGACAAGAAACAAGAAAAGGACGGCGGACCAAAAATTAAGCTCTACTGGGTATACGCCCTGTTGGCTTTAGTCATTCTCGCCTTCAACATCTATACTTTCAATGCTAATGGTGTTGAAGAAATCAGTCTGCAATCTTTCGAGCAGTATGCTAAGTCAGGTGATGTCGAGAAAGCACTTGTGATTCGTAACCTCAACAGTGTCCAAGTCTTTCTGACTGAAGAAGCACTAACTAAAAGCACGCATAAAAAGGTTGCCGATCAAGGCGTCACACCTCTGCGTCCAGCTTACAGTTTTGAGATTCCATCGGTTGAAGCCTTTGCAGGCAAAATCGACAAAATTAATGATGAGCTTAAGACAGGCAAGCACATTGATGTTCGCTACGAAGAGCGCACCAATTACCTAGGCGTTGGATTGAGTTATCTCCTTCCAATAATGCTTCTTCTCGGACTATGGTTATTGATCATGCGCCGCGTAGGAGGTGGTGCGGGTGGACCAGGAGCCCAGATCTTCAACATCGGCAAATCAAAGGCAACGCTGTTTGATCAAAATGCGAAAGTGAATGTCACCTTCGCTGACGTTGCAGGCCTCGAAGAAGCAAAGGAGGAAGTAGTCGAAGTGGTCGACTTCCTGAAAAATCCTAAGAAATACACGAGTTTAGGTGGTAAAATACCGAAGGGTGTGCTTCTTGTAGGCCCTCCGGGAACTGGTAAAACACTACTCGCCAAGGCGGTGGCTGGAGAAGCGGGTGTCCCATTCTTCACGATGTCAGGTTCTGATTTCGTTGAAATGTTTGTGGGAGTCGGTGCTAGCCGTGTTCGTGACCTATTCAAGCAAGCGCGAGACAAAGCACCATGTATCATTTTTATTGATGAGATCGATGCGATAGGCCGTGCGCGTGGCAAAGGTGCAATGCAAGGTGGTAATGACGAGCGTGAGAATACACTCAACCAGCTTCTTGTGGAGATGGATGGTTTCTCTACCGACAAGGGTGTTATCCTCATGGCAGCGACCAACCGTCCAGATGTCCTTGACCCTGCCCTACTCCGCCCAGGTCGTTTCGATCGTCAAATTGGAGTTGATCGCCCCGACCTTACCGGCCGTGATGCAATTTTCAAGGTCCATTTGAAGAACATCAAGACAGACGCGAGTATAGATTCTCATGTTTTGGCGGAAATGACACCTGGGTTTGCAGGTGCTGAAATTGCCAATGTTTGTAATGAAGCCGCCCTTGTGGCTGCACGCCGCAATAAAACAGCGGTAGACATGGATGACTTCAACCATGCGCTCGACAGGGTTATTGGTGGACTGGAAAAGAAGAATAAGCTTATCTCTCCGCAAGAGAAGGAGATCATCGCTTACCATGAGGCTGGCCACGCTGTTGCTGGTTGGTTTTTAGAACATGCAAGTCCTCTTGTCAAGGTTACTATCGTTCCGCGTGGAATAGGTACCCTAGGATACGCGCAGTACTTGCCAAAAGAAGAGTACATCACTCGAACGGAAGCTTTACTTGATCGTATGTGCATGACCTTCGGTGGTCGCGCAGCTGAGAAAATCATATTTAACAAGATTTCAACTGGTGCCCAATCCGACCTTGATCAAGTTACCAAGATGGCCTACTCGATGGTGAGTGTGTTTGGTATGAGCGAGAATGTTGGTCAGGTGAGCTTCTACGGAATGCAAGAAGGCAGTTTCACGAAACCGTATTCTGATGAGACTGCAACAAAGATCGATGATGAAGTTCGTCGACTTGTCAGTGAGCAATACCAGCGTGCACAGGATCTTTTGATGAAGCACCGCAATGAGCTTGAACTTCTTGCTCGTGAGCTTCTTGACAAAGAGGTCCTTGTGAAAAGTGACCTTGTACGTCTAATTGGTGAGCGCCCATTTATGCTTACGCCAAAACCAGCTGACAGTGCAGGTTTTCCACCTGAGCGTGATGTGACTATTGAAAACCAGATCGGGGAGTAATTCTTCTTGACAAGACGAAGCGAAGCTATCAGGTGAGGCAATCTGATTGATCCGTAAGATATCCAATGTAAAAAGGGCTGACACCGCAAATGCGATGTCAGCCCTTTTTTTCGTCCTTCGGATTCACTCACTTCCGTAGAACCGCTGGAGCTAGGCCCTTACACCTCTTCCCTCTCTACCAATCGAAATCCGTTTCCGTGAATATTTACGATTTCTAGGTTTTCGTCAGCCTTGAGATACTTACGAAGCTTAGTAACGAATACATCCATAGATCGTGCGGTAAAGTAGTTGTCCTCACCCCAAATTTTAGTAAGGGCTTCTTTCCGTGTAAGCACATCATTTTTGCGGATAGCAAACAGCCTCAATAGTTCAGCTTCTTTTGGCGAAAGCTTATCCATTTTTTCTCCAGACTTCCCTTTATCGAAGGTCAACTCCCGCAATGCATACTCATAATGGAATCTTCCAATGTTAAACTCTCGAACTCCATCATCTGGATCTGCTTGTGGCTGAGATCGTTTGAGAATTGCCTGAATGCGCATGAGGAGTTCTTCACTTACAAAAGGCTTTGTCATGTAATCATCAGCCCCTGCGCGGAATCCTTGCAAAACATCTTCTTTAAGATTCTTAGCCGTTAAGAAAATGATTGGCACCTGCTTATCACGCTCTCTGATATCTTTTGCTAGCGTAAAACCGTCTTTTCTTGGCATCATCACATCAAAAATGCAGATGTCAAAGTGATCTGGCTTGAATGCACGAAAACCTGCCTCACCATCAGTGGCGAGTGTGACGTCATAGTCATGCATTTCTAAATAAGAACGAAGAACATCTCCGAAATTCTCGTCATCTTCAACGAGGAGGATACTTGGGTTTGGGTTAGCCATAAGTGGAAGGTAATTCTAAATTGAAAGGATTAAAGGAGCGGGCTTTTACTTGGTTATTGATGTTTTTCCCCAGAAAATTTGTGAGGGAATTCTACAGTGAAGGTTGAGCCTTCCCCAAGCGTGGAATCGACTGTGACCTTACCCCCATGAGCATCGACTATTGCCTTGACGTAACTCAATCCGAGGCCAAAACCCTTGACATCGTGACGATTACCGGTATGAACCCGGAAGAATTTATCAAAAATTCGACTCTGATCTTCCTTTGTCATGCCAATGCCATGATCACTCACACTCACTCTAACGCCAGTCTTGGTGTCTTCAGTACGCACGATGATAAATGGAGCCTCTTCACTGTATTTTATGGCATTATCCATCAGGTTGTGCAGGATATTCGAGAGGTGCGTTTTATCTGCTGAGACAACTGGGTCCTTTGAATCAATGGACGTCTCGATCTTACCATGCAATTTTTCTACCTGCAAACCCATATGCATCGCTGCCTCAGAGAGTAGTTCATTAATATTTACTGAAACAGGTTTTAGCTTAAACTCTTTTCGATCGATTTGCGCTGCTTGTAGCACTTTCTCTACCTGGCGGTGCATTCGGTTATTCTCCTGACGGATGATCCCTGCAAAGCGCTCAAGTTTTTCTATCGACCCGCTCACCTTAGGGTTTGTGATAGAATCAGCAGCCAAGCTAATCGTGGCAATCGGCGTCTTGAACTCATGCGTCATGTTAGAGATGAAGTCGTTTTTCATCGTCGACAGCTTTTTTTGCCTGAAGATGATGAAGATCGAATAGGCAAAACAGCCTAAAACCACAGAAAGCAATAAGCCGCTTAGCATAATGGTGAGCCAAACAGGGCCCATGACGATTCTGGACTGGCTCGGAAAATGGATCATCAACAATCCAGGCGCCTGCAGCGCGATGTCGTCGTAGAGGTTAACCGCATACTTACTATTTCCTAAAGAACCCTCATTATCTACTTCGTCCACAAGCTCAATGGGCCCTTGATCGCCGACTACATAATTTCCGTCCACAAGGATAAAATTGCGTCTTTGCTTGCTAAAAACTCCATACGAATAGTTGTCTTTGAGTCCCCTATCAGAAAGCTCTTGGCGCAAGATTGTGTCGAGCATTGCAGGATCTAACCTACTTTCGAGGGGCGCATTCAACGCACGTTTATTATACTTCATGTACTGCTGCCAGCTACTCATACGAGAAGTATAGCATTGTCGACAAGTGCAATTCTCTTTATGACCAGGAACGGGCCCGGTACTCACAATATGCTGAGTAGCAATCGTAAGATTGGTTGTCGTTCCGCTTTCGCCAAAACTCCGTTCGAAAAAATCGATGGAATACCCGTTGACGTATGCATCAATACTCTCCAGTTTTTCTATACGGTCGGAGGTAGCGTTAAGTGCACTAAATACGCTCTCGTCAAAGCTCTCTACGTTGAGCTCGATCATACTTCGAATCCACGTAAATTCCATTGCCGCGATGCCAATTAAGGCAACACTCATTACAGCTACGATAGACCAGATTTTAGCTTTTGACATGATGAGCTCCGATGGGACACTTTAGAAACCCTAATGTGCAAGTTTAGTGGTGAAGCAAGGCTTCCTTAACGTGAATTTAATGGTCTTTGGTTATGTATTAGGCAAAGCTATTTCATCCTTTGAGTGATAGCTCTTTTGAAATGCCTAAAAGCAGCGACTTCAACTTTAAAACGTTAGAGTACTTTTACAGCGCATTTCGAAATGCATTTTTTTTCAACCTTACTTTTTCGCATGTACCGCAACTTGCTTTTTTTCTGCCTACTTATCGCAGGCTCTAGTTTATTCGCTCAAACCAAAGTTGGCCATGTAAACACCGGTCTGGTTCTAGAATCTATGCCTGAAGCTGCTGTTGCAGATAGTTTGATGCGCTTATACCAGGATTCTTTAACCACAGGCTTCCAAATGCTCGAACAAGAATTTGAGCAGAAGTACAAAAACTTGACAGATAGCGTACAGCTTGTGACGCCGAAAACGCGTCAATTGCGCGAGCAAGAACTACAAGGCCTGCAGCAACAGATGCAAGTGTTCCAGCAGGAGAGCGGTCGCATGTTTGAGTATCGTCGAGGGCAGTATTTGCAGCCGCTCGTTTTAAAGCTTCAGTCCGCTATTGATTCTTATGCCAAAGCGAATGGCTACAACCTCATTCTGGACACAAGTATTCCTGGAGCATTGCTTTATGTAAACGAAGCTGACGACCTGACGGACAAAATCATTTCGAGCCTGTAAGCGCAGTTGAGCTCTATTTTATCACTCAATTGCTTCGAAAACAGCTAGACTGTTTTGGCGAAAGCTTGAAAACCTTGGTCTAATAGATCTAGGTCTAGATATCCTACTGGGCGGCCTTCGTTTTCCTCGATTGCTATTGATTTAGGGAAAACAGAAAACTGCTGGCTAATCTCTCGTAATGGGGTGTTGCTGTCGTGACAAATGACAGTGGGCATTTCTAGGCTACCGACATGTGTGACTTGTCCTTTCAGTGGCTCTAGCATCCGCAAGTTGACAAAACCTATTGGGCAGCATTCATCTACAATAATTGCCCCTCCGTTCTTACTGCGATGAAGGTGTTCGACGATTTCGTGAATAGGTGTTTCTGGGTCAAATGATCGCGCATCTTTCGCCAGCGAACTGATGATCGTGTCTGAAAGAAATGAACTGACTACCGCCGAACCCATTTCTCTACTTGCGATGATGAAAATGAATAGTGAGAACCCCATGAGGAAGAAGCTCCCTTCAAAGAATCCATAAGTAAGAAGGCCTAGACCAATGAGTCTGGAGATCCATGTTGTGATCCTTGTTGATTTGAGCCTAGACATCTTTCGACTCAATGAGGCTCGTAGAATACGGCCTCCATCCAGGGGGAATGCAGGAATCAGGTTAAATACAAAAACCGCTGCATTGAAAAGACTCAGACAAACTAAGGCAGACCCTAGGTCATAATTATTTAGGATTGGGAACCATTCGTGTCGTGGCCAGTACCAAAGCGCTGGTAGAAAGGCTAATGCGATAAGTAAGTTGACCATTGGCCCTGCCAGAGCTACCCAGACTTCTTCAGCAGGTTTTGACGGAAGTGACTTCAGCCTTGCGATACCTCCAATAGGGAGTAATAGAATATCAAAGACAGAAACACCATACCTACGCGCTGCATACGCATGGCCTACCTCGTGGAGAAACACACATGCTACAACCGCCAAGAGGAAGGTGATCATCCAAATGATCCCTCGCGTGCTTGTTCCCGAATAAAAGGCGTAGCCTCCAACCAAAAAGGGTAAAGCCATGGTAGACCAGTGCACCCGCACTGATGTTTCACCTAATGTTCCTATTTGGCTGAAACCCTTCACATGATAGAAACAGCGGGCTCGTAGCTTAGTTGAGTATTATTCCAGATTGATCAAGCGAACCTTACTGTTAAGCCTACCTACGCGTGCTCGAGAGATGGTTTTACAATCATCGGAGGATACAAATCGCCTTTGAGTAAAGCTCTAGAAAGAACAATTTTCTGAACTTCGGAGGTGCCTTCATAGATCTGCGTAATCTTCGCATCGCGCATAAGACGCTCCACATGGTACTCCTTGACAAAACCGTAACCACCATGGATTTGTACAGCTTCAACAGTTTGCTCCATCGCTACTTTAGAAGCATACAACTTAGCCATACTTGATAGTGTGTCGTAGTTGAGTCCTTGGTCCTTTGCTTGAGCAGCCTGATAAACGAGAAGGCGCGCAGCTTCTACTTCTGTAGCCATATCTGCTAGCTTGAAAGCAATTGCCTGATGCTGTGCAATAGGCTTTCCAAAAGCTTCGCGCTCTTTAGCGTACTTAGTAGCTAGTTCCAATGCTCCAGCTGCGATTCCGAGTGCTTGAGCAGCAATACCAATACGGCCTCCAGAAAGCACTTTCATAGCGAATTTGAATCCGAATCCATCTTCGCCAATGCGGTTCTCTTTAGGAACACGCACATCGTTGTACATGATGGTGGTTGTATCACTAGAACGAATACCGAGTTTATCCTCTTTTGCCCCAATAGTAACACCGTCCCAACTAGCCTCCACTATGAGGCAGTTGATGCCTTTATGTCCTTTGTCCGCATCTGTTTGCGCCATTACGAGATGCACAGAAGATGAACCTCCGTTTGTGATCCAGTTTTTTGTGCCATTGAGAATATAATGATCGCCCATGTCAATAGCGGTCGTACGTTGACTTGTTGCATCACTACCTGCTTCAGGCTCAGAGAGACAAAAAGCGCCAATCCATTCACCAGTAGCAAGTTTGGTTAGATACTTCTGCTTTTGAGCTTCAGAACCGAACTTTTCCAGTCCAGAACAAACTAGTGAATTATTCACTGATACGATTACAGAGCAAGAGTTATCAACCTTACTCAACTCCTCTACAGCAAGAACATAAGAGAGGGTATCCATTCCCCCACCATTGTAGGCTGGATCTACCATCATCCCAAGAAATCCAAGTTCCGCCATTCCGCGTACTTGCTCTGTTGGATAAGTCATCTTGCTATCGCGCTCTACAACACCAGGCAGTAGCTGTTGCTGAGCAAATTCACGTGCCGCTTCTTTAACGGCAAGATGTTCTTCTGAAAGTTGGTAAAGCATAATTGATTGACAGTTAGGGCCCTCAAAGGTAAGACTATTCACCTTGATCGTAAAGCCGAAATCTTAAGTGATTTGTCATTTATACAACTACTCTACCAAACGGTAATAGCTAGTCAGCGGCAACGTAAATCTCTAGGCTTAAACCATTCAAGGCTTGTAATGAATCTTGCCTACCATATTGATGAATAGTAAGACCGTACGCTCCTGCTTCTGGATACTTTGTGCCTTGCTGAAGTGGGATTTTAAGTAAACAAGCTTCTCCTGAACAATCCCCTAGCCACTGCCCAAATCTATCTGCGAGTTCAAGGCTAACCTCTTCAGATTGACGCAAGCCATTAGGATAACTTGTTACAAATCGGGTGTACAGATTCTGCGTGGGAAAAACATCAGTATGGGCTACTTCTAAAAAGAGATCATACCCTTTGTCGATGTCTTGAATTTCATAGCTAAACTCTACAGAGTCCACATAAGTCCATTGGCCAGGCATTGGATGATCATGCTCATAGACCAATTCAGGACCACAAGATGAAAGGGCTACTAGAGCGAGCAAACAGATGCCAAGAAATGGACCTCGTTGCATCATTGGAAAAGGTCCTTAACCTTATCGAAGAAGCCTCTTTCAGAACTGGTATCCGCGTCTGGAGAGAAGTTGTCGCTTTCTCGCAGCTCTTCTAAAAGTTCCTTTTCGCGATCACTGAAGCGCTTAGGTGTAAATACATTCACATGAACAAATTGGTCACCTCGACCATGCCCTTGTACACTTGGAAGCCCTTTACCGCGTAGTCTTTTCACTTCACCAGATTGGGTTCCGCTGGAGATGTCAAAGCGTACATTTCCATCAAGGGTAGGAACTTCCACTTTAGTTCCTAGCGCAGCGTCTGCAAAGTTGATGTAGAGTTCGTGAACGAGATTTTGACCTTCTCTTTGTAACGATTCGTGCGGAATCTCTTCGATATTAATGAGAAGATCTCCTGCAGGTCCTCCTTTTTTGCCAGCATTTCCTCGACCAGACATCGACAGCTGCATACCTTCTGCAACACCCGCGGGAATGTCTAGATCAATGGTGTCTTCTCCATACATGACACCATCCCCCTTACACTTCGAGCAATTCGCTTTTACTTCCTGACCACTACCCGAACACGTAGGACAAGTTGTAGTCGTTTGCATTTGGCCAAGAAAAGTGTTTCTCACTTGTCTGACCATACCTGAACCATTGCAAGTGCTACAGCGTGAAACACTTGACGCGTCTTTCGCACCTGAGCCTTCGCAATTGTCGCAGGTAATCTGCTTCTTAATCTTGATCTTTTTTGTTACTCCTTTTGCTATTTCTTCCAAAGAGAGTTTAACGCGTGTTCGAAGATTACTTCCTCGCTGCCCCCGGGCGCGTCGTTGACCACCTTGTTGACCTCCTCCGAAAAAGCTTTCGAAAGGTGACCCTTGACCGAATACATCCCCAAAATTTTGGAAGATATCCTCCATCGTCATGCCACCTGCACCACCACCAAAGCCTCCACCTTGGCCCATACCTGCATGACCGTAACGGTCGTATCGAGCACGCTTTTGAGGATCTTTGAGTACCTCGTAGGCATTCGCGGCCTCTTTGAATCTCTCTTCTGCCGCCTTATCATCAGGATTACGATCAGGGTGGTTTTTCATTGCCACCTTTCGATACGCTTTCTTGAGTTCCGCTTCTGTCGCAGACTTCGAGACACCTAGTACCTCGTAAAAATCGCGTTGTGCCATGTTGTGTGATCTATCGATTGTCGCTCTGGGGTTATCGGCGCAGCAATCGCAATTAAGTAGTCCTTTGAGGGACAGTTAGAGAGATTACTTTCCGACGACCACTTTTGCGTGGCGTATCAGTTTATCGTTTAGCGTGTAGCCAGGCTCGATTGTGTCGACCACTTTGCCCACCATCTCTGGTGCTGGCGCAGGAATTTCTGTAAATGCTTCATGCAGTTCTGCATCGAAAACTTCACCCGTTGAAACCATTTGCTTCAATCCCAAACTTTCGAGAGTGCGCTTTAGCTTCTGATAAACGAGTTCAACACCGTTCGGGAAATTTTCCTCTGTGTCCTCTTTCTCTGAGTTCACCTTAGCTCGGTCAAAGTCATCGACCACAGGAAGTAGCGAATTCATCGTACCAATGGCTGCTGTAGCACGCTCTTCATTGCGCTGACGGGCAGTTCGCTTCCGAAAGTTATCGAACTCAGCCATTAGTCTCAAGTATTTGTCTTTGAGACCGGCAAGTTCAGTTTGCGCTTTTTCTAGTTCGCTAACCTCTTCAACTTCTGAGGCCGCCTCAGTACTCTCGTTGGAGGCAGCCTCAGCCGTTGATTCAGCTTGTGTATCGTTATTGAATACTTCTTCTTGATCCACGTCAGGAGTATCTTGATCCGCTTGGGAGGATTGCATAGTCTTTCGATTTAAATAGCTAAACACTGAGCTTAACTCTTCGTCCGCGAAATAACTACAAGTAACCTACCAGCAGTGTTTTTCGGACAGCATGACACCCTCGAAGGAGCTTTTGTCATGCTGTTCTCGCCAAAACCTGACAATATGGAGGAAGCGTATTTCTTATGCCCTAGCGTAGAGCAATTTGCTGCGCTCCAGTTCGGCCTCCCGCATCACGGATCACTACCATTACAATTGCAGAAGCCTCTCCATTCAGTGCGACATTTGACTCAAATGAACTCGTGGTTCCAGACTGAATTACTCTTCCTGACACGTCTTGAATTGAATATTGAACAGGGAATGATAGATTTTCGCCAAGTTCCAGCGCTAAAGAACTTGCGGATGTTTGGTAAGCCTTGAACTCGCCCGACGCATTCACATCTGACGTAGACGAAGGAGCACCTTCAGAAATAGTCAACTCTACTAGAGTCGCATTGTCACCGGCTGTTGATCCGCCACCATCGATTGCATTTGCGCCAACATAAACCGTAACATCACCTGTTCCGGCTGCAGGAGCTGTCCATTCAACTTCTACTGTAGACGAAGACTGAGATGAGCTATGCTCAAAGTACTCACGTGAATTAAGCGTTGAAACTCGAAAAGAAGCTGGCGCCGCTCCGAATGACCCTGCATTACCATTTGTAGCATCTAAAACAACAGCTTGGAAACCATAGCCTGATGGGCTATTCTCAGCTGTTGTACTTAATTGAAGCGTATAGGTTTTGCCCGGCTCGTAGTCCGAAACAGAACTTCCTCCATCAAGAATACTAATTGCTGTGGTTGGGGAGAAATTCCCTCCATTATGGCATGTAGTACATGCAGTAGTGGTAAGAGGACTTCCTGTGGCATCTTCAGAACGACCCGATGGCCCGCTAGAATATGAAGAAAGGTAAAGAAGAGAAAGGCCTAAGAAGGCGAAAAGTGAGATTGAACGAAGCATGTGTGAAGTGTGGCTGTATTTGGGTTTGAACTGATTTAGATCAAAAGTTTCTATTCGCTGTAACGAATGAATCTTATGCCGAAACTTAATTCAAAAGAGATGTTGTTGATTCGGCGTTCGGCATAGATACGATCATTATTTCCAGTTAACGGATCGAATCCAATAAACGCAGGCTGGAAGTATTGTCGAGACAAATCAGGGCTAACTCGTAGCTCAAGTAACCCATCGAGGGTTGGTGATAATGGGAAATCAATTCCAGCTCCAATATCAATTCCATAAACGAATCGATTCACAAATTGGTCCTGCGGAAAAGAGAGCTGCAAAAGTGTGTTGTTTTCAAGTTCGATATCGTTCAATTTATTGACGGAATTCACATTTACCTCTCCTCGAAGCGCCAAAGACACATGACCTTGAAGATTCTGCAAAGCATAAATCTGCTTACCTCCTGCAATGAGCGCTACGTTGTTAAAGATGAATTTGGTAGTGGATTGGCGGCGTTGATTACCTGATAGTGAGGTGAAAGTGATTCTATTCGCAGACCCCCGCTGGTGAAATCCAACTGCTGCATACAAGGTGCGTGCATCTGTTTCACTGATATTCTCTACCTGGAGGTCAGCGTGGTAGCCAAACAATGGACCTTGATCAAAATTATTCCATTGTTGTACCCCCATGGTTGGACCAAACTTGAGGCTGTATCCAGTATGCTGAGAAAAAACAGACACACTTCCGCAAAGAAGAGCGAGAGCTAGAATCAAGTAGCGCATAGTCGAAAGGTTGACGAACGTTTGGTTTACGATAATCTGAGCTTAAAGTTGATCA
>CALDTK010000314.1 GCA_937924035.1 uncultured Saprospiraceae bacterium | reverse complement strand
GACATTGAATTCTGGGAAGATTCGACTGGAGACGAAAACATGAATGTGCAGTTCGCGGAAATGCGTTCAGACGACGATTGGGTACTCGATGCGCTTTACAATGAACCGCTAAGAATTCGTAGTCATTTTGCAAGTATGCTCTGGTCTGAAATGCATACTCCATACTACCAAGATCTCGAACCAAAGGCTCAGGCTGGCGCCAAAACAGCATATGCAGAAGTCTTCATCAATGGTTCATACAACGGACTATATGACCTCTCAGAGCAGGTTGATAGAAAGTTGCTAAAGCTAAAAAGCTTTGATGGCACGCTACGAGGCCAGCTCGTCAAAGGAGTTGGATGGGAACCAGGCACTTATTTTTCAGGAAGTCCTAACTTTAATAATGATAGCCGCTATTGGAGTGGATACGACATGAAGTATCCCAAAGCAGAGGAATTAACAGACTGGAGTAACGTTCATGCTTTTCTAGACTTTGTTGTTAACTCTTCAGATCACGATTTTAAAGATTCGATTTGGCATAAGTTCAACTACGACAATTATCTAGACTACTTCATTTTCCTTAATCTGCTAAGAGCATCTGATAATACTGGCAAGAATATTTATTTGGCCAGGTATGATGTAGACGAACCTTACTTTAATACTCCGTGGGATCTTGATGGTTGTTTCGGCACACTTTGGAATGGCACATACGACAATTTCTCGGAGGGTATTCTAAGAAATGGTATGATCGATAGAGTCATAGCGCTTGATCCATCGGACTACCAGGCTACCGTTTCCACACGCTGGTTTAACTACCGGTCTTCTTTCCTCGATGAACAAAAGCTGGAAGCCGCAATTGAAGAGCAGTTTAACTACTTCGAGCGCAATCGACAGTATGAACGAGAGCGTTTAGTCTTTCCAAATTACTCTTTTGAACGGCAAGAATTGAAATATATACTGAATTGGATAAATAGGAGGTTGACATATTTAGATGCATATTTTGGATCTTCTTCAACTTACAATGACAAGCCAAATATTGAAAATAATTTAACCCTATATCCCAACCCAACTACAGATCATATTCACTTTAATAACTTGGATTTCATTTCTGGACGTCCATACAAAATACTAAATTCACTTGGTATTATGGTAGATCGCGGATACGTAGATGTCGATTACATTAATGTCGAAAAACTGGAATCTGGAATGTACATCTTACTTGTAAACGGCCAAACAGCCAGGTTTAAGGTCTATTAAGCCTTCTCAATAGCTGTGATCAAACTCTTACTCTATTACGACAACATGGAGATAAAATTGCTTTCAAGTTTAGCATCCTCGACTACTATTGGTGGATTAACCGCTTTTCATAATACTTACTTTTCTGGAGCCAACCCCATATTAAGTCAAGGCATCTTACTTATTCTACTTCTGTTCAACATTTATGCATTTGTAACTACTAAAAGTATAGCTTCTAGATCAATACAGCTAACTATTTTACTATTAGCTATTTTTGTTGGCATCACTCTTTCAAAGCGATGGGCCTATTCTTTTTGAGCGGTCAGATCCAATCACAAACCTTCATTACTCCTAGAATAAAACTTGATGAAGCGTTTGTATCGACAGCTACTCTAACAAGCTCTCCGTTGATTATCACGTAGCCGGTTGATCAACTTTTAGAGCACCTTTACCGCTCAATGGAAAACCTCAAACTCTCAGATCCTATCTGGCAAAAAGTCAATGGTGCATACGGTGTCACATACGATGTCACAAAAGCACTCAAACGACTAGAGACAGCAAAACAAGGTGCTGATCTATCTAAAATCTGGGGAGAGCTCTGGGTCGAACTCCATCACAAAGGAGCGGTTGGTTTAGCTTCTTACTTAGCAGTACCTCAGCTGATTAGAATTGCAAAGGAGAATAACATTGGAGACTGGAACATTCATGCCCTTTGTTCAACGATCGAACAACAACGTGTGCTCGGCGAGGCAAATCCAAGACTACCGAGTGCCTTTAATGTAAGCTACTTCGACGCACTAGACGAGATGAAAGACATGGCTCTCGCCGTCCTTAAAAATGAGGATGCTGAAGACCTTTCAAAAACAATCGCCATGTCTGCTGTTGCTACAGCTAATGGCCAATTTCAACTCGGCAAGGCCATTTTGCAATTTGCTGATGAGAAACTACTAATGGAATTCTTAGTCCAGTTCTAAGGCTTTTAGGCATTAGTGTACTTAGAACTATCGAATCTCAGTGCCACGAACGAAGCGAGCAACATCACGAAATTGCCAATTAAGAAGTCGGTCCTACATGAGACCAAACACCTTCGCATACTTAAGTAGCTCTCCGGTATTCTTGATCTTCAACTTGCCCGTCATCACGGCCATCATTGGGTTAGTGTCCCCTTTGATTACGCTCATGAAGTTGTCATTCTTCGCTTTGACTTCGCACTTCGCTTCACCTTGACGACCTTCATGCAAAGTCAATTCACCATCCTTTGCAATGAGGGTAAACTCTCCTCCACCCTCTCCTTCGATGTCGAAGAAAAAGTTAGTATCCATGTCTTCTAAAGCTTCGGGAGTAGCTTTTGCCGGAAGGCTCTTGATAAAATCTGCTGCGGTCATAGGAAGTTAGTTGAGGGCGTCAAGCCATGTTTTAGCGTAAGCGAAAACGTCTGATTGTGAAGGTTCGTTGTGTGTTTCATGAAAAAGTCCTGGCCACTCGTGAAGGTCTACCTTACCAAGAGCTGCTTTTGCAAATTGCCGACTGCCTGCAATGTCGCAGATCCGATCAGCATCTCCATGCATAAGGAGCATTGGGACAGGAATTGCAATTGGCTTCGCTAAAAGTCCAGCGCTTCGTCCTGATGGAGAAAGGAGCTGTTTGCCGACTTCAAGCATCTCATAACCTAGTAGCATACTAACTCGGTCATGGTTGAGGGGATCTATTACATAGTTCTTTACCACCTCGGCATCATGCGATAAGTCTTCAGCGTTTAGCTCATTCGACTTTGTCAAGTTGGGAGCTAACGAAGCAGCTAGAGACGCGAGACGTATCAATAGCTTTGGAGGAGGGCTGCCTAGTTTTAGCGGAGGACTTGTCACAACTGCTGCTGCAAGAGTTTCAGCTTCAGGTCGAGTTACTAAGTAGTCCAAGACGATAAGCGCTCCCAAACTGTGGCCCCACAAAATCAATTCATGAGGAGCATCTAATGCACCTTCAATCGCTGAACGAAACGTATTGATTTCAGAGACGAAGCTATCCCAGCTTTGTATGGTTCCTTTTGCTCCTTCTGACTGTCCATGGCCTTGATGATCGAAGGCGAATACTTCGTAGCCCAAGGCAGTAAAATAGGAGGCAACATTTGTATAACGACCTCCATGCTCTCCAAGCCCATGCACGATCCCAATCACTTTACCATTGGATGGAGCACTTGCCGACCAGTGGTACGCATGGAGCGCAAGACCGAGATGTGAAAGCTTGAATTCAGTAGCAGTCATTATTGAGTGTTCTCGATAATGAAGCCATTTACATACCGAAGCAGTCTAGCTTCTGGAAACAAGGACTTAACGTTACTTAAGTAGCTACGGGCTTCAATTTCAGAACGGAAAGCACCACTCATGTAGCCGAAACTTCCATCCGCTAACTCATCTTCCTTAAGTGTACCGAACTTGAAAAAGAGCTCCCCTTTTTCATCAGCCAAGCTAACCCCTGACTGGAAAACCAAGACGCGATATCCAGTATACTTAGCCCCTGTAGGCATGGTCATCGGCTTCGCATTTGTAATCGATTGCTCTGGAACAATTACAGAAACTGTTCCTGATGTATTTGTCTGAGATTGAGTTGGAAGCTTTCGTTCGCTTGGAATGTTGCTCGCTGCAGCCGTAGCCTCAGGAGAATTTGGATTGATGGCTTTCTTTGGCGCCTTTGAAAGATCTCCTTTCAATGCTTCTATCTGATCGTTTGCCTTGTCTATACTCGAAGAAGTGGTAGAGGCTACAGCCCCTGTGCTCTCATCGATTGAAGCTGTAGGTCGAGAAGGATTGGACGGTGCCTTTCCGTTTTCAGGAACACGGTATTCGCCACCTCCCATTACCTCTTCAAGCAAGGCATCTAGATTTTCTTCTGCAATGATCTCGGCAAGTGGTTTGCCATCAAAAGGATCATTTGTGAATCCAGTAATTTTCAATTCTGTCCGACGGTTGCGTGAGTGCTCTTCTTCATCGCATTCTACCCCATCGACACATACGTTTACAGGCTTGGTCTCACCATATCCGATTGCTGTCAAACGATACTTTTCAATACCACTGTTTACGATGTAAGCAACCGCTGATTCTGCACGTTTCTGGCTCAAACTCTTGTTATATCCAGCCTTACCACGACTATCCGTATGGCTTCCGAGCTCAACGACAATGCTTGGATTGACTTTTAACAATTCAACTACTTTGTCAAGCTCAAACTCTGCATCTGGGCGAATTCTAGAACTGTTATAGTCGTAGTAGATGTTATCCAGCGCGATTGCGCTGTCGACCTGAAGACGTTTCAATTCGATGTTTGCCAAGAGTGTCCCCATGTCGTTACCATAGGCTAGGTTATCACTAACACCAGGACCGATTTCACTGACGCCATCCATGCACAGGATACATCCATCAATATTCACGAAGCTTTCGATTCGCTTAGTGAAATACCCCGGAGTACGAATAAGTAGAGTATAGTGATTGCCTTGCTCTAATTGAAAACTGAAGTATGGAGAGGGGTGATCCTTTAGGTTGACGACCTCTTTGTCTGAAGTATTGTTGTAAACTTCAATGAGGGATCCACTAATTGCATCGACTTCATCCTGATCTGGTGAGCGCTCCTCGGCAAGAGTGACTTCAAGCCGATAGCCAGGAGCTCTAGCCATGGCAATTTTCACGAAGACCTTGTCAGCAGTTAGATTCTTTGAGGTAGCTACCGTTTCGACAGACTCAAATACAGCTTTCGAAGCTCTCACCATGAAGTCATGATCTCTCGGAACTTCTAGCGCAAAGAACCCCTCGCGGTTAGTGACCACATCTCCGTAAAGGATGTCACTTTCTGCGTCTAAGACCTGAATCTTTACTTCATTAAGGTACCCAGAGTTGTTGTCTTCAAAGACGTAGCCTTCTAAGATGACGTTGTCTGATTGCGCCCAACCCATTGAAACACTGCACAAAAGGCATGTCCATAGCAAAGCGTTAGCAAGTAGTCTCATGCGGCAAAAGTATTAAAACAAGCGCGGTTCTACGTGTTTTCTGAATAAGAAACTACTACCACCAGAAAGCTTCCTTTATTCGCTCAAGTCAAACCTATATCGTTGCTTTGCGCTATGCGTATAGTTTTCATGGGAACGCCAGAGTTTGCAGTAGCTTCTCTTTCGGCATTAGTCGACTCCGGGGCTAATGTCGTAGCAGTGATCACGGCAACCGACAAGCTCGGAGGTCGTGGTGGTAAGACCCTTTTGCAGAGTGCTGTTAAGAAATACGCCGTAGCTCAAGAAATTCCAGTCCTACAGCCTAAAAACTTGAAGGGCAAGAATTTCTTAGCAAAGCTTAGGACCTATAAAGCAGATCTGCAGGTAGTTGTCGCTTTCAGAATGCTCCCAAAACTAGTTTGGGCTATGCCTCCTTTGGGGACCATCAACGTACATGGAAGCCTGTTGCCTGCATACAGAGGTGCCGCTCCAATTCATTGGGCTGTGATCAATGGAGAAACGAAGACAGGAGTAACCACCTTTTTCCTCAAGCACGTCATAGATACAGGTGATCTGCTACTACAAAAAGACCTTTTTATTGGGCCAAATGAAACAACGGGTGAAGTCTATGAACGTCTTATGGCACTAGGAGCTGAGGCTCTCGTAGAGAGCATCAATCTCATCGCTCAAGGCAAAACTCAAGGCACACCACAGGATGATTCCAAAGTAAGTCATGCTCCAAAGATCTACCATGAAACCGCAGAGATAGATTGGATAGCTTCCGCCAAAACCTGCCATGACCTGATTAGAGGTATGAATCCGTTTCCAGCAGCCTGGACAAGAATGGATGACACGGAAGTTAAAGTGCTCAAAACATTCATAATCACCGATCCAGAGGTTTTAGCGAAAGCTAAAGGACAAAAACCAGGAATACTCATACCACTTCATAAAGGCGAAACCCACACCCAGGAAGCTCCAGGAATTGCCATCACTACAGGCGAAAACGGACTCCTCGAATTACTAGAAGTTAAACCCGCCGGGAAACGTAAAATGTCTGGTGCTGACCTCCGCAATGGACTTCGAATAGAAGAACCAAGAGCACTTTGACCTGTCGAAGCACCGATTCGCAGGAATAAAACACGAACGCAATAGGCCAAACAACATCCCTATCCGCAGCGCCGCAGGCCCCTAACGCCGTAGGCCAAACAACACCCCTACCAGCAGCGCCGCAGGCCCTAAAACGCCGTAGGCAAACAACATCCCTATCAGCAGCGCCGCAGGCTCTAAAACGCCGTAGGCAAACAACACCCCTATCAGCAGCGCCGCAGGCCCAAACGCCGCAGGCATCCTATCTTCCCGCTCATGCACACATACGTATCTACCGACCACCTCAGATTCCTAATCCACGAATATCTCAATGCTCCAGACCGAATAAAGGACTATGCAAAGTTCGAAGGGTACGATGCTGAAGCTTTTGACATGTCGATCGATGCCGCAAATGAGATCGGAGATCAACACCTCTTTCCTGCCTTCCGTACCATGGACCAGGAAAAAGCAACCTGCGAAAATGGAGTTGTCTGGACACATCCATTGCTTGCTGAGGGCCTGAAAGCGATGGCCGATGGAGGTTGGATTTCATCTACGGCACCAGCCGATCTTGGTGGATCACAAATGCCCTTAGTGCTCAACAATACTGCCTCGCTTATTTTCATGAGCGCAAACGCTAACATTGCTGCATACGCTTTCTTAACCGTTGGAGCGGCCAACCTTATCCTCACCTATGGAAGCGACGAGCTCAAGTCGCTTTACCTTCCAGAAATGTACAGCGGTCGGTTCCAAGGAACCATGGCACTCACCGAACCTCAAGCAGGTAGTTCACTGACAGATATCACGGCGAGTGCAACGCCTGTTGGAGATGGTCAATACAAAATCACTGGACAGAAAATCTACATCAGTGGTGGTGATCACACCAGCGTCGATAATGTGGTTCACCTTCTCCTTGCTCGCGTTGATGGTGCGCCAGCAGGTACAAAAGGCATTAGTCTTTTTGTAGTGCCTAAGCATAGACCAAAAGGAAAAACCGCTGCTGAAGGTTGGGAGCCAAATGATGTGATCACCGCAGGCATCTATGGTAAAATGGGGCAAAAAGGCTACGTCGCGGCGCACCTCATGTATGGTGAAAACGAAAACACCATCGGCTATTTGGTTGGTGAAGAGCATCGCGGACTCAGCTATATGTTCAACATGATGAACGAAGCACGAATCGGCACTGGAATCATGGCAACCGGTTGTGCTTCGGGAGCCTATTACGCATCTCTAAAATATGCATTTGAGCGCCCACAAGGCCGCCATCCAAGTCAGAAAGACCCTAATGAACCACAGATTCCGATTGTTGAACACGCGGATGTTCGTAGAATGCTGTTGATGCAAAAGGCTGTGGTTGAAGGTTCGCAAGCGCTACTTCTAGAAGCGAGCCTTTGGGAAGACATTGCTCTTAATGATAGCTCAGAGGCAGCTAAGCAATCACACCTTATGCTTGAGTTGTTGACGCCAATCATCAAAACCTTTCCAAGTGAGTACGGTACGCTTGCTGTCATGAACGGTATGCAGGTACTTGGAGGCGCTGGTTATTGCAATGATTTCCCGCTAGAGCAGTATTACCGTGACATTCGGGTCAATGCGATCTACGAAGGGACCACAGGTATTCACGGCATGGACCTTTTAGGACGTAAGGTTCTCATGGGCAAGGGTGACGTGCTTAAGTCCCTCAGTGTGCGGATGCAATCCGATATTGAAGCTTGCGCCAAAACCTTCCCAAATGAAGCAAATGCGCTAGGTGCTTCGGCTGTCGCACTCGCCAAAACAACCTCTAAATTGATGGGCATTCTTCAAAAGGATGGTCCTGAAGCCTATCTAGCAGATGCATCGCTTTACCTCGAATACTTCGGACTTGTCGTAATCGCTTGGCACTGGCTGCGCATGGCAAATGTTGCCAATGAGAAACTCTTAGAGGGCGGTAAACTCTCCAAGAATTTTTACGAAAGCAACATCGTCACCATGAAGTATTTCATCGAGTACGAGCTACCAAAAACCCGCGGACTTCACGCAAAACTCAACAGTGATCATCGCGTGACACTAGATGCATCTCCAGCATTCCTCATATGATCATCCATACCATTGACCTTGAATTCCAAGGTGTACGCAAGGTTATTGCAGCATTCTTGGTTCCCCATCGGGATGGTGTGGTACTCGTGGAGAGCGGTCCACAAACGACATGGGAAGCATTGAAAAGAGGCCTTGCAAAACATGGTTACGCTCCTTGTGATGTAACAGATGTCTTGCTAACTCACGTTCATTTTGACCATGCAGGAGCAGCTTGGAGTCTAGCAAAAGATGGGTCGAATGTCCACGTCCACCCAAAAGGATATAAACACCTTGCTGACCCTTCTCGCCTTTGGAACAGTGCTGCGCGCATATATGGAGATGAAGGCATGAAGCTATTGTGGGGTGCCATGCAACCCATTGATGAATCAAAGCTTCACATGGCTGAAGAAGGCCAGGTTTTAAAGATAGGAGGACTTGAATTTATCGCTCACCACAGTCCTGGTCATGCAAAACACCACATCGCTTGGCAATGTGGCGACGCACTGTTTACGGGAGATGTAGGTGGAGTTTGCATCAACAACGGTCCAATGGAACCACCTTGTCCACCGCCTGACATTGACGCTATTGCTTGGCATGCTAGTATTGACAAACTCAGCAGACTGACTGACGTGAAGCGATTATTCCTTACTCACTTTGGGGAGCAGCAAGGGGAACTGGCAGATCATTGGCGTACACTAGGTAGTAAACTAGATACATGGATCGAGTTCATTGAGGCAAATTCAGAAATGGAGCATCATCAGCTGATAGAACACTTTACTGACTTTGTTACTGAAGAGCGGAAAAAATACACCGGGGCAGAAAGCTGTTACGCCTTTGCAAATCCTGCAGAGATGAGTGTGACAGGTATCAAAAGGTGGCTACACCAGAAGGAAGAAGTAGCTAAGACCTAAACGGCGAGCTGGAAAAGTCCAAACAAGAAGTTGACGAATTCAACAACACGATCGACGTGTACTGCCGCCTCAGGCATGTTTGCAGGGATCTCCTGCAAGTTGGCAAGCGAGCTAAGTCTTTCAGTCTCTTCAGTGCTGGCAAGCAAATAGCCTTCAACAAGAGCAGCCACCGCTACCGCGATTAGCCACAGAAAGGCTTTACCAAGATATGTAGAGGGTGACTTTCTATTCATCTACCGGTAAATCTAATGGTTTTGTCGCAAAATAGTATAAAATATGAGCATAAGTTATTTCGAAAGTAAAAATACCTACCCTATTTTGTCGCCTCACTTAAACTACTCCCCATGGGAAAGAAAACTACACTTCTATTCGTATTCGGTATGTTGGCAACATTCGTTGCTACTGCACAGATCGGTCTCGTCCGTCGTGACAGTTCATTAGCTCCTCTAACCTTAGAAATCGAGAATGCTAACGGAGAATTCGAAATTATAGATTGGGGTCAACCAACTGACTTCGGTCCAGATTGGTCAGACACGCTTGAAGCTGAAATGACTTGGATTGCAGACGTCGGTGGTGACTCACTCGGCTGTGTACCAACAACAAAAGATCTTACTGGTAAGTGGGCAGTCATTCGTCGTGGCGTTTGCGGTTTCTCCTTGAAATCATACCATGCTACTGAAGCAGGTGCTGTTGGCTACTTGATCATCAATGATGGTCGTCCAGGAGCTCAAAATGCTGTGTTTAACATGCTAGGAGGTGACTCAATCACACGAACTACAATTCCTGGTGGATTTATTCCATTCGGCTTTGGATCAACTTTCACAGATCGATTAGATGCCGGGACACCTACGAGAGCACGCATGGCTCCAATTTCAATCTGGGAAGGAAGTGTATACCACTATCCTTACGTACCAATGGGCCAGGTAGAGACAGCATTTCTTCAGCCACGTGTTAACTACTACAACGCTGAAGCAGTTGATTCAATCTTCACTGGTACACTAACGGTCACTAATCCTGATGGGTCTACAGAAACGCTAGGAACTGTACTCGACACAATCTTACCTGGAACTCAGGAACTAATGCTTTTTGCAGACGCTGAGATTCTTCCGGATAACGGGATGGGAGAATATACCTACACATTCTCTAGCGATCTCCCTTCAGCAAATGATTACAGCACAACTGTAACTGTTACAGAAGACTTCTGGTCTGCTACACAAGGTGACAACTCTCCTGCACGTGCGTTAACACTTTCTGAGCAAGGCTATGCTGATGCTAACAACTCTATGGGATGGGGTATGACAGTCGAAGTTGCAGAAGATACTCAAATTGGAGCTGTACAATTCGGAATCTGTAATGCAGAAGAATTGACAACTGTGGGTAATGCTGAAATTTTCGTTGAGCTTTACGTCATCGATCTTGATACTGATGCTGATGGAGTCATCGATACTCCAGGAGCGGTTAATATTGATGATTTCTCAAATGATGCAACCATCGGGTTTGCTGATTACGTCCTTACAGGAAATGAGCTTTGTACATCATCTGGAAATGAGTTAATCACCTTAAGTCCGCTCGATGACAATGATGACCCTGTCACACTTCTTGCTGGAAGCAGGTATATGGTAATGGCATTAATCGGCTCTATCTCTCCAGGTACTATTGTTCCACCATCTGTACAAGCTGGAGTAGGATCAGACGCAACAACTTGGTATGCAGGTGAGCGTACATTCTCTAAGCTTTTCCAAACAGACAATTTCTTCTCTGGCTTCATCAGCTTTAGTGACGACCTAGAATTGACAAACGGTTACGAGGTAATTACTCCAGTTTTCCGCGTTTCTACTAGCGAAATTTCTAGCACCCGTCAGTTACTTGGAGGTCAACTTATTCTTGCACCTAACCCTGCAAATGAAGTAAGTCAACTTCGCTACAGCCTTCAGGTTGAGCCGAAGAACGGTACAGTTGAAGTCTACTCAATGACTGGTCAACTTGTGCACTCACAACAGTTGGTTGGAGGACGTGCAGGAACACTCGACATTCCTGTAGGCGGACTCTCAACGGGTATGTACAACGTTCGTATCAGCACTGATGCAGGCGAGCGTACACTTCCTCTTCAGGTGGCTCGCTAAGAAGAGTAAGTAGCCACTTCATTAAAAAGCCTCGTCTTGCATCTTGCTAGGCGGGGCTTTTTTTATGTTCATTTGTGCCCATGCCTAACCTTCAGCGTGCAGCGCTCCCTTACTTTGGTTCTACCCTACTTTGGACCCAAGCTATCGCAGCTGGAGGATTCGCCTTTCGGCAAAACGAGAACTACCAGCGCCGAACTCAACGCAATCGCTCGGTCATCACAAACAGTCATGGTCGACAAACGCTGAGTATTCCGCTAGTAGGGGGTAAACACCAAAGCTGTCCGATTACTGAAGTCATGATCTCGTACGCAGAAGACTGGCGTCGGCAGCACTGGCTGAGCATTAAAGCAGCCTATGGTTCTGCACCCTTTTACTTGGCTTTTGAAGATGAACTTCAAGACTTGTTTTCGCGAAAGCCTGATACGCTCTGGGAATGGAACTGGGACCTTGTCGAGTGGGTAAAAGATATCGTTAGCCCAAACCTTGTTTTGGCGAAAGCTGAAGACTGGATAAAAGAAGTCGATGTGCAGGAGGCAACCTTAAAAGCAACGGATAGCCAACGGCAATACCCACAAGTATTCACTGAACGAACCGGATGGGTCAGTAACCTCTCAGTACTTGACCTAATAATGTGTCAAGGCACTGGAGCAGCAGCATATTTAAGCTTACACACAACTTAGCCTCATCCTGTCAGTAGACCTAAAGTAGGTGGGCCGATCGAGGGAAATCGGTTTGAAACATGAGCTACTTCAACACCGCTGCTGCTTCACGACGCTGGTCGGAGTATCGTTTGCTTTTCGTGTGACCTAGCCTTGCGACTCTCCTAGTTGCATTACCTTTCCACTCCCAAATTTGAGATTACATTGAATACTCCCCTGCTTTCGCAAAACCTCCAAGACGCGCGAGTCCACGTTGAAGAACTTGTTCGAGACATGCATGCATTGGCTCTCGACATTGGTAAACCTGAAATGGCTTCTCGGCTAGACGACCTACGGGAAACCATTAAAGAGCCTTTTCTTTTTGTAATCTGTGGAGAGGTAAAGGCTGGCAAATCAAGTTTTATCAATGCACTTCTTGGCACTGGCAAAGAAGTAGCTAAAGTTGCTCCACAGCCAATGACGGACACGGTGCAACAGATCTTGTTCGGGGAAGAAGAACGAACCGTTGAGGTGAATCCTTACCTCAAGAAGATCTTTCTTCCCGTAGATATACTTTCTGAGATAGCCATCGTCGACACTCCAGGTACGAACACCATCGTCGATCATCACCAAGAAATTACAGAGCGATTTGTACCAGGCAGCGATCTAGTAGTCTTTGTCTTTGAAGCCAAGAATCCTTACCGCCAAAGCGCATGGGAATTCTTCGATTACATCCATGGAGACTGGCGACGTAAAGTTATTTTCGTACTCCAGCAAAAGGATCTCATGCCTGCTGATGACTTAGCAGTCAACATTAATGGCGTTCGTGAACAGGCAATAAAAAAAGGTGTAGAAGATCCTCAAGTGTTCGCAGTAAGCGCGCTAGAGGAGATGCAAGGCAAAAAAGAGCAGAGTGGTTTTGTTGAGTTATTTGAGTATGTCCGATCGAATATTACGGGAGGAAAAGCAGCAGGGCTCAAAATCACGAATTCACTCGACACGGCCGAACAAATGCTCGAACGGGTAGATACCGGCCTCACCGAGCGCGAAGAGGCTTTTAAAGCGGATACAGCATTTAGAGATGAGGTGCGCGAGACCTTGGCTCGACATGAAATGCAAGCAAATCGTCAGATCGAAATCCTCACAGAAAATTTAGTCTCTGCGTACGACCGTTCTACAAGAGAACGTGAACGAGAGCTTTCCAAAGGAATTTCCTTCCCAAGTCTATTTGGGAGGGCAGTCGCTGGAATTTTTAGCAAGGGCTCAGGGACGAAAGAGTGGTTGGAAACTTTCGCCAAAACCATGCAAACTGACCTGACTCAAGAGTTGAGCGTCCGACTAAAAGATGGCGTCAATGATCTTGCTGAAAGTTTGCAAAACATGACGCAAACCGTGCATCTGATGGTGCAACAAAAAGCCATGCAACTTCCGAGTGATCATGTCTTTTTCAGCGAGGTGGCTGATAAGCGTGCTGCAATCCTGATTGAACTACAAGAAGCCTTCGAACGATTCATCTCTAAGAGTGATTCCTTCGAAGGGAAAGAGCTATTTGCCGATAAGGATAAGTTGAGCACGAACCTCCTCACAGGAGGTGGAATAGCAGTTATCGGAGCAGTTCTAGCAGCCGTTACTCAGCTTGCTGTATTCGATATCACAGGCGGTGTCTTAACCACCTTGGGTCTTGCCTTCGCAGGTGTAAGTACTACCGTAAAGAAGCGCAAACTCATGGCAGAATATCGCGAAGAAGTCGCCAAGGGACGAGCTCAGCTTAAAACAGAAGTAGAAGGCAAGTTGACTACCTACGCAACGATGATCCGCGAAAGAATTGATGCCCATTTCGGACAACTAGATGAGCATTTGACCAATGAGCAAAGTGTCCTTGAAGGTCTCAAAAACCGCGTCGGAGCCATGGTAAGTCGCATTGGTGCTTTGCGTGGCTGAGACACTACTATTTCATCGAGCACGTCCTTAGAAAACTGGCTCTTTAAGTGAGAAATCCAACATTATTCTTTTGGGTTCTTCGGTTGAATCATCTATTCACATCGATGCCCGTACCTTTCGTCTATTATGAAGTACACGTTCTTTCTTTTCGTAAGTCTGCTTTTTTGCTTCGTTAGTGCATGCGATACCGATCAAGCAACTCCACTCACGGATATCTCAGTCAGTTCCCATGACGTCCATTCGTTTAGTAACCCTGAGCAAGCACGTGCTACTCATTTAAACTTGGAATTAGCGACTGACTTTGAAGCAAAAACCTTAAGTGGCACAGCCACTTGGGATGTTTCTCACGATGGTGCGCGTTGGATCATTTTTGATACCGATGAATTGAAGATTACAAAGGTTGAAGTCAAGGCAAAAGACAAAGCCTCGAAAGAAATTGACTATATGCTCGGCAAGCCAAACGACATGCTTGGCAGAGCCTTGCAAGTTCCACTAATGCCAGATGTGGATCAGGTAATTATTCACTACGAGACGAGTCCAACCGCTGAAGCGCTACAATGGCTCGAACCAAGCCAAACGAGTACGAGTAAGCCGTTTATGTTTAGTCAAGGTCAAGCGATTTTAACGCGTAGCTGGGTGCCTATTCAAGATAGCCCTAGTAACCGAATTACGTACGAAGCGACCATCAAGACACCGAAGGAATTGATGGCCGTTATGAGCGCTGAAAACCCAAGAGAACGAAACGATAGTGGTGTATATACTTTTCGAATGCCGCAACCGATTCCGCCTTACTTAATGGCCATTGCTGTCGGTAACTTGAGGTTCAAAGCTATCGGAGATCAGACCGGGGTATATGCCGAGCCTGGGAATGTAGACTTTGCAGCTAGAGAGTTTGCGCAAGTTGACGATATGATGGAAGCTGCTGAGCGTCTATATGGCGCTTACCCTTGGGGCCGATATGATATCTTAGTCTTGCCCCCAAGCTTTCCGTTTGGAGGCATGGAAAATCCTAAGCTGACCTTCGCTACACCAACTATACTCGTTGGAGATTCTTCACTCACAAGTTTGATCGCGCATGAGCTAGCCCATAGTTGGAGCGGAAACCTAGTCACGAATGCAACGTGGGATGACTTCTGGTTAAATGAGGGCACCACCACCTACATCGAGCGAAGAATCATGGAAGAAGTAAGTGGCCGAGACTACGCCGACATGCTTTTGACGCTCGGTCGGCAGGACTTACAAGATGACCTCGACGATTTAGATGAGGTTGATCAACATTTGCGTCTAGATCTTAAAGGTCGTAATCCAGATGATGGAATGACAGACATTGCCTATGAAAAAGGTAGTCTACTCATGCAAACTTTAGAGGTTGAAGTTGGTCGTGAAAAGTTTGATGCTTTCTTGCGTAATTATTTCGGTACGCATCAATTTCAGACCATAACGACAGATCAGTTCGTTGCTTACGCAACCCGAAACCTGCTCGAACCAAACAACTCAAACTTTGACTTGGGCGCATGGATTGATGCCCCTGGCATCCCAAGTAGTGCACTTGCTGCTCCAACTAGCAAACGCTTTGAGCAAGTAGATAGCCTCCGCACAACATTTATCGCAGGTGAGATCTTCCCTAAGTTTACAACGAGTTCTTGGTCGACCAACGAATGGTTGTATTTCATTCGCGGATTCCCAGTCAATGTTGACGGATATCGGTTAAGTCAACTTGATAAAATCTATAAACTTAAGAGTAGCGGCAATGCAGAAATCGCCGCTGCCTGGTATGAGCTTGCTCTACGCAATGGCTATGGAAACGATATCCTTCCTGAAATTGAGGCTTTCCTTGTTCGTATTGGAAGACGCAAGTTTTTGACTCCGTTGTATAGAGCTATGAAAGAACGTGGCTTATTGACTCAAGCCAAAGAAATCTATGCCAAAGCACGCCCAGGTTATCATGCGGTTACGCGTGGTACTATGGACAACTTACTCGGCGTCTAAAGTTGGTTTACTTTCGTCAAAACCTACTGCACCATGAACCTTCAGCCAACTTTAGAGAACGATCTTTTAAAACTCCGCCCCTTAGTTGCCGAAGACTATGATGCACTGTATGCTGCTGCAAAAGATCCAAAGATTTGGGACCAACATTTTGATAAGCGAAACGAGCTTGAGAACTTCGATAGATTTTTTCAAGAAGGACTCGATTCAGGTGGTGCGTTAGCAGTGGTCCATAAAAATGCGGGTTCAATCATAGGAACTTCACGCTATTTTCAATTCGATGACTTTCCTAATGGCATAGAAATAGGATGGACTTTTCTCACTAGAGAACATTGGGGAGGTATGTACAACCGCATGATGAAAAAACTCATGATTGATCATGCCATGAAAGAAGTAGACAAGGTTTACCTCATGGTAGACCAAAACAACTTCAGGTCTCAGAAAGCGGTGACAAAAATTGGAGGGCGCATGTTAACTCTTGAAGAGCGTCCTGATCACCCGCAGACGAGAATTACCAATTTGGTTTTTTTGATCGAGAAGGCAGGCTGGAAGAACTAATAGAAGTCCTACTGACGAATAACACGTTTGTGCCCTACTCGACCTTCTATGTCTGTAAGACGAAGTATATAGACTCCTCGACGTGGCAGTTGTATTGAATACTCGCTTTCTCCAGACAGGTTGGTATATACAGCTACCATCCGTCCAGCTGCGTCAAGAGCCTCAATAGATGATAAAGGTTTTGTCCCAGGAGATAGCTTTACAGTTGCACTTCGATCAATTGTAGGATTTGGATAGACTAAGTAAGAAGAAGAAGGAGGAAGAGTATTATGAGAACTGGAGACAGATTCTACTATAAAGATGTCTTGAACATCAGCTGGAGCTGCTGACATATCAAATGTGGCCCCTTCATATAGCTTAATGTGATAGGTGGGAATCGAAGGAAAGGGATTTGCGAGTGAAGTATTCACAGTCACTTCTAATCGTGCACCTGGGTGTACATAAAAAAACACATCATATCGGGGTGTGAAATATGAATATTTAAAAATATTATCAAGGATGAGTGTCGAATTCTCCTCTAAGGTAGTTTTAGCATCTCCATACCATAATTGAAGATTTCGCCCTTCGTTACCTAATATTTGGAATCCATCTTTCGGAATAGTCAATTGACTTAGAAAATCAATCCGTAAACATCCTTCATCGCCTCCATAGTCAATATCAACATTGTCAAGTATGAGGTGGCTTTGGTCCCTAATGGTCATCTCAGTATTTAGCAAACACAAACCCAAGTCTTGGAGATTAACCGTTAGATCACTAGGACCAGAGCTCGTAAACACACTTTCTGTAGGTAGCGTTAAGATTCCTCCTTGTTTTGATATATTGATTAAATGATTATCAGAAATAGGGGTTTCCAGACCTACTTGAGTCCATAAAGGATGCTGGGTTATTATGCTAGTATTTCCAGATGGTAAAGCAAAATTATAGGCTTGTCCATCAAAACACGAATCCGGAATAATTATGTTTGATAAATAAGGGACAGCTTCTTGAAGGTATTGATATGAAAAATTTAGGTCGACTTCTGTTTCTGGAATCCAATCTTCATTGAGCGTGATATTTAAGTACTGAATTACCATTTTCGCCCCGTAAGGAATCAAAATTTTGCAGTTCGAATTACCTCTAAGTATTTCGCTAAAAGATAATGATGGGTAACTAGATATCTGACCATCAAAATCAACAGCTATTCTAATCGATGAATTTTCAGTGTCTATTACGTCTATATCTCCTTCAACATAAAACTGTATTGAACCAGACTCATTACTTCCAGCTTGTCCCGGGATAACATTAGGAATATTACTATAAGTGTAATCTCCAGAAGAAAGAAATTTAGTCAGTGAATTCGATATCGTAAGTGTAGAAAGGTCGTTTCCTAGAATAAGATCACCGCATCCTGATTGATGCGAAAAGTCTTTCACTGAAATAATCGAGTCTCCAGAAAAACAAGATGGGACCTCCTCTGGTATCCAGATAAAAGGGGTCTGAGCTTTTAGTGAAATGCTTGCAAATAGGGCAACTATAAGAAAGACATTAATAGCAAAAATTTTCATACAAGTAATTTAGATACAAGGTATTACCGTGAAGTAGATTCACATGGCATTATTATTAATTTGTCTTCAATTAGCCTCTGTTAACCTAGAATCATAACCAAAACAGCCTCCTCCCAACAAGTGGAAGAAGGCTGTTTGCAAGCAGATATGTGAGATTGCCTTTAGCTTTTTTCTTTATCAACTTCTTCTTTTGTCGCTAAGCCATCAAGCACGGCATCATAATCATAATCCAGTAGCTCAAGCATTGTATCGCGCTCAGCAAAATACTCTTCAATGAGGTGCTCAGGAAGAGGCTTACCCATTGGAAGTTCTTGGTTGAGGTGATTTACCTGCTTACCATTTTTCCAAAAGCGGAAACATACATGAGGACCAGTCGCTAGGCCAGTACTTCCTACATAGCCAATCGTTTGTCCTTGATTCACCCAGTCACCTCTCCGCATGCCTTTTACGTGACGGCTCATGTGCAGGTATTGTGTAGTAAACGTATCGTCGTGCTTAATCTTCACGAACTTTCCGTTTCCACGGGTTCTTGAAATTTGTACAACCTTACCTTCAGCTACTGATACGATCGGAGTACCACGGGGTGCTGCGTAGTCTGTACCGTAGTGGGGCTTTCTGCGCTTAAGTACAGGGTGGAAGCGGCGTAGGTTGTAGGCTGAGCTAATACGTGCTCCTGGAACAGGGCTAAGCAAGAAACCAGAACTCATGTTCTCCCCTGCTAAGTTGTAGTAACCATTGATTCCATCCTCAGGACGCTCAAAATGGATTGCTATGACATCTCTCTTATTATGACTCAAACGGACAGCCTTGACACGGCCTACGCCTTTGTCCTTACCTTCTACGAGTTTACGCTCGTAGATCATCTCGTAGTCGTCACCTTTATTCAAGCTCCGCAGGCTAATCGCACTCTCGATTGCACGCTGAACCCCTAGAGCAAGTTTAGCATTGTGACCTTGCTCCATTACCGAGTTCCAGAGGTTGCTTGTAACAATTCCTTCTCCATGGAGGAGCTGAGTTGTTACTTCCTCAGCACGTACGTAGCTGTTTCCTTTGGTGAAATCAAAGATGAGTTGCTCGTAACCATTTGGCTCATAAACCACGAAATCTGGCACGTCTTCCCCAGCTCTTGTAAATAGCGTGTAAGGACGCTCAGCTACAAGCTTTGTAGCATCGAGAGATCTCAGCGCGCTTGCTTGTAGATTGGCCGTAATGTCTGGATCAGCATTGAAACTCTGAAGAAGTTCAGATAAGCTCGTACCTCGTTTAACCTCTCGGGTTTCGATAGTTTGATATCGTTCTTGTTCTAAACCGAATTTGTACGTCGGAACGGTGAGCGGAAAGGCGCTCAATCCGCTGAGGTCTGCCGTACTGGATTGAAGCATAAAAGCTCCAACGATTGCAAGTAGTGTTAATGCTGCAGCTCGAACTGCTGCGGTAGTTTTGTTGTTTCTCACGTTGCTTTTTTCCAATCTCTTAACTGCTAAATACCCAGCCGCCAAATGTAGCTTGTTCTTCTGATCTAAAGGATGCCTTACGACATTCAAAAGGCAGAGATTCGCCAAATTTTATTTCGACTTTGAGCCGAGCTTCAATCTTGAGGGAGTAACGAACCTTTAAAGTACAAAGGCCCCACCCATAGTACCACCATCGTGCCTAATTCAGGGTAGCGATGACCCAAATAACATATCACATTGATTTGCAATACATTAGCCCAAGTAATTCTTTTCCCATTCTTGGCTGAATAGACCCCCTAAATCGCTCAAGTTTCTCTATTTGAAAACGCTTCTCAAACACTGTGCGGTAGGCCTCTCTATCTCCTCCAAAAGGTGGTCCAGCTGTGGGAAAATGACAGTCAAATAAAATACCCATCCATTTTCCTACTGGTTTTAATAGATGTGCAGCCTGATTTACATAGTTTTCTCTGAGCTTGGGATCAATCGCGCAGAAGAAAGTTTGCTCCAAAATGAGGTCGTATTGGCCTTCCAAGGTAAAGAAATCAGCTACAATTAACCTTGATTTTGCCTCATCTGCATCAGAGAAAGCTTTCGCCAAAACTTCACTTTTGGATAATGCGTCAAACGCCTCAGGAGCCCAGTCACAAACGTATGTATTAAGGTACCCTGCCCCCCACAGTGCTTCAGCTTCATAACCGCGACCAGCACCTGGAATTAGGATTTTAGTGTTCACTGGAAAGCGACTCTTGACTTCAGCTATGAGTCCATGATTCGGGTGACCGATGTCCCATCCGGTTCGCTCTTCTACATATCGATCTCTCCAATAAGCTGAATCCAGTTTCATAGGTATTGAACAATAAAAATACTCATAGAGTTGGCAGAACAATCACTCTATACAGCGAACCACTTTTTCACAACAAATCGCTACTTGCGGCAAGCTAGGAAAGTAAGCTATCAACCAATGCGGGCAATGCATTAGCCGCTGTATCTTCAATAATTCGCAAGTTTTGGCGTAAGCTCAACTCATGGTTGATACTTGGATGAGGATCAACATAAAACACCTGTGCAGTTGAGGGAGCAAAACCCACCAAACTCGCTGCAGGATAAACCTGCATACTTGTTCCGACCACGATTACCACATCAGAGCCTGAAACGATTGGGATTGCCGCTTCAAGAGCAGGTACTTCTTCACCAAACCAAACGATATGAGGTCGAAGTTGATACCCCTGCGGACATGTGTCCTTTTCCGTGAGGTCACCACTCCACTCTACTACGTGCTGAGGATTTCCGGTAGAACGGACTTTTGTCAACTCACCATGCAGGTGCAAAACGTTCTTACTTCCTGCTCGCTCATGTAGATCATCGACATTTTGTGTGATGATATGCGTAGGAAGAGCAGCTTCCAATTTTGCAAGCGCTAGGTGCCCTAAATTTGGCTTGACCTCTTTGAGCTGGGCTCGGCGTGCATTATAAAAACGATTGACCAATGCCTGATCGTTTGCCCAACCTTGCGGACTAGCCACATCCATGACATCGTGATCTTCCCACAATCCATTATTGTCACGGAAGGTCCGAATTCCAGACTCTGCCGACATTCCTGCTCCTGATAAGATGGTAATCATAGCCGACAAGTTAGTGCACAAAAAAGCCCACCGAACACAGGGTCCGATGGGCCAAGAGACTGACGAGACTAGGTCAGCTAAATCTTAAGCGTGTGCTGAATCTAAAACAGCGACACTGGCTTCTTTTACAGTCTTAATAATTCGCGCAGCAACTTTGTAAGGGTCTGCTGCACTGTTTGGACGTCGATCTTCCAACCATCCTTTCCATCCTGCTTCTACTGTAGCAATTGGAATTCGGATTGATGCTCCACGATCAGAAACACCGTAGCTAAACTCGTGGATTGATTGTGTTTCATGAAGTCCGGTGAGGCGAAGATGGTTATCATATCCGTAAACATCCATATGCTCCTTCGTTACTGGTCGGAAAGATTCACACACTTTCTTGTAATCTTCTTTCTTTCCACTGTTACGGAGCAAGCTATTTGAGAAGTTAGCGTGCATTCCAGATCCGTTCCAGTCACCCTCTACAGGCTTAGGATGATACTCGATACCAAGACCGTAACTCTCAGCGGTGCGCTCTAGCATGTAACGTGCAACGTGGATTTGATCTCCCGCTGAACGTGCTCCTTTTGCAAAGATTTGGAACTCCCACTGTCCAGGAGCAACCTCTGCGTTGATTCCTTCAATGTTAAGGCCCGCTTCAATACATGCGTCCATGTGCTCTTCAACAAGCTCACGACCGAAAGCACTCTTTCCACCAACTCCACAGTAGTATGGACCTTGTGGGGCAGGCTCTCCTTCAGCAGGGAAGCCAAGAGGCTTGTTCGTTTCGTAATCCCAAAGGAAGTACTCCTGCTCAAAGCCAAACCAGAAATCATTGTCGTCATCATCGATGGTAGCACGTCCGTTTGTAGAGTGCGGCTGACCGTCAGATGTTAGAACCTCAGTCATTACGAGAAACGCGTTGTGACGTTGTGGATCAGGACACATGAAGACAGGCTTCAGTAGGCAATCAGAAGACCCCCCTTCTGCTTGACCTGTAGATGAACCATCGAAACTCCAAACTGGGCATTCCTCTAGCGTACCGTTGAAGCTATTCATCAGCTTAGTCTTGCTGCGAAGGCCTTGCATTTTCTTAGATCCGTCTAGCCAGATGTATTCGAGCTTAGTCTTTGACATAGTACCAGGTTGTTGTGGTGTGTTGTAAAAAGAAAAACGGCTGGGGCGCACAAAAGCACCCCAGCCGTTTGACTGGTCAATTTATTTTCGATGTACTTTCTAAGGCGAAGCGGAATGCCCACCATGCTGAAGTATTCGATATCATGACACAAATGTACAATAGAACTCAGTCCATTTTAGCAATTGGCTTGCAAACAGCTGTGGATAGATCAATTTGCGCAAAACAGACTACTGTCAAGAACCAAATATTCAACTGTTTTTGGCCTTTCGGCAAAACAATACCTCTTGAATTCTACAAATAAGTCAAAATAGCCATGAAAGATTGATATGAGTTGCTATGACTCTACTCTTTGCTCATCCTGATATTAGTAGGTGCAAGTTCATCGCCTTCTACCCAATCAGGTCTCACCTCCATATTGACCAATGCCTGCGATGCAGATACGCAAGCAGTTACATAGCGAGTCACATAAGCGAAATCAAGATCATCTGCATGATCACCCGCTTGGTGATAGTACTTCATCAATTTTGGTGAAAAACCAGTGAAGCCTGGAGCGACATTCATTGCTGGAATTCCGTTCTTGGCAAAACTCCAATTATCTGAATACTGATAAAGGTTCATTTGAGGAACTGGATCTGGGTTCGGTTTAACCCCCTTTTCTGCAATCGCTGCATCAATGTCGGCTTGCGCAGTGGTGCGACCATATCCGTTGATTGTGATCGAAGTGGTATCGTCATACCCGGCTCCATCAAAGTTGAGGTTATAAACTATAGAGCTTAGAGGTAAAGCTGGAGACTCCATAAAGTAGTTACTTCCTAGCAGCCCAATTTCTTCAGCTGTCCATGCAGCTAGGAGGATCGGGCGTTTAGCAGGATTGGCACCAAAGTGTCTTGCGACAGACAGCAGGGCTGCTGTACCTAAGGCGTTGTCTCTCGCTCCATTGAAAATCGAATCTGTTCCACCTCTCGAACCGTCTATTCCTAAATGATCGTAATGCGCACTAATCACTACAATCTCTTCCCTTAACGATGGATCGGTACCTGGAATGAAGCCTAGCACATTCCTTGAAGAAACTTGTGTTCTGGATCCAGGTTTTAGCGAAAGCCTAACAGCAGTGCCTGCAGCCTCATCCATAACTTGAAGATTACTCCCCTTTGGATCGTTGAGCCAAATCAATGGGATTTCCATACCGCTAGACTTGTCGATTTTGATTCCGCTTTTACCAAAAAAGCGAGAAACTTGGCTAAACGGAGCTCGGGGCGATCTGTAAAGTTCAATTAAGGCTACCCCACCTTTAGCAGCAACTGCTTTTTGCTTTTCCTTGGCAAGTTGATAAAAGGCCCTAGGATCGCCTTCTTCCTTGCTACCTGCCATGGTCACTACGATTGCACCTTCCAGATCTTCTTTCGCAAGATCGGCAACCGAAATTTCGCCAAAGAACCTCAGCTGCGCAGTTTTATTGATTTCAACTTGACTTAGGATGAGTAAATCATCTCCCAACTCAAACGTGTTGTTTACTACTTCAAATGATGCTGACGCTGGAGCCGCCTGATTCACTAGTGGTACTTGCTGCGTATAACGAGTTACCCCAGGAACGTCAGCAACAGAGGCATCTGAAAATACCTTAGCGATATAAGTCGCTGCCTTTTCGATCCCAGCAGATCCTGTTCCGCGACCTTCGAGTTCGTCACTAGCCAAATATCGGATGTCTTTTTCGACAGTTTGCTGCTGTATGTCAATCGCTACGGGTAGCATAGCAACAGGAATAGCAGGCGTCGCAGGAAGCGTTGCTTTAGAAGCTTCTTTTGTTGCTGTACAAGCTATTAGGAGACAAAAGGCTACAAGTGTGATAAGTCGCATCGCATAAACATAGCGTATTGGTTGAAATTCAGTCTTATGGAACGTGATCCATTATTCTACCTTGGCCCTCGTATGGCTGGAGGCAAAAAAGGTAAGGTTACCCCCTTGATGAAACAGTATGCGGAAATGAAGGCGCAGCATCCCGATGCAGTGCTCCTTTTCCGAGTCGGCGACTTCTACGAAACGTTTGGGGAAGACGCTGAACGTTCGGCTGGTGTACTAGGCATCACGCTAACAAGTCGCAACAACGGTGGCAGCAATGTCGCACTTGCTGGTTTCCCCTATCATTCCTTAGAAGTTTATCTACCAAAACTAGTTCGGGCAGGTTTTCGTGTGGCTGTCTGCGAGCAGCTTGAAAAGCCGTCAAAAGAACGTAAGATCGTTCGCCGTGGCGTTACCGAACTTGTTACACCTGGAGTAGCTCAAGGAGACAATTTACTTGAACATAAAAAAAACAATTACCTAGCCGCAGTTGCACCTAATAACTTAGGTCAATTCGGAATTTCATTTGTCGATATATCAACTGGTGAATTCTATGTTGCAGAAGGTTCAAAGAGCTACATTGACAAATTGCTTCAAGGGTTTTCGCCATCAGAAGTGGTTTTGCCGAAAGGCTATAAAAAGGAATGGACTTCTACCTATGGCGATAGCTATTATGCCTATCCTTTAGAGGATTGGATTTTTGAGGAAGCCTATGGAAGGGGAAAATTGATTGAACATTTCTCAATCAAGAACCTCAAAGGATTTGGTATTGAAGAGTCACCCTTGCAACAAGGGGCCGCAGGAGCGATTTTACATTACCTCGCACAGACACAAAATACTCGTTTAAGCCACCTCGACAGCATACGTAGAATCTTACCAGACCACTACGTTTGGCTAGACCGCTTCACTGTCAGAAATCTAGAATTAATCAATCCTTCCCATCAAGGAGGCTTGGCTTTAGTTGATGTTTTAGATGGCACGGCAACACCAATGGGTGCGAGGCTTTTGAGGCGTTGGGTGGTGATGCCTCTAACAGAGAAAGCTGACATTGAGTCAAGGCACAATGTTGTTGAGGCACTCACACAAAACACCAGCCTTGCTGATGATCTACTCTCAGATCTGCGCGTCATTGGAGACCTAGAGCGATTGGTTAGTAAAGTTGCTACGCGAAGGGTAAATCCTCGAGAAATGCGTCAGCTTCACAGAGCCCTTTCAGCCATCATTCCGCTTTCGCTAAAACTTACGTCAATAAAGAACTCAGCGCTCAACGCAATGGCAAAAGGCCTTGACAACTGTCCCGATTTTGTGGAAATGGTTGACAAAACCTTACAAGAAGAAGTTCCTGTTTTGCTTTCAAAAGGTGCAGTAATTGCCGATGGTGTAAATGAAGAATTGGACAGTTGGCGTAACGATGTCAATAACGCGCAAGTGTTGCTCAATGACCTCAGATTTCGAGAAGCTGAGCAAACTGGTATCACCTCACTTAAGGTCGGATTTAACAATGTATTTGGCTATTACTTAGAGGTAACTAATAAATACAAAAACCTAGGTTTAATCCCTGATCATTGGGTGCGTAAACAAACTTTAGCAAATGCCGAACGCTACATTTCTGAAGAACTTAAAACGTTAGAGGAACGAATTCTAGGAGCAGGCGAAAAGATTCAATTTCGAGAAGAAGAGCTGTTTCATAAGCTCGTTTCCGATGCCCTACCCTATGTAAATCGAATTCAGGCAACTGCCAAATCCGTTGCTCAATTAGACTGTTTGTGGGGCTTTGCTAAGTTGTCGAATCGCCTCTCCTGGGTACGACCTAGGTTACATGCTGGTACAGAGCTTTCGCTAAAACAAAGCCGGCACCCTGTAATTGAAGCATTGATGCCGCCAGGCGAGCATTATGTTCCCAACGACATCGATCTGGATCCTGAGTCTCGACAGATTCTAATGATTACTGGGCCGAACATGTCAGGTAAATCTGCGATTCTTCGTCAAACTGCCTTATCCGTCATCATGGCGCAAATGGGCTGTTTTGTTGCTGCTGAATCGGCTGAAATTGGCTTGGTTGACAAAGTCTTTACGCGGGTAGGCGCGAGTGACAACATTTCTAGTGGGGAGTCGACTTTCATGGTGGAAATGAATGAGACAGCGAGTATCATGAACAATGTCTCACCGAAGAGCCTCGTGCTACTCGATGAAATTGGACGAGGTACATCAACTTTTGATGGGGTGAGTATTGCCTGGAGCATAGCCGAATACCTGCATGAACACGGGGATGCTCGACCGAAGACACTTTTTGCTACACACTACCATGAGCTAAACGCTCTGGCAAAACGTCTTCCGAGAATCATCAATATGCATGTTGCTACACAAGAAGCAGGCGATCGAGTCATCTTCTTGCGTAAGCTTGTTGAAGGGGGGTCTCGACATAGTTTCGGTATTCATGTGGCTCGTATGGCAGGTATGCCTACGGCGATAGTGGTTCGCGCAGGAGAAATCCTGAAGCAGCTTGAACAACAGCGAATGGAACAGGGTATCGGCACTGAAGACGAGGACGTTTCCAGCCCTTCTGTATCTACTTCAAACATTACTCGGCCAATGCAACTTAGCATCTTTGAAGCAGGCGACCCTAAAGCAGCAAAATTGCGCGCAGCTTTAGAGGATCTGGATGTAGACCAGCTCACTCCAATGGAAGCGATGTTGAAGATTATTGAATGGAGAAAGGGGCTTAAATAAAAACGATTCTTACGTGTGTACAATTGAGATATTAGCTACTTGAAACCTAGTTTCTTATAATACTCAGACATTCTATATTCATTCGCCACCTTAGATTCTGCTTTAGTCAGAAATCTAGGCTTACTGTTTTTATGGCCAGACAGATACCCACTCAACATGGACATCAAGGGAAGCCTTGAATTCCCAACAAAGGCGCGCTTGCCAATGCTTACTAAGACTACCAATAAGTTGTAGCGCATATTATAGAGCGACAATCCTATTTTTCGCCCCATCTTTTGAGGGTCGGTCGCAGCATTTGTTTCCCTAAACTGCTTCACATATAAGGTAGGAATAGACTTAAATTTCCAATTTTTATATCGAAGCTTATGTTCATCTATGGTGTCCCATCCTGTAGCAGCAACTATTCCATTTATATCTAAAAAAGCTTCGGTTCTGTACATTTTCAAAGCACCACGTACATGGTCATGATTCGTAACATTTTCTGGCGTCCAAGTTCCATCTTCTGTTTGTATAGAACAACTTCCTCCGACCAAGCCAAGGCGGCTATCATTTTCAAACTCCTCTAAACACGCTGCCATGTAGCCTTGCGGAAACTCTAGATCTGCATCAAATTTCGCAACGTAATCATAAGCACTCAAATCAATTTTGGATAGTCCGTATTGCACTACTCTGGCGATGCCAGCGCCGCTTTCTCGTTGCTTGTTAAAAGCGGTTGATTGATACGTGAGGTTATCATACTGTGTAGCAAGTCTTTCGACAATTTCCGCCGTAGAATCTGTAGAGCCATCGTCAACAAGCACAATTTCAAGACTACAATTGTCTTGTTGCAAAAGAGATATGAGAGTCGTCTCAACAGTGCTCTCTTCGTTTTTACACGGTATGACTATTAGAATCTTTCTCTCTTGTCTCATACTACGCGCTGTAGACACTGATTGGCCAGCTTGAAAAATACAACTTCTCATTAGGAAAAGCTATAGTTCCAACTACTAGTACCATGGGCATAATAAGGAACGCTGAACTAAGCATAAAGGTAGTAAGCTTACCAATTTAAAAGTGTGGTTTGAGGCTCTTTATTAGTATGTGCTCATGCGTCGCTAGAACTAGCTGGAATAGCGTTCGACCTTCGTGAATTAGAAGATTGAGCAAAAAAAAGAGCTTCTCTCGCATAGCGGAAGAAGCTCTTTAATGCTTGTTGAAAGTGCTAATTATCGCTTTCCAACCAACTTAATCTCTAGTTCAAATTCGTTTGAAATTGCCTTGTCTCCAAGGTTATCAAAAAAGCTATCAGAACCGTAGCGAATACCAAACAACGTACGGTCTACTTTTACCGTAGCAGTTGCTACTGGAAGTTCGTTTTCCCAAGTAAGCTTCGCAGGAAAGGTTACAGCGTTTGTCTGTCCTTTAATAGTGAGGTCACCCGTTACTGTGTACTCATTTGGTCCATCCATGACGATCGAAGTAATCGTAAAAGATGAAGAAGGGTGCTCAGTAACACCAAAGAAATCATCACTAAAGAGGTGGCCACTTAGTTTGTCAGCCATTCCACCTGTGAGGTCTGTAACAGCTACTGTAGTCATATCAGCTGCAAAAGAACCTTTGTCAAGTTGTCCATTTTTGAGGACTAGCTTACCGCTAGCAAGGGCTACCGTACCATTATGGCCTCCACCAACAACTTTACTTCCTGACCAATTAACAGAGCTGGCTTCTGTATCAATGGAGAATGTTTGGGCGTTGACCATTCCAACGGAAAGAGCAAGCATGAGTACTGCTGAAAAGCAAGTTTTGAAAAAATTCATAGTTCTTTTTTTTGACGTTGATTTCTAAAGCGGTCCAGAAGATCACTTAAGGTATTTAATTCTTCTTCACTGAGGTCACCCCCAAGTTCTGAGTGTGTGTCATGAATGAGCTTCGATGCTTGTTTCAGGACAACAGCTCCTTGTTTCGAAAGACTGAGTCTTACCTGCCGTCTGTCGTTAGAGCAGACATCGCGATCAACTAATTGTTTTTCAACTAGTTTATCTACTAATCTACTGGCATTACTCTGAGGGTCGAGCATCCGACTTGCAAGTACTCTTAAGGGAACAGCTTTACCTTTTTGCCCCTTTAAGATGCGCATTAAGTTGAACTGTTGCCAGCTGAGATTAAGAGCCTTTAAGGTACAAGCAGCAGCGGATTTAGCCCAACCTCCTGAAAAAATCAAGTTTATCATGACTTTTTGCTGGGCAGACTCGAAAGTCGACTGTTGAATGATGTCTTCTATGCTGGGCATGGTGCAAATATATGTAACAACAATAGATGTTGCTACATATAATTAGAAATTTTTCGAAAATTCGTTGACCACCCCTTACTAAAGACAGCCTAAACTAGATCGCCATTCTCACCATAAAATACTGATCAACAGTACTTTGAATCAGTAAATCCAGTTTTACCGGATCAAGGTTGTTTGGCCCTTAATAGTTTCGATTGCACCATCGAGATAGCGGACTTGTGCCTCCCAAATGTAGACTCCACCGATTGCAAAGACGTTTTTCACCCGGCCATTCCAACCGCGATTTTCGTCATTTACCATGTATCCTCCATCTGCAAAGACCACATCTCCCCAACGATCAAAAACCTTGAAAGATATTACTTCCGTCCCTGATTTACCATGCACTAGGAGCCTATCGTCCTTGCCATCGTTGTTGGGTGTAAATCCAGTAGGCACCATTGCCTGCAACTCCTTATTGAGCTTAATTCGTAAGTAATCCTCAGCTTCACAGCCTAAAGAATCGATCACTTGGACCTGAATGACGCCTTGGAAGGTTGGGTTAATAATAGGATCTGGACAGTTTCGACAACTAAACAATGTACTATCCCCGGGTAGCCATAAGTAGTCAACTTGACCTTGAGCATTAAATACTTGCGCAAAAATTTGAGCAGTCTCGCCAAGTTCTACCTCAATTTCCTCTCCCGATTCAACGATGAGTGGCTGAGGCTCTTCAACGGTGATAAACAAGGTGTCCGAAGGACAACCATCACGATCGACAGCTAATGTCGCATATCTGTTAGGTGCTAGGTATCTAAACTCTGAAAAGATATTGAAGTTTGACCCACTGATTTGATACTCATAAGGACCATTCCCTCCTGTAGCTTCAAGTTCAATGGCACCATCTCGATCACCATTACAGCTTACGCCAAAACCTTCGCCTGTCAATTCAACATTAGATGCAGTTCCGATCGTTGCCGTATCCCTAAGTTCACAATTATTAGCATCGGTTACGATTACCTCATAAACGCCTTCAAGAAGACTATCAATGCTGGTTCCAATTTGGCCATTAGACCAATTATAACTATAGGGCGAAACCCCACCACGGACCTCTACACCCGCATATCCTGTGTTGCGCGCGAAGCAATTAACTTCTCTTACTTCAAAATCTGCCAAGAGACTATCAGGTTCACGTAAAGTGACCGAGGTAGTATCAACACATCCATTGGCATCTCTTCCAACGACTTCGTGTATTCCTGCAGTTAAATCATTAACTACTGAATCAGAAGGTGAACTCACAGGACTGAGCCAAGTGTAAGTGTAGCCTGGCGTACCTCCTTGTACCACTATACTTGCACTTCCATTAGCCGCATCTCGACATAATACTTCTTCCAGTACTGTAGCAGTCGCATTAACTGGTGTAGGTTCTGTGATAACAATTGAATCCGTAGCCGAACAGCCTCTAAGATCGGTCGCCGTTACTACAGCTTCTTGTCGACCACCAAGCCCTGAAACTTGAGTTGTTAC